>NZ_JBHVPH010000020.1:142619-155737 GCF_042887425.1 Kitasatospora sp. NPDC057940
CACGAGACCAACGGCGTCCCCGGCCTCCAAACCACCGGAACCAACCCCGACACCCCCGTCGGCTCCCCCTGCACCACCGGAGCCAACGGCCTCTGCACCGCGAGCGGCCTCCCCCTCGGCACCTACTACTGGCAAGAAGTATCGGCACCCAACGGCTACGACCTGCCGGAACTCAACGTCACCACCGTCGTCCTCGACACCAACGGACAGAACGTCCCGATCACCGTCCAGGACACCAAGACCATCGCCCCGACCGGCTCCACCACGGTCACCAAGGTCGACTCCGCCACCGGGCAGCCTCTGGCCGGCGCGACCTTCCAGCTCTGGCACGAGACCAACGGCGTCCCCGGCCTCCAAACCACCGGAACCAACCCCGACACCGCCGTCGGCTCCCCCTGCACCACCGGAGCCAACGGCCTCTGCACCGCGAGCGGCCTCCCGCTGGGCACCTACTACTGGCAGGAGACCGCCGCTCCTCCCGGCTACGACCTGCCGAAGCCCGCGGTGACGACCGTGGTCCTCGACACCGACGGACAGAGCATCCCCGTCACCGTCCAGGACACCAAGACCACCACTCCGACCGGCTCCACCACGGTCACCAAGGTCGACTCCGCCACCGGACAGCCACTGACCGGCGCCACCTTCCAGCTCTGGCACGAGACCAACGGCGTCCCCGGCCTCCAAACCACCGGAACCAACCCCGACACCCCCGTCGGCTCCCCCTGCACCACCGGGGCGGACGGCGTCTGCTCCGCGGACAACCTTCCGTTCGGCACCTACTACTGGCAGGAGGTCTCGGCACCTCCCGGCTACGAACTGCCCCAGACCGCGGTGACCACGGTCGAACTGACCGCGGACTGCCCGTGCGTGACGATCACGGTCGAGGACAAGAAGTGCCCGCCGAAGCCGTGTCCGCGCCCCCCGCACCCGCCGCACTCATGGGCCTCGGCGGACTCGTGGACCGTGTGGGGCGGATGGAACCTCTGGGACCTGGTGCGCGGTGAGTCCGGTCCGAACGAGGACTGCACCTCCGCGTCGCCCGGCCCCTGGAAGCGCTCCTGAAGGAGCGCTCCGGCGCGAGCCCGTGAGGGCATGACGCGACGCACCCGGCCGGAGGAGCCCGCAGGGGCTCCTCCGGCCGGGTGCGTCGACAGCGCGTCAGGTGACCATCGCGGTCCCCCGCGGGCTCACCGAGGCCGGGGACCCCCAACAGGATCCGGGCCTCCGAACGCGTCCTAGCCCAGCGCCTGCTTGAGGTCGGCGAGCAGGTCGTCGATCGACTCGATGCCGACCGAGACGCGCACCAGGTCGGCGGGCACCTCCAGCGCCGAACCGGCCACCGAGGCGTGGGTCATCCGGCCCGGGTGCTCGATCAGCGACTCCACGCCGCCGAGCGACTCGCCGAGGGTGAACAGCTGCGCGCGGTTGCAGACCTCGACCGCCGCCTCCTCGCCGCCCTGGACCCGGAACGAGACCATGCCGCCGAAGGCCTTCATCTGCTTGGCGGCGATCTCGTGGCCGGGGTGCTCGGGCAGGCCCGGGTACAGCACCTGGCTGACCTTCGGGTGGCTCGCCAGCAGCTCGGCGACCTTCTCCGCGTTGGCGCTGTGCCGGTCCATCCGGACGCCCAGCGTCTTGATGCCGCGCAGCACCAGCCAGGCGTCGAACGGCCCGGAGACGGCGCCCATCGCGTTCTGGTGGTACGCCACCTCCTCGCCCAGGCTCGCGTCGGCCAGCACCAGCGCACCGCCGACCACGTCCGAGTGGCCGCCCATGTACTTGGTGGTGGAGTGCACGACCGCGTCCGCGCCGAGCGCGATCGGCTGCTGCAGGTACGGGCTGGCGAAGGTGTTGTCGACCACCAGCAGCGCGCCGGCGCCGTGCGCGACCTCGGCGAGCGCGGCGAGGTCGGTGATGCCCAGCAGCGGGTTGGACGGGGTCTCCACCCAGACCGCGCGGGTGTTGGGGCGCAGCGCGGCCCGGACGGTGGCCAGGTCCTGGGTGTTGGCGACGGAGAACTCGACGCCCCAGCGGGTCAGCACCTTGGCGAACAGCCGGAAGGTGCCGCCGTAGGCGTCGTTGGGGATCACGATGTGGTCGCCCGGCTTGAGGATGGTGCGCAGCAGGGTGTCCTCGGCGGCCAGGCCGGAGGCGAAGGCGAGGCCGCGGGCGCCGCCCTCCAGCGCCGCGAGGCACTCCTCCAGCGCGGTGCGGGTCGGGTTGGCGCTGCGGCTGTACTCGTAGCCGCCCCGCAGGCCGCCCACCCCGTCCTGCTTGTAGGTGGACACCTGGTAGATCGGCGTGACGACGGCCCCGGTCTGGGGGTCTGCTTCCTGACCCGCGTGGATGGCGAGGGTCTCGAAGCCCTGGGGAAGCTGGTGCTCGGTCATGGGTCGAGCCTAGTGGCCGTACGGCCCGGCGCCCTCCGGAACGTCCCAGCCCGCCGTGAACCGGGCCGGCTGCGAACCGGGGCCGCGGCGGAATCCTGGCGGCGCCGGAATCCGGGGGCGCCCCGCCGCGTTGAATCCTGCGCAACCCTCCCTACCCCGCAGGAGCAGGCCGTGCTGTTCAACCGCCACAAGACCTCGCTCGTTCCCGCCGACCAGGCGCTGCCCGGCCGGGAGTCGCCGGGCTTCGCGCTGCGCGAGCCGCACACCGTGCTCGGCCACCCGCTCACCGGGCCGTACCCGGACGGCCTGGAGGTGGCCGACTTCGGGCTGGGCTGCTTCTGGGGCGCCGAGCGGACGTTCTGGCGCCTGCCCGGCGTCTGGACGACGCTGGTCGGCTACCAGGGCGGCTACACCCCCCACCCGACGTACGAGGAGGTGTGCAGCGGGCTGACCGGGCACACCGAGGCGGTCCGGGTGGTGTTCGACCCCTCGGTGATCTCGTACGAGCGGCTGCTGAAGACCTTCTGGGAGGCGCACGACCCGACCCAGGGCAACCGCCAGGGCAACGACGTCGGCAGCCAGTACCGCTCCGCCGTCTACACCCACTCCCCCGCCCAGGCCGCCGCCGCGGCCGCCGCCCGGGACGCCTTCCAGCCGGCCCTGACCGCGCTCGGCTACGGTCCGATCACCACCGAGATCGCCCCCGCGGGCCCGTTCTACCCGGCCGAGCCGTACCACCAGCAGTACCTGTCCGACGCCAAGAACCCGAACGGCTACTGCGGCCTCGGCGGCACCGGCGCCTCCTGCCCGATCGGCGTGGCCCGCACGCAGGGCTGACCGTCCGTGACCGTTCCGGCGGGCCGGCCACCCGAGGTGACCGCCCGCCGGTCGGGGCGCCGACCGGCGGCTCCCGGCGTCAGACCGCGCTGCCGGCCTTCCAGGCGGCCCAGCCGAGGTTCCAGCCGTTCAGGCCGTTGTCCGGCGCGACCGTCTTGTCACCGGAGTTCGTGACCTCGACGACGTCGCCGACCATGGAGCTCTTGTAGAACTTGTAGCCGTCCGTGCTGCCGTCCTGCGCGCCCTTGGCGTCCTGGAGGCCGATGCAGCCGTGACTGGTGTTCTGGCCGCCGAAGATCGACGACGAGGACCAGTAGTTGCCGTGGATGAAGGTGCCCGAGGTGGTGAGTCGCTGGGCGTGCGGCACGTCGGCGATGTCGTACTCGCTGCCGAGGTTGACGGTCTGCGAGTTCATCCGGGTCTGCTGGAACTGCTCGGAGATCACCATCTTGCCGCCCCAGGTGCGGTGCTCGGGCGACCCGCCGGAGATCTTGTAGACGGCGCTGACCTGGCCGTCGGTGGTGACGGTGAGCTTCTTGGCCCCGAGGTCGGCGACGCTGGTCTGGGCGCGGCCGATGGTGAAGCGGACGTCCTTGGACTGGGTGCCGTAGACGCCCTTGGCGCCCTCGACGTCCTTGAGCCGGAGCTTGAGGGTGACCTTGGTGCCCTTGGCCCAGTACTCCTGCGGCCGGAAGTCGAGGCGGGTGCTGGAGAACCAGTGCCCGACGATCTCGACGCCCGGCTCGGCTATCACGGTGATCGCCTGCTGGACGGCCTTGCGGTCGGTGATCGGCTTGCTGAAGGTGATCGAGACGGGCATGCCGACGCCGACGACCGAGCCGTCCTCGGGCGTGAAGTAGCCGACGAAGGTGTTGGCCGGGGTGGCCGTGGTGAAGGTGGCGTTGGCGTCCGCCTCCAGCTTGTCCTTGTCGACGGCGGTGGCGGCCACGGTGTACTTGGTGCCGCTGGCGGGGGCGGCGGCCGAGGTCCAGCTGGCGCCGTCGGAGGCGAGCTGGCCGGCCAGCTCCTTGCCCGTGGAGTCGGTGACCTTGACGGTGCCCAGGGTGCCGTTGCTGACGGTGACCGTGACCGGCTCGCTGAAGCTGGCGGAGGCGGCACCGTCCGCAGGAGTGACGGTGATGACGGCGGTCGAGGTCTTCGGCGCGCTGCTGGTCCCGCCGGAGCCGCTGCCGGCGCCGGGGGTTCCGCCGGAGCCGCCCGAACCGCCCGAGCCGCCCGAGCCGTTGGCGTCGGCGCTCTTGGTGTCGTTGCAGGCCGCGAGCAGCAGGACCGGCGCCCCGATCAGGCCCGCGAGCACTCCGCGCCGGCTCCAGTTGCCTCCGCCTGCCCGCCCCTGACCGTCCCGTGCCGTCACGTCGCGTCTCCCTGCTGATCATCCCGGGCATTTACGGATACAGAAACGCAATCCGCCCGTGCACGGTTCCACCTCCGAAGGGTAAGCGATCGTATGAGATGACCCAACTTCCCGGTGAACAGGGAAAAAACGCCCGGCCTGCGGGGCAGACCGGGCGTTCACGAGCGGTGACGAGCAGGCGGGACGAGGCCGCTACTCGGCGGACTCGTCCACCACGTACTCGTCCCACCCCTCGTTCTCGGGGTCGAACTCGGTCTGCGCCGACTCCCAGGTCGCCGAGGCCAGCTCGACACCCGGCACGTCGCCGAGCAGCGCCACCGGGTCGATGAAGTGGGCGAGCGAACCCGACGGGTCCACCTCGATGGCGTCGACGGACTGGGCGCGCTCGTCGTCGTCGAGGTACTCGTCCTCGGTCACCTGCTTCAGGGCGGCCGCCTTGAGCGCGCCCTCGTCGGTGATCTCCGCGATGAGCTCGATCTTGAGCCGGACGTAGCGCGGCTCGTCCTGGGTGGTTTCAGTGCTGGTCATGCGTGTGAGCGTACGGGAAGGGCCGGTCCCTCGGAGAAGGACCGGCCCTGCCGTTCTCCGCCTCGGTTCCCCCACCCGGGAACCGCGGAGACGCGCCGTGCGGCGCGCGGTGCCGCGGGAGCCGCCGCACCCTGTCGACCGGCCTCAGCCGGGCAGGGGCGGGACGACGGCGCCTCCCGCGGAGGCCCCTCTCCCCCGTTGCCGGGTCGGAGGGCGGACGCGGCGGGCCGGGTCAGGACCGCCCGACGTGTCCGGAGCCGACCGCGTCCGCCGGGGAGCCGCTCCCGGACGGTTGCCGTCGTCTCGCTCGGCGTCTCGCCGTTGACCACCACGATGCCGGACCGTTGTTAACCGCGTGCTGCGGGCAGGTGACGCCGGTGTACCACTTCGCCCGTGGGCGAACCGCGGGCAAAACGTGGACGAAACCTCGGCCGCCCCGCCGACCGGAGCCGGTGACGGGGTCGGGCCGGTCAGGACCGGTCAGGACCGGTCAGGACCGGTCAGGACCGGGGCCGACGGGTCAGTGCGCGGCGCGGCCGGCGAGGAAGCCCAGCAGGTCCTGGCGGGTGACGATGCCCTGCGGCTTGCCCTCCACCAGCACCACCGCGGCGTCGGCCTTCTCCAGCACGGTCATCAGGTTGGTGACCGTCTCGCCCGCACCGACGACCGGCAGCGGCTTGGACATCACCCGGTCCAGCGTGTCGGTCAGCTCGATCTCCTTCGCGAAGACGCCCTCCAGCAGCAGCTTCTCCGCCACCGAGCCGATCACCTCGCCGGCCATGATGTCCGGGTGCCCGGCACCCGGGGAGACCACCGGCATCTGCGAGACGCCGTACTCGCGCAGCACCCGGACCGCCTCGGCGACCGTCTCGTTCGGGTGCATGTGGACGAACTGCGGGATGCCCTCGTGCTCGATGGCGTCCTTGCGGGCCAGCACCTCGCCGATGTGCGCCTCGTCGGTGGCCGAGGGCAGGAAGCCGTAGTCGGCCATCCAGTCGTCGTTGAAGATCTTGGACAGGTAGCCGCGGCCGCCGTCCGGCAGCAGCACCACCACGACGTCGTCCGGGCCCAGGCCCTTGGCCACCTCCAGCGCGGCCACCACGGCCATGCCGCAGGAGCCGCCGACCAGCAGGCCCTCCTCCTTGGCCAGACGGCGGGTCATCTGGAAGGAGTCCTTGTCGGAGACGGCGACGATGCCGTCGGCGACGTCACGGTCGTAGGCGGTCGGCCAGAAGTCCTCACCCACGCCCTCGACCAGGTACGGCCGGCCGGTGCCGCCCGAGTAGACCGAGCCCTCCGGGTCGGCGCCGATCACCTTGACCTTGCCGCCCGAGACCTCCTTCAGGTAGTTGCCGGTGCCGGAGATGGTGCCGCCGGTGCCGACGCCCGCCACGAAGTGGGTGATCCGGCCCTCGGTCTGCTCCCACAGCTCCGGACCGGTGGAGTGGTAGTGCGAGGCCGGGTTGTCCGGGTTGGAGTACTGGTCCGGCTTCCAGGCGTTCGGGGTCTCCCGGACGAGCCGGTCGGAGACGTTGTAGTACGAGTCCGGGTGCTCGGGGGCCACGGCGGTGGGACAGACGACCACCTCGGCGCCGTACGCGCGCAGGGTGTTGATCTTGTCGGTGGACACCTTGTCCGGACAGACGAAGATGCACTTGTAGCCCTTCTGCTGGGCCACGATCGCCAGGCCGACGCCGGTGTTGCCGGAGGTCGGCTCGACGATGGTGCCGCCCGGCTTCAGGGCGCCCGAGGCCTCGGCGGCCTCGATCATGCGCATCGCGATGCGGTCCTTCACCGAACCGCCGGGGTTGAAGTACTCGACCTTCGCCAGCACTGTCGCGCTGATGCCCTCGGTGACCTTGTTCAGCTTGACCAGCGGCGTGTTGCCGACGAGGTCGATGATCGAGTTGTGGTACCGCACGGGGGTCCTCCCGGTAGTGGGCATGCGAGTGCTTTCGGTACTGCAAAGCCTAGGCCGTGCCGCCCGCCCCAGCCCGCCCTTCCGCCCCACCCGCCCCTCACCCCGCCGCGGCCCCGCACGGCGGCCCCCCACCCGCCCTCCTCCCCCAATGGCCCAGCCCCGCAGGTAGCCCCGGCCCCCGCGCGGGTAGGAGGGGGGTGCAGGCATCGCCATGGCCCCGGAGGGGGCGGCACGAGGACGCGAAGGGGGCATCGGATGCCAGGGGCACAGGACTCGCGGGCCCGGGTGGCCCGCCGGATCGCCACCGCGGCGGCGTACGGCGGCGGCGGGCTCGGCCTGCTGGGCGTGGGCCTGGTGGGCGTGCTGCTCACCGAGAGCAAGCTGGCGATCCAGGCCATCGGCGTGCTGGAGGGCGATCCGCCCAAGGCCGACGGCGTCTACGGCGAGGCCTTCGCCGACAGCTCCGCCGCCACGCAGCCGCCGCTGGTGCTGGCCGTCCTCGGTGACTCCACCGGCGCCGGCCTCGGTGTGCTGCGGGCCCGGGAGACCCCGGGCGCGCTGCTGGCCGCGGGCCTGGCCTCGGTCGCCGAACGCCCGGTCCGGCTGGTCAACGTGGCCCGCACCGGCGGCCGTTCCGCCCACCTCTCGGGCCAGCTGGAGCAGGCGCTGCCGCACCACCCGGACGTCGCCGTGCTCATGATCGGCGCCAACGACGTGACCCGGCACAGCCCGGCCCAGCTGGCCGTCCGCCAGCTCGGCGAGGCGGTCGCGGCGCTGCGGGCGAACGGCTGCGAGGTGGTGGTCGGCACCTGCCCGGACCTCGGGACGATCAAGCCGGTGCGCCCGCCGCTGCGCTGGGTGGCCCGCCGGCTGAGCCGGCAGCTGGCGGCAGCGCAGACCATCGCGGTCGTGGAGGCCGGCGGCCGGACGGTCTCGCTGGGCTCGCTGCTGGGCCCGGAGTTCGCGGCGCGCCCGGAGATGTTCGCCGCCGACCGCTACCACCCGTCCGCCCAGGGCTACGCGACGGCCGCGATGGCCGTGCTGCCCTCGGTGTGCGCCGCGCTCGGCCTCTGGCCGGAGGAGGAGCGCCCGGCCGCACCCGTGCCGGGCGGGACGGTGCTGCCGGTGGCGATGGCCGCCGCCGCCGCGGCCGGGCGTTCGGGCACCGAGGTCGCGGCCGTCGAGGCGGAGGGCGCCGGCCGCCGCTGGGCGTTGCTGCGCCACCGGCTGCGGGTCGGGCTGCCCGGCTCGTGGGCGCCCGAGGAGGCCAGGGAAGGAGCCGTTCCAGAGGCCGGCGACACGTCGGCCAGCTCACACGCCGGGACGGGTGACGCCTGATCTACCAGGCGGTAACTTTCCTCCCGGACGCCAGTCCGCCGTCACCCAGCGAGGAGCCCGCCATGCCCGAAGCCGTCATCGTCAGCGCCACCCGTTCGCCGATCGGCCGGGCCTTCAAGGGGTCGCTCAAGGACGTCCGCCCCGACGACCTGACCGCCCACGTCATCCAGGCCGCCCTGGCCAAGGTCCCGCAGCTCGACCCGCGCGAGATCGACGACCTGATGCTCGGCTGCGGCCTGCCCGGCGGCGAGCAGGGCCACAACCTGGCCCGCATCGTGGCCGTCCAGATGGGCATGGACTACCTGCCCGGCGCCACCATCACCCGCTACTGCTCGTCCTCGCTGCAGACCACGCGGATGGCACTGCACGCGATCAGGGCCGGCGAGGGCGACGTCTTCCTCTCGGCCGGCGTGGAGACCGTCTCGCGCAGCGTGAACGGGACCTCGGACGGCATGCCGGGCACCACGAACCCGGTCTTCGACGAGGCCCAGGCCCGCACCGCCAAGCGCGCCGAGGAGGGCGGCGGGGAGTGGCACGACCCGCGCGAGGACGGCCTGCTGCCGGACGCCTACATCGCGATGGGCCAGACCGCCGAGAACCTGGCCGCGCTCAAGGGGATCACCCGCGCCGAGCAGGACGAGTTCGGCGTCCGCTCGCAGAACCTCGCCGAGGCCGCCATCAAGGCCGGCTTCTGGGAGCGCGAGATCACCCCGGTGACGCTCCCGGACGGCACCGTGGTGAGCAAGGACGACGGCCCGCGCGCCGGCGTCACGCTGGAGGGCGTCTCCGGCCTGAAGCCGGTGTTCCGGCCGGACGGCACCGTGACCGCCGGTAACTGCTGCCCGCTGAACGACGGCGCCGCCGCGCTGGTCATCATGTCCGACACCAAGGCCCGGGAGCTGGGCATCACCCCGCTCGCCCGGGTGGTCTCCACCGGCGTCAGCGCGCTCTCCCCCGAGATCATGGGCTACGGCCCGGTCGAGGCCTCCCGGCAGGCGCTGCGGCGGGCCGGCCTGACCATCGACGACATCGACCTGGTCGAGATCAACGAGGCCTTCGCCGCCCAGGTGATCCCGTCCTACCGGGATCTCGGCATCGACCTGGACAAGCTGAACGTCAACGGCGGCGCGATCGCCGTCGGCCACCCGTTCGGCATGACCGGCGCCCGGATCACCACCACCCTGATCAACTCCCTGCAGTGGCACGACAAGCAGTTCGGTCTGGAGACCATGTGCGTCGGCGGCGGCCAGGGCATGGCGATGGTGATCGAGCGCCTCAGCTGACCCGCCGGGCCACCCCGAAAGGGTCTGGACCACCCGTTTGGAGTGACCGTGAGTAATTGAGGGCCGGATCACATCGCGAGGTCGATCCGGCCCTCTTTTCGCTCGTTTTCGGCTCGGAAATCGACACTGCGGAGCGGATCAACTCCACTGCGTAGAACGGTGTTACCTAACAATTTGGGGACAAGAGCGAAAGTCCCCCACAAATTAGACATTCGCCACTGCGGCAACAGCCCCGGATGCGGCAGTGTGGACACGTAACCCCGTTCCACTCCTCGCTAGGAGTACGTTCCGTGAGCGCCGTCTACACCATCCTGCTGCTGATCCTGATCACCGTGTCGACCGCCGTGCTGCTCCGCCTCCGGGGACTCTCCCGCCGGCTGGACGCGCAGGCCGCGGCCCAGGCCGCACCCGTCCCGGTGGACCAGGCCGCGATACGCCAGGCCGTCACCGAGGCACTCGCCGCCGACCGCGAGCGGGAGATCACCGAGGCCCGGGCGTTCTGGGCCGAGCAGGAGGCCCGCGCGGCCGAGGACGCGCCACTGTTCGACTCCCCGTACACCGGCCCGTTCGCCAGCACCGACGAGTGGCCGCTGTTCTTCCCCCGCCCCACCGGCCCGCAGGACGCCGTCGACAACGCCGGCACCATGGACCCGGAGTTCGGCGAGGCGCTGCGCTCCGCGCTGGAGGACCTGATCAACGAGGGTCCCGCCGAGCCCGGGCCCGAGGGCGGCTCGTCGCCGTTCCCCGGCCAGGGCGCCGGCACCTCCTCCGCCGGCACCTCCTCCGCTGCCTCCGGCTCCGCTGCCTCCGGCTCCGCCGAGCCCACCGGGGACGCCCGCGCCCGCCGCGAGGCCGACCTGCTGGCCACCGGCCTGGAGGCCGGGCTGCTGGACGCCGACCAGGCCGTCGAGGACGCCCCGGTCGCCGCGCCCGACCCGCGCCGCCACCCCTCCCACCCCGACTTCGTGCCCAGCCAGGCGCCGTCCCGCGAGTGGACCGACACCCGGCTGGCCACCCTCGCCGACGAGGCCGTCGCCCTGATCGACGTCCGCCCGGGCCCGCTGGGCACCCTGGACGTGTACGCCTTCGCCGACGGCACCACGCTCTGCGTGGCCCCGGGCGACCGGGAGGCCGCCTACCGGCTGATCGACGCGGTCCGTGCCGGTGAGCACGTCCGGCTGCTCGGCGGCTCGCGCTTCTCCGGCTCGTACTCGCTGACCTTCTCCACCGACGAGGAGGCCGTCTACGTCCTCGCCGACCGGGTGGTCGCCAGCATCTGACGCCGCCCCAGCAGCGCGGCAGCACCGCACACACGGCGCAGCACGCCGAAGGCCGGCCGGGTCAAGGGGTTACCGACCCGGCCGGCCTTCGGCGTGTCCGGACGTCTATCGGCAGAGCGCCGCCGTCTCCCGCACCGCGGCCAGCGCCCCGGCGAGCACCTCCGCGGCCGCCACCGGCCCGCCCGGCAGGGCGACCGCGTCGCCCTCCGACAGCGCCGCCAGCGCGGCCGCCAGGTCGTGCCCGGCGACGGCCAGTTGGTCCCCCGCCGCGAAGGCCCCGGCGTCCGGGAACTCCCGCTCCGGCCCGCCCTCCGCCGCCAGCGCCAGTTCGGCCAGCCGCCGGGCCAGCGCCAGCACGGCCCCCGCCCGGGACTCGTACCCGGGCACGGCGCCCAGCAGTTTGCTCTGCGGCAGCGAGCGGAAACGATCCGCCAAGGAGTCGACGGCTTCGACCAGGAGCTGTACGTCATGCATGACAGGGAGCCTAAACGCCGCCGGGCCCCCGGAGCGTTTCGCTCCGGGGGCCCGGCGGCAGTGGTACGGCGGGAACGCGGTTAGTCGTCGCCGCGCAGGATCGCGATCAGGCGCAGCATCTCCATGTAGATCCAGACCAGCGACAGGGTCAGCCCGAAGGCGGCCCGCCAGGACTCGCGCTGCGGCGCGCCCTGGGCGATGGCCTCCTCGACCGCCGCGAAGTCCAGCGACAGGAAGAACGCGCCCAGGGCGATGCCGACCAGGCCGACCACGATGCCCAGCGGGCCCGAGCGCAGGCCCATGTCGGCGCCGAACGCCATCGCGACCATGTTGACCAGCATCAGCAGCACGAAGCCGATGGCGATCGCGATGCCGATCCGCTGGTAGCGCGCGGTGACCCGGATCCTGCCGCTCTTGTAGGCGAACAGCATCGCCGCGAAGACCGCCGCCGTACCCAGCACCGCCTGGAGCACGATGCCGTTCAGCACGGTGTTGAAGACGTGTGAGACGGCACCGAGCGCGAAGCCCTGGAGCGCCGCGTAGGTCAGGATCAGCGGCGGGCTGACACTGCGCTTGAAGGCGATGACCAGGTAGACGACGAAGGCGACGATCGAGGCGCCGGCGGCGTAGCCGTAGTTCTCGAACGGCAGCGCGAACCAGGCCACCGCACCGCCGGCGACCAGGGTCAGCAGCGTCATGGCCGTGCGCGCGACCACGTCGTCGAGCGTCATCCGCCCGGTGGCGGCGGGGCCGGCCGACGGACCGTTGTACATCTCGTACAGCTGCTCGTCGGTCATCGGGCCCTGCGCCTGGGGCTGCTGGGCGTAAGGGGTCCCCGCGTAGGGGTTGTTGCCGTACTGGCCCCCGGCCTGCGTGGTGGTACCGAACCCCGCGTAGCCGGGCTCGCGGGTGAAGGACCCCTCCCGCGAGAAGACCGGGTTGCTGCTTCTCATTGCACATTCCCTCCGTGGCGGCACTGCACCGCCCAGCCACCAGGGTAATGGCTTGGCAAAAATATCGGGATACGCCGCGAGGAGGATCACTGATCGACTCCCGGCGGGGACGCCGTCGGCGCCCCCGCGAGTCGAGCGGTGCCCGGAGCCGGACTCGAACCGGCACGGCCTCGCGGCCAAGCAGTTTTAAGCTGCCCGTGTCTGCGTTCCACCATCCGGGCGTCCTGAGGACGGACCCCTCCATCGGCCGGAGAAGAAGCGCTCCACCCCCGGTGCGGGCCACCCCAGAGCCTAGTCGCCCGGCTCACCCTTTCGCATGTTCCCAGCCAGGGAAGTTGTCATGTTTCCTTGCGATCTGACGAACAGTCCGCAATTCGGCCACGAAGTGCATGAGTTCCGGCCACCGCCCGGCGCTCAGGGTCGGCGTCATACCCCAGGAGGAGGGCGTCACCTGGCCGTACGCCCAGCGGTGGTCAGGCCAACCGTCCGGCGGAGCGACGAGAACTCATGATCACGCGGCGGAGCATGGAGGTACGGCCGGGCGCCCCTGGCGGCCCGGCCGTCCAGGCGCCCAGCGCGTCTCCCGCAGCCCGCGACCACCAAGGAGCACCCCCGTGACCACGTCGACCGCAACCGCCGTCCGGACCGGCCTGGCGGCCGCCCGCGCCACCGGCCTCAACAAGGTCTACGGGGACGGGGAGACCCGCGTCGTGGCCCTCGACAACGTCAGCGTCGACTT
>NZ_JBHVPH010000021.1:0-101426 GCF_042887425.1 Kitasatospora sp. NPDC057940
CCGTCCGACGTTTCAAACTCTAGCCGATCCCCGCTCCGAAAAGCGAATCGGCCGCAATCCAATAAAACGAACACGCCGAATAAGAACCAAGCCGCGACAGGACGCGACCCAGCCCGAACCAGGCCATGGCATTTCAAAAGGATTGGCCGCCCCGGGACCGTCCGCGCCGATGCGTGTCCGGTGCTCCCTGCCGAGCGACTAGGGAACACTACCCCCACTCGGCACCCGAAACAAACGCCCGGCCCGGGGCAGCGCAGAAGCGCCCTGCCTGTCCGTCACCAAGCTCGCCCTCGGCGAACGCGCCCTCGCCGCACCGGGGTCAGGACGTGCGGCGCCCCCTCGGAGTGGCGGCGGAGCGTCAGGCGCGCCTGGCCGGTGACCGGACGCCCGGCCGATAGCGTGCCCCGAGTAATTCGACCTTCGGTGAACGGATGGTGACGGAATGTCAGACGCGGCGAAGCGGCGCATCTTCACGATGCTGGACACTGATGGCGACGGCGTGATCACCCACGGCGAGTACCTTGCCCGGGTCGACCGGGCGGCCTCGGCCTGCGGACGCGGCCCGAAGGACCCTCTGGTCACGGCGGCCCGCGCGGCCCACCAGGAGGTCTTCCGACAGATGGACGGTGACGGCGACGGCGGCGTCACCTTCGAGGAGTACCGTTCCTGGGCCGGCCACGAGGCCTTCGAGGAGTCCTGCCGTCCCGCCCTCGGATCGCTGTTCGACCTCGCCGACTCCGACAACGACGGCCGCCTGACCCGTCGGGAGTTCACCCGGCTGCGCGCGGCGACCGGCAATACCGCCGACGGCGCCACCGCCGCGTTCGGCGCCCTGGACACCGACGGCGACGGCACCGTCGACCGCGCCACCTACCTGGCCGCGATCCACGACTTCCTCACCACCGGCTCCTCCCCCATGGCCGACGCCTACCCTGACGGCCACCCGGACCCACGGGAACTGTCCGCCCGCTGACCGGACCCACGTGCCACGACGCCACAAGCGGCACACACCGGCACGGCATCGATGCCTGCCCCGCGAGCAGGACGGCCCGGGCCCGGAGGCTCGGGCCGGGGAGCACGGGTGAGCGGCGGTGGGCGTGGGTGAGCGGCAGGGGGCGGGTCAGAAGCCGGTGAGGGTGATCTTGCCGATGGTCGTGCCGGATTCCTGGATGCGGTGGGCCTGGCGGAGGTTGGCGGCGTTGATCGGGCCGAGGTCCCGGGTGGCGGTGGTGGTCAGGTGGCCGACGTCGACCAGCCGGGCGACCTGGGTGAGGATGTGGTGCTGGGCGGACTGGTCGGCGGTGTGGAACATCGAGCGGGTGTACATGAACTCCCAGTGGAACGAGATGCTCTTCGCCTTGAGCAGGCCGATCGGCAGCGTGTCGAAGTCGTCGATGGCGACGATCCGGCCGAAGGGGTTGAGCGCCTCGGCGTAGACGTCGAGGTTGCGGTCGGTGCCGGTGGTGCTGAAGACGTAGTCCAGGCCGCCTGGCGCCACCTCGGCGAGTTGCGGGGCCAGCGGCCGGCGGTGGTCGATGACGTGGTCGACGCCCATCGTGCGGGCGAAGGCGGCCGTCTCCGGGCGGGAGGCGGTGCCCACCACGGTCAGACTGGTCAGGGCACGGGCGAGTTGGGCCACCATGGAGCCGACGCCGCCTGCGGCGGCGGTCACCAGCAGCGTCCCGGTCTGCTCCAGGGCTCCGGTCCGCAGGCCCAGCCGTTCGAACAGGCCCTCCCAGGCGGTGAGGGAGGTCAGCGGCAACGCCGCTGCCTCGGCGAAGCTGAGCGTGGCCGGCTTGCGGCCCACCAGTCGCTCGTCCACGGCGTGGAACCGGGCGTTCGCGCCGGGCCGGTCCAACGCCCCCGCGTAGTAGACGTGGTCACCGACCGCGAAGAGCTCGACCTCCGCGCCGACCGCGACCACGGTGCCCGCCGCGTCCCAGCCGAGCACCCTGGGCTCCGGCCCCGGGTGGGCGTTCTGGCGGATCTTGTAGTCCACCGGGTTGACCGCGACGGCCTCGACCCGGACGAGCAGGTCGCGCGGCCCCGGCCGGGGCACCGGCAGTTCGAGGTCCAGCAGGCTCTGGGGGTCGTCGACGGGCAGGTTCTCGCGGTAGCCGACCGCGCGCATGGTCGTGGCCTGGTTGTCGTTCATGGTGTTCTCCTCATCGAGGCGGGGCGGGAGGGGCAGAGCGGGGCTGCTGGACGCGGCGCCGGGTCAGGGGAGCAGCTCCGGGCGGCTCGCCAGGTAGCGGTCGGCGGCCTGCAACGGGGTGAGGCCGTCCGCGTTGATCATGGTGTCGAGTTCCTCGACGCCGTCGTTTCCGAGGCGCAGCGCGTCGAGGCGGGTCAGTGCGTCGGGGTGGACGCGGTCGAGCACCTCGCGGCGTACGACGGGGCCGGCCGCGTCGACGGTACCCAGCAGCCCCTTGGGCTCGGCGATGGCGCGCAGGCCGTGGAGGCGGTTGAGGTACTGCGGGCGCCAGAGCGGGATGACGAACCACTCGCGGTCGGCGATCCCCCGTTCGACGCGGGCGGTGAAGCCCGGTTCGTTGCCCGGGGTGAAGGTGTAGCCGGCCCGGTCGAGGCCGTAGGCGGTCACCATCCGGGCGGAGAAGCGGCTGATGCCGGCGCCGGGGTTGATGCCGTCGATGCCGCGGGTCATCCGCGCGGCCACCTCGGGGCGGACGAGGTCGGCGACCTCGCCGACGGCTTCGAGGGGGACGTAGGGCGGCACGGCCCAGAGGCAGTACGGCTCGTAGTGCGGGGCGAGCAGGCGCACCTCGTCGCGGTACCCGGCGAGGTAGCCGTCGTGGCTGGAGGGCAGCCAGGCGGAGACGAGTACGTCCACCTGGCCGGCCGCCTGGAGCTGGAAGAGCTGTTCGTGCGGTGCCTCGATGCTGTTGACCCGGTGCCCGTGGGCCTGGAGGACACGGCGGGTGACGGCCGCGACGGCGCGGTGGAAGGACAGCGCGATGTTGCCCACGGTCAGCGCGGGCGCGGGATCGGGGGTGGTCATGGGGACTCCTGTCGCGGGTGGAGGGCGTCGTGCAGGAACGCCGTGATCTGGGCCGTGGCAGCCCGGGCGGCCGGGGTCTCGCGCAGGGCGTCCAGGACGACGAAGGCGTGCACGGTGCCCAGGTACCGCGCTGCGGTCACGGGCACGCCGGCGACGCGCAGCGCGGCGGCGTAGGCCTCGCCCTCGTCGCGCAGCACGTCGGCTTCGGCGGTGATGACCAGCGTGGGCGGCAGTGCGGCGAGCTGTCGCGGCCGGGCGCGCAGCGGGACGGCGCCCGGATCGCTCCGCTGGTCCGGATCGGGCAGGTACTGCTGCCAGAGCCAGCGCAGGTGGTCCGCGCTCTGGAGGTACCCCCGGGTGAACTGCCGGTAGGAGGGTGTGTCGAAGTCCGTCGACAGCGGCGGGTAGAGGAGGACCTGGCAGACGAAGGAGAACTCGTCCTGCTCGGTCGCCGCCAGGGCCAGGGCGGCGGCCAGGTTTCCGCCGGCGCTGTCGCCGAGTACGGCCATCCGGTCCGGGTCCAGCCCCGCCGTCGTGCCCTGCCGGGCGATCCAGGCGGCGACGGTACGGGCCTGGCGCAGGGCGGTGGGGTAGGGAGCCTCCGGCGCCAGGTCGTAGTCGACGAAGACCACGGCCGCCCCGACGCCCACCGCGAGTTCGCGCAGCAGCCGGTCGTGGGTGGTGGCGCTGCCCGCGATCCAGCCTCCGCCGTGCAGGTGCAGGACCACCGGCAGGGGCCCGGCTGCCGGTACGGGCGGTCGGACGATGCGCACCCGTACCGGGCCGGTGGGGCCGCCCGGCACGGTCAGGTCCTCGATGCGGGCCTCGGGCCGCGGGGCGGGGCCGGACTGTGCCCGCTCCAGTGCGGCGCGGATCTCGGCCAGGGGCAGGAGGCGCGAGTCGGGGCCGGCCGCAGCCTGGTCGGCGAGCGCCTGTGCGGCCGGGTCGAGGACCGGCGGCGGCAGGTGGGGATGGTCGGACATGGTGGGCACTCCGGGCGCGAGGGTGCGGGGCCGGGCCCGGGCGGTGGGCCCGGCCCCACGGTGTCGGATCAGCCCTGCGGCAGCTGCAGGGGGATGAGCGGCATGATCGACTCGGTCTCGACGAGACCGGCCGCGACCGCGGGCAGCGTCGCCAGGATCTCGCGGGCGGCGTCGACGGTCGCGGCGTCCACGATCAGCGCGGCGCCCGGCACGTCGGTGCGGTGGTAGCCGTGCACGATGACCCCCTGGTCGACGAGCTCCTTGGCGCGGGCCAGCTCGGCGTCGATGACCTTCGCGAAGTCTTCCTCGGTGGCGTGCGGCGCGGCGGCGAAGGTGGCGAGCACGGTGGTCTTGGGCTGCTCGGACTGCTCGGACTGAACGGGCTGGTCGGGCTGGTCGGAGAGGTCGGACATGGTGGTGACTCCTTGGGGGGTTCCACGAGGGAGAGATGAGGCGGCCGGGTCCGCGGGCCCCGCCGCGGGGCATGTCCTCATCCTGCGGAACCCGGCACCCATCAGTCCAAGGAATCGTTTCTATCGGACCCATATGCTGAGCGCATGGCAACACTCCGACAGCTCGAATACCTCACGGCCATCGTCGACGAGGGTTCCTTCACCCGCGCCGCCGAGCGCCTGCGCATCACCCAGCCCGGTCTGTCCCACCAGTTCCAGGCGCTGGAGCGGGAGGTCGGCGGTCCGCTGCTGGAGCGCCTGCCGCGCGCGGTGCGCCTGACCCCGGCCGGGCGCGCGATGCTCCCCCACGCCCGCGCCGCCCTCGCCGACGCCGAGCGCGCCACCACCGCCGCCCGCCGGGCCACCGGGGCGGCCACCGGCGAACTCCACCTCGCCACGCTCTACTCGATCAGCTTCGGCGTGCTCCCCGCCGCGCTCGGCATCTGGCGGCAGCGGCACCCGGGCGTCCGCGTCCGGCTCTTCGAACACCGGCGCGCCGACGACCTCACCGACGCCATGGCGGCCGGCCAGGCCGACGTCGCCCTGGGACCGCCGCCGACCGACTGGGAGGGGCCCGTCCGGTACGTGGGCACCGAGGAGTTCCTGGTCGTCACCCACACCGACGATCCGATCGCCTCCGCCGGCCGGGCGCCCCGGATCCGCCTGGCCGACCTCGCGGACCGCGAGTGGGTGCACTTCACCCCGGACAGCGGGCTCGCCGACATCCTCGACCAGGCCTGCGCCGCCGCCGGATTCCACCCGAGGACCGCGGTCCGCACCGAACAGGCCCCGGCCGCCGCCAACTACGCCGCCGCGGGCCTCGGCCCCACCCTCGTCCCGGCCAACACCGTCCCCCCGCACTTCGCCGGCGCACTCCTGCGCCCCGACCCCCCGGTCAGCCGCCGACTCACCGCCTACACCCGCACCGGCCCCGACCCCCTCGCCGCCGCCTTCCTGGACGTCCTCAGCGACCGAGCGCTCCTGATGCCCCCTCACATCCGCCGACGACTGCGCCTGCCCGACCGGGCGGCCCGGCCCGCCGAGGGAGCCTGACGACCCGGCCCGGGCTCCGCGGCCACGGCGTCGGCTCCGCCCTCATGCAGGAGCTGCGAAGGATCGCCCGGGACGAGCTGGATCCCGAACAACGGACGGAGTCCTGAACGACCAGTGCGCACCCCGGCGGGCCGGGGTGCGCAGGAAGAGGTTCCCCACCCTCCACGAACGCGACCGAGTCAGTCGGTCGGGAGGCCCGGGGGAATCTCACCCCCGGGCTCCCACAGAGTGAAGTCCGGCCGGTCGCCTGCCGGTTCGCGTCAGAGCAGCCGTGCTCCCGGCTTGACCTCCCGGTCCGGGGCGATCAGGACCACGTCGCCGCCGCCCTCGCCCGGCACGCCGAGGACGAGGACCTCGGACATGAAGTCCGCGACCTGCCGGGGCGGGAGGTTCACCACGGCCATCACCAGGCGGCCTTCGAGGTCGTCGAGCGCGTACAGATCGGTGATCTGGGCGCTGGACTTCCGGACGCCCAGATCGCCGAAATCGATCCACAGCTTGTACGCGGGTCGGCGGGCGCGCGGGAACGCCTCGGCGCGGACGATCCGGCCCGCACGGATGTCGACGTTCAGGAAGTCGGTGATCGTGATGTCGTCCGCCGTCATCACACCATCACCGAGGGAAGCAGCCCGACCGACATCGGCAGGGCGGAGTGGCAGGCGAGGGAGTCGTGCGTGTGGGAGATGTGACCCTCCATGGCAGGCTTCCGCGTGAAGAAGATGAGCATATCCCTGGTGGAGGTCCGCTGCGGGTCGGCGGCGACCACCGGGGAGAGGCTGTGCTTCCGCTCGTGGTCGACGACCAGCATGGTGTCGAGGAAGTGGCGGTGCTGGTACTGGCCCACGACGAGCTCCGGCTCGACCTCGTCCCAGCGGACCGCGTTGATCTGCTGCATGTCGTGGAGGAAGGTGATCGCGCTGTCGGCGGTCATGTTCTCGCTGCCGAGCAGGGTGGTCATGGTGTGGTCCACGCCGTCGCTGTGCACCCCTTCGAGGGCGGGCTCGCCGACGAGTTCGGGCGTGGTGACGGTCCGCAGGTTGAACAGGGTGCACACCCAGCCGGGGTAGTCGTAGTCGAGCTTCGGGCGGTGCGCGATCTCCACGTCCTGGACCATGAACGCCTTGAACAGGAGCAGCCCCTGGAAGGCCCGGTTCAGCTGGAGGTCGTCGCCGACCTCCGCGAACTCGCGCTTCTGTCCGGAGTCGTGGCGTACGAAGTCCTCGTCGGCCGAGAGCGCGAACGGCTGGAATTCGCCCCGGTCGATCGTCCCGTTCTTCACGTCGAAGTGGAAGCGGCCGTTCTTCGACTGGCGGAAGGGGAGGGTGGGGTCGTCCGGCAGGTCGTCGCTCACCCGCTGGAGCTGGGCCAGGTCGGCATCGGTGGCGCCGAGCCCCTTCAGTAAGCCGGCCATGCGCTCTCCAGGGACGAAAGCCGAACGCTGCTCGACGTACTCCTTCTTGATCCGGGTCAACTCGGATATGACCTGGTCGAGTTCGTTGGTGTTCATAGAATGAATACTCCGTTCCGGTTAAGGGGACGACTCCCCGCGGGATCTCTCGTGTCATCGGCGACGTCCGCCCCGGGGCGGAACCGATCGCCTCCGACGAGAAACCTACGAGCAGCTGATCAATGATCAGTCAACGATGGATCTACGTGCGCGTCATGGCTGATTCAAGGTCTTGACGGCTCCACGAGCCCGCAGATCACGGTCTTATGACGGCCAGTCATACACAGGAACTCCCGACGGTCAAAGCCGACCACAGAGATCCGGTCAGGACCGCTTTCACCACAACCGGGTTCAAGTGGTTCGGGGAAGTACGGACCGCGTCGCCACCGAATACGTGTGGTGAATTCGGCCGTCGACCGTCGACCGCCTCAGAGGCGCACCAGCGCCTCGCGGGTCAGGTCGGCCAGGGTCGGGTAGCCGTCGACCGCCATGAGCAGGTCGGCCTCCGCCAGCAGTGAGCGCAGCACGTGCACGACGCCGTCCTCGCCGCCGAGCGCCAGCCCGTACGCGTACGGGCGGCCGACGCCGACCGCGGTGGCGCCGAGGGCGAGCGCCTTGACCACGTCGGCGCCGCTGCGCACCCCGGAGTCGAAGAGCACCGGCAGAGCGCCCGCCGCCTCGACCACGGCGGGCAGCGCGTCCAGGGCGGGCAGGCCTCCGTTGGCCTGGCGGCCGCCGTGGTTGGAGCAGTAGAGGCCGTCGACGCCGCCGTCCCGGGCCCGGCGGACGTCCTCGGGGTGACAGACGCCCTTGAGGATGATCGGCAGGTCGGTGAGCGAGCGCAGCCACGGCAGGTCGTCCCAGGTCAGCGGGTTGCCGAAGACACCGGCCCACTCCAGGATCGCCGCGCCCGGATCCTCCTCGGGGGCCTTGGCCAGACGGGCCCGGAAGACCGGGTCGGTGAAGTAGTTCGCCAGGCAGTGGCCGCGCAGCTGGGGGAAGTTGGAGGTGGCGAGGTCGCGCGGGCGCCAGCCGGTGATCCAGGTGTCCAGGGTGACCACGATGCCCCGGAAACCGGCCGCCTCCGCGCGGTGCACCAGGCTGGCGGC
Organism: Kitasatospora sp. NPDC057940; assembly: GCF_042887425.1. Classification (NCBI taxonomy): domain Bacteria; kingdom Bacillati; phylum Actinomycetota; class Actinomycetes; order Kitasatosporales; family Streptomycetaceae; genus Kitasatospora; species Kitasatospora sp. NPDC057940. The sequence continues at coordinate 8,064 of NZ_JBHVPH010000021.1, forward strand.
GAGGTCGCGGTCGGTCGGGGTGTAGAGCTGGAAGAAGCCTGGCGTGTCGCCGAACTCGGCCGCGACCTGCTCCAGCGGGTCGACGGTGAGGGTGGAGGCCACCATCGGCACGCCGGTGCGGGCGGCGGCCCTGGCGACGGCGAGGTCTCCGTGGCCGTCCTGGGCGCAGAGGCCGATCACACCGACGGGTGCCAGGAACAGCGGCGAGGGCAGGGTGTGGCCGAACAGGTCGACGGTCAGGTCGCGGCGGGCCGCGCCGACCATCATCCGGGGGTAGAGGCCCCATCGCTCGAAGGCCCGGACGTTGGCGCGCTGGGTGTGCTCGTCCCCCGCGCCGCCGGCCACGTACGACCAGATCGACGGCGGGAGGGCGGCCTGCGCCCCGGCCTCCAGCCCGGCGTACGTCATCGGCAGGGCGGGCTGCACGCCGCGCAGGCCGTCGAAGTAGATCTCGTTCTGGTAGTCCCCGAACTGCTGGGCCATGGTTCCCAACCTCCTGTTGGTGTGTGCGGTGTGGTGCGGTGCGGCGTGGTGTCCGTGTGCGGGGGTGACCGGAGTGACGGGAGTGACGGTTGCGTTGATCTGATGTCTACCGGCCCCTGCGAGCGTTCGGACGTCTTGCCGTAGGTACGTAGGGAGAGTCATCCGTGTTTCGAACGATTGTTGTCCGTACGGCTGTTGCCGGTGCGGCCGTGCTGGTGCCGGTGGTGGGCGCTGTTGCCGTGGGCGCGGGGGCCCCCGTGCGGCAGAGCTCGCCGACCGAGCCGTCGGCGCAGGCCTGCGACGGCTCGGCCGGCGTGCACTGCCTCTCGGGGCATGTCACCTGGAACGGCACCGGTCTCGTCATTCGCTACCGGGGGTGAGGAGTCCGGTCGGCGGTCGCCAGAGCGGCCAGCATCGACGTCACGGCGGCGGCCTCCGGGGCGCTGAGGCGGCTGAGCAGTAGACGCGCCTTCGCTTCCTGATGCCGGGCGGCGTGGTGGTCACCGCGGGCCGTCATCGCATGGGCCAACACCAGGTGGGCGAGAGCGCGTTCGCGCTGTCGCCCACCTGCTTCTGCGAGGTCCAGGGCCCGCTCCGCCTGCTGAACGGCCTCGTCGAGCCGTCCGAGCAGGCGCAGGACGTCGGCCAGGCGGCTTCGGGCGGCCGACTCGCGGTCGAGGTCGCCGGTGACGCCCGCGCAGCAGATGCAGGACCGCAGTTGCACCGCGGCGTCGTCGAGTCGGCCCAGCTCCTGGTAGGCGAGGCCGAGGACGTAGTGCACGTACGCGGTCATCGCGACGTCGGCGGTCCCCCCGGGCTCGGCGAGGATCCGCTGACAGGTCTGCACCGCCGTGGCCACGCGACCGGTGCGGATGCGGGACAGGGCCGCGTTCGCGGTGCTCGCCACCTCGCCGGACCGGTGGCCGAGCTGCCGGGCGAGCGCCACCGCCTCGTCGAAGGCGGCGATCGCCTCCTCGTGCCGGCCCTCGGCCTGGGCGATGAGGCCCAGGTCGTTGAGGGCTTGCCGGAGAACGGCCGGGTCCTCCGCCTCCCGGCAGGCTTCGGCCGCCTGCCGGGCCTCGGCGCCGGCCTCGCCGAGCCGGGCCCGGGCCAGCAGGACCGTGCCGAGGAGGAACCGCGACCGGCCCTCCGCGCAACGGTCGCCGGCCGCGACGGCGGCGGCGATCAGCGTGCGGACGGCGTCCTCCGCCCGGCCGCCCACGGCGCCGAGGCCGAGCGGGCTGAGGGCGATCAGCAGGTTGACGGCCGCCCGCAGGTCGGTCATCGCCGAGGGCCTGCCGTCGGCGAGGGCGCGCAGGGTGTCCGTCGCGACGGCGGCGGCGAGCGCCACGGCGCCGGGTGTCTCGGTCCGGGCCCAGCGGCGGGCGTCCGCCAGATCCGCGAAGACCGGGGAGTGGCCGGCGCGGGAGACCGGGGAGCGGCCAGGACGGGTGGCCGGGGAGCGGTCAGGAGGGGTGGCCGGCTGCTGGAGCGGCTCGCCGAAGACGTCGGCGACCGGGTCGCCGGGTACGGCGAGGGTGAAGGCCGTACGGGCGCGGCCGAGCAGATGGGTCAGCAGCCGCTGCTGGGCGCCGGCCCGTTCGTGGTCGCCGGTCCGCAGCGACGCCCGGCGGCCGAAGGCGCGCACCAGGTCGTGGTAGCGGTAGCGCCCGGCACCCGTCGACTCCAGCAGCGCCTGGTCCACCAGCGACTCCGCGAGCCGCTCCGCCTGGTACTCCGCCAGGCCCAGGACTGCGGCTGCCGACGCCAGACCGAGGTCGGGCTCCGCCCAGGAGAGCATCCGGAACACCGTGGCCAGAGAGGGCGGGAGCAGCCGGTAGCTGAGCTCGAAGACCTGCTCGATCGCCAGGTCGCCGATGCGCAGGGCGTCGATGCCCTCGCGGTCGTCGGCCAGGCTCCGGACGAGCTCACCGATCGGCTGGTCCGGGGTGGCGGCGAGCCGGGCCGCGGCGATCCGTACGGCCAGGGGGAGCCGGCCGCAGGCATCGACCAGCATCCTGGCCTGGGGGCCCTGTCCGGACCGGCGTGCCGCGCCGATGACCGAGTCGAGCAGGCCGATCGCCTCGGGCTCGCTGAACACGTCCAGCGCGACGTGCAGGACCGACGGCACGCTGGTGAGCACCGTGCGGCTGGTGACGATGACGGCGCAGTCCGACGAGCCGGGCAGCAACGGCTGGATCTGGGCCTCGTCGCGCGCGTTGTCCAGGAGGATGAGCAGCCGCCGTCCCGCGCTGGCGGTCCGGAACAGCGCCGACCTGCTTTCGAGGTCCTTGGGCACGACTGCCGCCCGGACGCCCAGCGTCGTCAGGAAGTCCGCCAGGATGTCGGACGCGTTCGCGGGCACCAGGTCGGCGCCGCGCAGGTCCGCGTACAGCCGGCCGTCGGGGAAGTCCGGGCGCACGGTGTGGGCGGCTCGCACCGCGAGGGTCGTCTTCCCCACCCCGGCCATCCCGGTCACGGTCACCAGTCGCAGTGCGGGACTGGTCCGTCCGGTCGGTGCTTGCCCGGTCGGTGCTTGCCCGGTCAGCGCTCGTCCGGTCAGCGCTCGTCCGATTCCGGCGATGTGGTCCTGCCGTCCGATGAACTGCGATACCACCGGGGGGAGTTGGTCCAGGGCCTCACTGTCGGCCGCCTCGCCTGCGCCGCGCTCGACATCTCGGTCGATGTCTCCGTCGGCGACTCGGCCGACGTCTCGGTCGACGTCTCGGTCGGCCCTGCGGTCTGCCGGCGCGGGCGACAACGGTACGTCCGGGCGTAAGTCCGGACCGGGTGCGGCGGCCCTCGATCGCATCGCGGCATCCACACCGAGATCGTGACACAACTCCGTGAGCGCGGGCGCCGGTTCGATCCCCAGCTGCTCCGCCAGCCGTAATCGAAGCGCGTCGTAGACCGCGCGCGCCTCGGACCTGCGCCCCTGCCGGCACAGCGCGCGGATGAGCAGTTCCTGGAGGCGCTCGTGGAGCGGGTGGTCACCGGCCAGCTGCTCCAGCTCCGGCAGGTAGCCGGAGGGGGCGTCGAGTGCGGTGTCGCGGGCCGCGCCGAGCCCCGCGCCGCGAGATACGTCGAGGGACGTGTCGAGGGCCACGTCGAGGGCGAGGCGCTCCTCCAGGAGTGTGAGGCGCAGCCTCGAAAGCCGTTCCCGCTCGCGGCACATGAGCGGCCCCGGCAGGCCGGCGAGCGGCTCCCCGCGCCACTGGGCCAGGGCTTCTGACAGTGCGTTCCGGGCGTTCTGCGGCCGCTCGGCGGCACACGTCCCGGCCAGTTCCTGCCAACGTTTGACCCGCCACACGTCCACGCGCTCCGGGTCAACGGCCAGACGGTAGCCGCCCGTCAGGGAGACCAGCACCCTGGGTGCCGTACGCACGGGCTCCAGCAGATTCCGCAGCTGCCACACGTAGGTGCGCAAGGTGGTGTCGGGCGCACCGGGCGGCCGGTCTCCCCACAGGCCGGTGATCAGCTCGTCGACCGTCACGGCCGCGTTCGGGCGCAGCAGCAGGGCGGCCAGTACCGCCCGCTGCTGCGGGCCGCCGAGGTTCAGATCCGTGTCGGAGCGCCGGGCCCGCAGCGCGCCGAGTAACGCGAAGCTCGGCGAGTCCTGATCATCATCTGGACGCACGTGTTCCCCTCATCTGGTCGGCCCGGTACCGATCCGGCCATCGGCCTCTGCGTGGTGTTCCGATTGTCGGTGAACGGCCCCGCGTTCTCCCTGCGAGCCCGGGCATACTGTGTCAACTCTGCCCCTGCGAATGCGGGTTGCCGTGAGGGCGCGCCGAATCCACCACATGAGGACGTACAGGGTCAGGCTGCCGATCAGGCCGGCGCCGGCGCCCTTCGCCGCGTCGGACAGCACCCCTTCGACCACGGCGCTCAGCGGCAGCCCGTCGGTCGCCGCCTCCGGGCCGGCGTGCCACCACCAGGCGTGGGCGACGGCTCCGACGAGCGAGACCAGGGCCATGGCGAGGAGGACGGGCCGCCGGATTGCGCTGCCAGGCTTCGCTCGGCCCCCACCGGAGAGGAATCGGGCCCGCCTCGGCCACACGTACACCGCGATGGCGGCCAGGCCGCCGATCGTGCTCGCGTGCTGCAACGCCCGCGCCCAGGTGAGGCTGCCCACCAGCGTGGAGTTGAGCCAGGGCGTACGGGCGACCACGAAGCCGTCGAAGTGGGTGAAGGCGTCCCAGACCAGGTGCGTGGCGATACCGATCAGGGCGGACAGCACGATCCACCCGGCTCGCCGCGCCAGCTCGCCGGCAGTGCGCAGCCCCCGCGACGCGGTGACGGGCACCGGCAGCAGCGACGCCAGGGGACGATGGCCGGCGCGGAGCAGTCCCCACAGGGCGAGGGCGTACGGCAGGGCGACGGTGACCGCGCCCTGAGCGCTGTGCGAGGTCGTGGCGTTGACGAAGGGTTCGTACCAGGACTGCGCGCTGACGGGCAGCCCCGTGGTGGTGACGAAGTAGGGCAGGTCCGGTGCGACGGCTCCGGCGACCAGCGCGGCCCGGCTGAAGGGCGATCGCAGCAACGGCAGTACGGCCGCGGGGTGGGCCGGGGTGAACGGCATGAGCATCCTCTCGCACAGACCTCAATAGTCCGTCGAACGGAATGCTACGTCAAACGGACTAATGAGCTCTGGCGGACGCGCCGCGCCGCCCCCACACGGTGAGAGCACGCGCGGACAGGTTGTCCGAAGGAGCCTTCGATGGGTGTCGGAGCGCAGCCTCCTGCCGAGACGCCCACGGTGTGCCGTGCGCCATGGCGCACCCCCACCCGATCAGGTGATCATGTTGTGACGTCATGTCATATTCGACTACCGAAAGGATGTTCACGATGCTGGTCGACTGGCCCACCGAGACCTTCGTCCTGCGCCTGCACCGCATTCCCGGCCTGGTGGCGGGCGCCCCGGCGGGGAGCCCGGAGGGCACCCCCGTGGTGCTCGGGCCGGAGACCGGCGGCGACGGCGAGCAGTGGGTGGCCGAGCGGTTCCGGGTGATCAACCACCGGATCCGGCACGCCGCCACCGGCCTCTACCTGACCGCCGAGGAATCGAGCCGGGGCGCCACGGTCACCCTGCGGCCCAAGTTCCCCGACACCGGCAGCGATTCCTCGTACTGGCGCCAGGCGTGGCGGGCCTTCGTCCAGCGCGACACCGGTCGGCTGATGGCCCTCCACGACTCCTCCAACTGCCTCCTCGGCCTGGCCGACCCAGCCGCCGAGCGGCCGGGCGGGCCGCTGATCCTGGAGAAGGGCGCCGGGGCCGAGGACCGGTCCTGCACCGCCTGGGCGCCCGCGCCCGTCCCGCCGCCTGCGCCCGCCCCCACTCCCGCACCGAAGGCCACCGACCTCCCGGTGGGGACGGGACGGGTCCGAGTACCGGCCCGCCGCTTCGAGAAGCACGTGCGGACCATCGAGCAGATCTTCGATGAGACCAGCTTCCGGGAGGTCCCCGGCGAACTCCTCACCCCGGGCACCCGCATCGAGGCCTTCGACTTCGACCAGTACTCCCAGGGCGACTGGTACCAGGAGGGCCGGGAGGGAAGTCTCGTGACCTTCACGGACAGCTACGACACGGCGGGCGCCGTGCGCAGGGCCTTCCACCGGCTGAAGGGGGAGCCCGCCCGCTACGTGGACTCCGGGGAGGTGGACGTCCACTACGTCCCGCCGAAACTCGTCGCCCGCACCAACTTCCCCGCCGCGCTCTTCGACCGCATCGGCGGCAGCGGCGCCATCTTCCGGACGCCGTACCGGCTGCCCAACGGATACGGCTTCTACAACCAGCCCGAGCGCCGCGAGGGCCTCTACTTCCCCAAGCGCGACGGCGCCGGCACCGTCATCCAGTGGAACAAGACCTGGATCGCGGACAACGACACCACGTCCAAGGTCTTCCTCTGCTTCGACGGCCGCTACTTCATCGACCAGATGGACATCACCTGGGCCGAGGACGGGAAGAGCTGACCCGCTCGCCCGACCCGTACGGCGACCATCCGCTCGACGCACCGCGCATCCCGGCCGACGTCGATCCGACCCGTGGGCCGGACGCCTCGCACCCGACGTCAAGCAGCTCGCAGCCAGGCTGAACGAGGATGCGAAGAGGGCCCAGCCGCTGGTTGCGGCTGGGCCCTCTTGCTGCCTGAAGCATCTGTTCCTGGGCGGAAGGTGAGCCAGCGCCCCAGCCATTCCGAAGAAATCGGCTCCGACATCACCCGATCGAGTTCACCAGCCGCAGCGGGCAATTCAGCGGAGGATGCGGCCGCCTCGCTTCAGACGACCGGCGAGCCCGGCGGCCACCGCGGTGGCCGGCAACGCGGCCGCCAGGCACGCGACGACAGCCGCCTCCCCCCACGCCACCGTGTAGGCCTGGGCGAGCAACGGCGGGGAGGCCAGGGCCATCGCCGCCAGCTCGCGGCCGCCCCACGATCCGCTGGACCAGGTCAGCGCGACACCGGTCGCGGCGAGGACGACCAGCGGCCAGCACCCGTAGTCGGTGCTGACCCACGGCACCCCGTGCGAGGCGATGGCCGCCCGGGGCACGACCACGAGCGCGACCACGGCGGCGGCCGCGCCCGCGCGCCCCGCCGCGACGCCCTCCGTCCGCCGGTCCTGCGGGCAGGCGAGCAGCACGGCCGCCGCCAGGACCATCGCGGCCGGGGTGACCACCGGGTCACCGAACGCCCGCCCGCTGACCACCGCGGCCGCCGCGAAGGAGAGCAGCCCGGCCACCGTGCAGGGCACCCCGAGGCGCCACCGGCCGGTCAGCGCCGCCACCGACCCCGCGACCACGACCAGCGACGAGACGAGCAGCGCGCCCCACGCCCCCGACAGGTCGGTTCCGAGTCGCACCCCCAACGGGACGGGCGAGGACACGACGCCGGCGTACCAGGTCAGCAGGTGCAGGCCGCCGGCGGCGCCCGCGGCGGCCAGCGCGAAGGGGTACGCCAGCGCGAGGACCTTCGCGACGGGAGCGGCCGTGCCCAGCCCCATCCGCATCCTCATCGCGTGCGCCGCCAGACCCGCGCCCTCCCGCAGCCGCGAGCCCAGCGGCTCGCCCGCGGTCATCTCGCGGAAGGTCGCCACGATCTCCCCGCCGTGGGCCCGGCGGTAGGCGGCGGGATAGAGCCGCAGGACGCGCTCGATCATGCGGAGGCCGCCGGCGGCTTCGCGACGGACAGGCGGCGGGTGGCCTCCTTCGCCGCCGCGGCCAGACGCTCGGCCTCCACCGCGAGCCGCTCCCGCCCCGCCGGGGACAGGGTGAAGATCCGCCGGGCCCGGCCGTCGACGATCTCCTCGCGGTCGATGTCGATCAGTCCGTCGGCCAGCAGCCGGTCCAGGGCCCCGTACAGCGCCCCCGTGCGCAGCGCGACCCGGCCACCGGTCATCACCTTGACCTCCTGCGCGATGGCGTATCCGTGCCGGGGCGCGTCGGCGAGGGCCGTCAGCACCATCAGGGTGGGCTCTTGCATCACACGTTCACTCACCTCACGAAGATAGTCACTCCGCCGGACCATCTCAACGCGGCCGGCCATCGCCGTGCGGTGCGCGGCCGTGAGGTGCGTGGTCGTGCAGGTCCGGCGCGAGGTGCGCGAGCCAGGACCGCTGGCGCCACCCGTCGACGTCCCTGTCGTGACCGAGCCGGGAGGAAGCGCCGATGGACGAGAACGTGGTGCTGGGCACGGTGGCCGAAAGGTTCGAGCCGGTCCGTGAGGGGTTCGCTGCGGTCACGGCCGGGGAGGGCCGGCGACCACGCCGCGCAGCCCGTCGCCTGCCAGACGCGGCCTGATGGTCGGCCACCCGCACATGTGCCGGTGCTGCGCCAGATCTACTGGTCTGAGCCAAATCCCGCGCTAGCCACACTGCGTGGAGTGACATACCTCCGGATGTCAGTAGGTCCAGGTCGAACCGGTACCCCGGTACTCCTCGACCGGGATCGGGTGGACGTCGGGGCGCATGCGGTCGATGTAGAGCAGGCCGTCGAGGTGGTCGACCTCGTGGGCGATGAGGCGGGCGAGGCCGAACTCGTAGGTGGCGGTGGTGATGGCGCCGTCGAGGGTGGTGGCGGTGACGTCCATGCGGAGGGGGCGGGTGACCATGCCGCGGACGTCGAAGAAGCTGAGGCAGCCCTCGTACTGTTCGTCGGTCTCGTCGGACACGGCGGTGACCTTCGGGTTGAGCAGGATGATCGGGTCCGCGCCGGCGGTCGGGGGCAGGACGAGGGCGGCGGCGCGGGGGATGCCGATCTGCGGGGCGGCGAGGCCCATCCCCTTGGCGAAGGAGTGGACGCGGCCGATCCGGTCGACGGCGGTGAACAGTTCGTCGATGACGGCCTGGGCTGCGGCGCGTTCGACCGGGAGGTCGAAGGGCTCGGCCGGACGGTTGAGGATGGGGGCGCCCTGTTGGACGACGCCGAGGGACTGCATCTGCTGGCTGGGCCGCACCTCGATCACCTGGTCTCCTTGGTCCGTTGCGGGTTGTCGGCGGTGGCGCGGAAGCGCGCGTGCAGTGGTGGGCCGCCGGTGGCCCAGGCGAAGTGTAGGCGCCCGCCGCCGCCGTGGCGGCTGATCGCGGTGCGCGAGGCCGTTCGAGGCCTCGCCGCAGGATGCCGGGCTCTGGCGCGACGCTCAGGCGGCGTTCGCTCACTCCGCCGCCGACCGCGATCTGGTCGTGGCCGACAACGGCTCACACGATGTGCCGCTCGACCGCCCCGGCGTCGTGATCGGGGCCATCCACGCCATGCCGGCCAAGACGGGCTGAGCCGGGGAGCTCGCGGTTTCGGAGGGCCCTCGCGCGTCAGGACGACGGGGGGCGCTGGAGGCCGTGGAGGAGCAGGTCGACCAGGCGGCGGGGGTCGTAGCGGGGGTCGCCGTCGCGGCCGGCGCAGAGATTGCCGATGCCGCGCATCAGTTCGTAGGCCTGGGTTCCGGGCCTGATCTCGTCGGCCTCGGCCGCGGCGGCGAGCAGTTGGGCGCAGACGGGCACCAGGCGGTCGAGGAAGTAGGCGTGCAGCGCGTCGAAGCCGCTGCCGTCCGACTGCAGCGCGTTGGCGAGTCCGTGTTTGGTGACCAGGAAGTCGACGAAGAGGTCGACCCATTGGCGAAGTGCCGCGAGCGGGGAGTCGGCCTCGGCCAGCAGCGCCGGGCCGGCTTCGGCGCAGGCCTCGACCTGGTGGCGGTAGACGGCGACGACGAGATCCGCGCGGGTCGGGAAGTGGCGGTAGATCGTTCCCGTTCCGACGCCCGCCCTGGCCGCGATCTCGCGGATCGGCGCGTCGACGCCGGAGGAGACGAACACCTCGGCGGCGGCGGCCAGCAGTGTCTGCCGGTTGCGCTGCGCGTCGGCCCGCCTTCCCCTGGTCGGCGCTTCCTCGGGCGGGGTCTCCCCTGGCCGGGTCTGCCCGGACTGGCCCGCAGTGGACACGATGCTCTCCTTCCGACAGCCGTTGGCCGTCGACCACCGACCGTTGACTAAGCGGAACAACGTTCCGTATAGTAAGTGGAACAAGGTTCCGGTTTCAGCATAGCCGAAACCGGACGCTCCCGACCGCCTCGCCCGCCGCCGGCCGCTCAGGCCCGGCCGGGAGAGGCCCCTGAAGGGACATGCGCACCATGAGCGAATCGACGCACCCGGCCGACACCTTCGGCCCGCCCGCCCCCGTCCCCGTCCTCTCCGTCAGTCCGGTCGTCCTGCCGGTGCCCGGCCGGGCCGTGGACCTGGAGGTGCGGGTCTCCGCCCCGCTGACCGGGAGCGACCTGCCGGTCGTCCTCCTCTCCCACGGCCAGGGCCACTCGAACAACCTCTCCTCGCTGAACGGCTACGCCCCCCTCGTCAACTTCTGGGCCGCGCACGGCTTCGCCGTCATCCAGCCCACCCACCTCAGCTCGACGACGCTGGACCTCGCCCCCGACACCCCCGGGGCACCCATGTACTGGCGGTCCCGGGCCGAGGACATGACGCACATCCTCGACCGGCTCGACGCGATCGAGGCCGCCGTCCCCCAGCTCCTCGGACGCCTGGACCACGGCAGGGTCGCCGTCGCCGGGCACTCGATGGGCGGGCACACCGCGAGCCTGCTGCTCGGCGCCCGCCTCACCGACCCCGACGACGGGACAACCGTGCATCTGGTCGAGCCCCGGATCACGGCGGGCGTCCTCCTGGCCGCACCCGGCAGGGGCGGCGACGCCCTCACCCCGCAGGTGGCCGAGAACTACCCCTTCCTCTCGACCCCGGACTTCTCCCGGATGACGACGCCCGCACTCGTGGTCGCCGGGGACAAGGACGCCTCCGCCCACCTGACGGTCCGGGGCCCGGGCTGGCACACCGATCCGTACACCCTCTCCCCCGGCCCCAAGTCGCTGCTCACCCTGTTCGACGCGGAGCACGGGCTCGGCGGGATCTCCGGATACGACGTCGCCGAGACCACGGACGAGAACCCCGCACGGGTCGCGCTGCTCCAACGGCTCACCTGGGCCTACCTGCGCACCGCGCTCCACCCCGGCGACCCCGCCTGGCAGACGGCATGCGACGCGCTGGCGGCCGAAGCCGACCCGCTCGGCCGGGTCGACTCCAAGTAGCACCGGCCGAGCCCGTGCGTCATTCGACGCCGTCACCCCGGTGAGCGCGAGGGCGCGGGTGGTCGACGGCCGACGACCACCCGCGCTACTCCACCGGCGAAACGTGCAGCGCAGGAAGCGTGGGCGCCGGGGCCGGTCGCCCCGTCAACTCGCGGTACTGGCGCACCCGGAACACCCCGGACAGGCTCGCCGTCACCGTCACGGCGACCGCCAGCCACAGGGCCGCGCCCGCCATGGCCAGCACCCCGGAGACCCGGTCGGCCGCCGTGAGGCCCACACCGAAGACCGCCACCGACGGAAAGAAGGACAGCGAGACGGGCAGAGCGATCCAGGTCGAACTGCGCCCACTGTCCCCACCGTGGGCCCGGAACGCCCGCCGGGACGTCCGCATCGCCTCACGGACCCCGACGCCGTCGATCATCATCGCCGGCAGTACCAGGTAGGAGGCCATCGCCCACCAGATCCCGACCAGCAGCAGCGACCCGAAGAAGATCACCACCACACCGACCAGTGCCCACACCACGATCGCCGGCAGCCGCCGCAGCGCCCGCCCGTAGCCGGCCCCGATCCCGACCGGCCGCCCCCGCAACGCGTCGTCCGCCGCGACGATCAGCACCGCGTTGAAGAACGTGGCGAAGACCGCCACGACGAGGATCGCGACCACCACCAGCGCGATGTCCCCCGCAACGGCCCCCGACCACAGCCCCGTCACTCCCAGGGCGAGCGCCCCGACCACACCGGCCAACGCCACCCCGGCGATCCCGGGCAGGAGCAGCAGTGTCTTGTGTGCCCACATCACCCGCGCCGATTCCCTGACCGGACTCTTCATGCTCAACGCCCCCCTGGAGTCGATCCATCGTACGGACGACTACCGCCAAGGGCCCCTCCCCGCCATCCTGGACGCCGATGACGACCAGGATGGCGGCAACCCCTGGTCGTCAACGGCGCAGATCACGGCCAACGACGCTCATCGGACGGCCCGTTGGCCGCGGCGACCGAATTCCGCGCGTCTGGTGCGTCGCCCGGCTTTCGCGGCCATAGCCCGAGTTCTGGCTACCAGATCGGCCAGCACCTCCCTGTCGCAGGCACTGGCCAGGGCGGAAAGGGTTCGCTCCACCGCTTCGACATCCCTGCGGCTCGGCTCCATGCCCATGTGGTCGACGGCGAAGGTCAGCAACTTGCCGTGCCGCACGCCGTCCTCCAGCGAGCGGGCACGGAAGAGCTCGGCCCGCAGGCTCTCGGAGTCCATGCCCTCGCACTCCGCCGCGAGGGCATGGAAGTCGCTCCGCCGCCAACCCACGATGGTCTGGAAGTCGTGCTCACACAAGGTGTCGTCGAAACAGGCCAACAAGAGGGCCGACCGGGCGGTGGACCAGGCAGTCTCCGAGAAGAGGACACGGTCCACCCGCCCAGCCCGCAGTGCTCGGACTGTGCCGACAGCGGGCCGGTGAGGATCGGGGGCCGGAGACGTTTCCGTCCTCCTGACGCGACGGAGCTCGTCGAAGAGGGCTCTGCACGCGTCCACCGAAGGGTCGGCATCCTCAGGCGGGAGACGATGGTGGATGGCGATGAAGAGCGCCCGCTCGACGATGTCCGTCTCGTTCCGGTCGAGAACAACGCCGCCCGGCAGCAGGTCAGCGGTCATTTCTCGCGATGGCTGAGCGGGTTCGGCGGGAAGTGCCGACGAACTGGCGGGCGGAGGAGCATCGCTGCGGGCCGGCCACCGCTGAGAGCGGATGGCGCCGGGCGGCCTACGCGCCATGGGCCTTTCGGGTCTGGATCATGGCGCCCATGATGCCAGACCCGAGAGACCTTGCGCATGTGTGATGCCGCTGCCAATACGCGAGGGCCGGGGCCGGCTACCGGTCAGTCGTGGGTCAGGGTTCGGGGGCGGATGTCGGGCCAGGTGTGCTCGATGTGGTCGAGGCAGGCCTGGCGTCGGGCTGCGCCGAAGACCGTCGTCCAGCCCTCGGGCACGGTGGCGAAGGCGGGCCACAGTGAGTGCTGGCCCTCGCCGTTGACCAGGACCAGGTAGTCGGCGTCGGGGTCGTCGAAGGGGTTCGTCACCACGTCGTCCTCTCGTGCTCGGTGAAATCCGGTGGGCTTTCCGGTGTGGTCAGTGGCCGCGCAGTTCCAGGGTGCAGCACTTGACGCTGCCGCCCGCCTTGAGGAGTTCGGTGAGGTCCACGCCGATCGGCTCGAAGCCGCGGCGGCGCAGTTCGCCGATCAGGTGGGTGGCCGATTCGGGGAGCAGGACGTGGCGGCCGTCGGAGAGCGCGTTGAGGCCGAAGACGGCGGCGTCCTCGGCGGTCGCCTGGATGGCGTCCGGGAAGAGTTCGCGCAGTACCGCCCGGCTGCCGGGGGTGAAGGCCTGCGGGTAGTACATGATCTCTTCGTCGGAGAGGACGGCGAGCGCCGTGTCCAGGTGGTAGAACTCCGGGTCGACCAGGGTCAGGCTGGTCACCGGGACGCCGAAGAACTCCTGGGCCTCGGCGTGCGACCTCGGGTCGGTGCGGAAGCCGGTGCCGGCCAGCAGCCGACGGCCGGCCAGCAGGTAGTCGCCCTCGCCCTCGTTGATGTGCTCGGGCCACAGCAGTTCGGACCAGCCCTGCTCGCGGAACCAGGACAGGTAGGCCGGGCCCTCGGCCGTGCGCTCGGCGTGGCGGAAGCGAGCGCCCAGGACCTTCCCGTCGACCACGGTCGCGCCGTTGGCCGCGAAGACCATGTCGGGTAGTCCGGGCAGCGGGTCGATCTCCTCGACGGTGTGGCCGAGTTCGCGGTAGAGGTCGCGCAGCCTGGTCCACTGGGCGAGCGCGAGCGCGCCGTCCACCGGCTTCTCCGGGTGCATCCAGGGGTTGATGGAGTAGCTGACGCCGAAGTGGCTGGGCCGGCACATCAGGAAACGGCGCTGGCTTGCGACGCGGGCTGTCATCGGGGTGGTTCTCCTCGGTCTGCGTGCTGCGTGCTGCGTGCTGCAATCTGCGAGCTACGAGCTGCGAGCTGCGTGGTCTTCGTGTTGCTCCGGGGCCCGGGAGGTTCCGGGAGCCGTTCAGTCGATGAGCCGGCGGCGCATCCCGCGGACGGCCAGGAACCAGGCGAGGACGGCGAACGCGGCCAGGACGGCCCCGTGCAGGGCGTCGCCCGCGCCGATCGTTCCGAAGGCGCCGTGGCGCACCAACTGCGTGCAGTGGTAGATCGGGTTGACGGCCGCCACCCCCTGGACCCAGTCGGGCAGCCCGTCCAGCGGGAAGAACACGCCCGCGGCCATCACCAGCGGGGTGAGCACGCCGGACACCACGAGCCGCAGCCAGTCGATCGCCGGCACCAGGCAGGACACCCACATGCCGAGCAGGGCGAAGGCGAAGCCGGAGACCAGCGCCACCAGCGGCACCAGCAGCAGCTCCGGCCCCGGCGGCAGGCCGATGGCGAGGCAGACCAGCAGTGGCGCGGTGCCGTAGACGGAGGACTTGACGGCGATCCAGGACGCCTCGGCCGTGACCAGTTCCCAGACGTCGACGGGCTGGCACAGGACGGCGTCGTAGATCTTCTGGTACTTGCGGCGGTTGAAGCTCTCGAACATCCCGGCGAAGGCCGAGGCGAAGAGCACCGAGGTGACCACCATGCCGACGCCGACGAACTGCGGGTACGGGTGCCCCTGGACCGAGTCGATCAGCCGGCTGAAGCCGATGCCGAACCCGGTCATGTAGACCAGCGGCTCGATCAGCGAGCCGAAGGTGATGGCGGGCCAGTAGCGGCGGAAGAGCAGCAGTTCGCGCAGCCACACCGCCCGCATGGTCGGCCACAGGGCGGGCGGGAGGCCTGGGGCGGGACCGGTCTGGGCCTCGGTGCGGGGCATGGGCGTCGCCGTGGTCATCGGGTGTCCTCTCTGTGGGGGCGGGCAGGCGGGCGGTAGGCGAGGGAGCGAGGGGGACGAGGGAGCGGCCGGCCCGGGCTCAGCCGAGCAGTTCTCCGGTCAGCGCGACGAACACGTCCTCCAGGGAGGTCGGGCGCAGCACGTCCGGCGGGCCGAGGCGCTCGCGCAGCTCCGCGGAGATCGTCTCGGCGCGCAGGACGGAGACCGCGGGCCCGGTGCGCCGGCTGGGCAGTCCGGCCCGGGTGGCCTCGGCCTCGACGAGTTCGCGCCGGGCCGCGTCGCCCCGGTACTCGGCGGCCTGCGCGCCCGCGTGCGCGCGCAGCAGTTCGGCGGGGGTGCCCCGGGCGATCACCCGGCCGCCGGTCACCACGGCCACCTCGTCGGCGAGCCGTTCCGCCTCTTCGATGTAGTGGGTCGACATGACCACCGTGGTGCCGCTCTCGCGCATCCCGTCGATGACGTCCCACAGGTCCTGCCGGATCTGCGGGTCCAGGCCGACGGTGGGCTCGTCCATGAGCAGCAGCCGCGGGTTGTTGACGATGCCCCGGGCCAGTAGGACCCGTCGGCGCATGCCGCCGGAGAGCGCGTCGGCGCGGGTGTGCGCGCGGTCGGTCAGCCGGACGGCGGCCAGCGCCTGGTCGACCGCCTCACGGTAGCGCTCGCGCGGCAGGGCCGTGAACCGGACGAAGACGTCGAGATTCTGGCGCACCGTCAGTTCGGGGTCGATGTTGTCGTGCTGCGGGACGACGCCGACCAGGGAGCGGGCGCGGCGGGAGTCCTCCGGCATCCGGTGCCCGAACACCTCCACGGTGCCCGCGTCCGCGCGGGTCTGCCCGGTGAGCATCCGCATGGTGGTGGACTTGCCCGCGCCGTTGGGCCCGAGCAGGCCCAGGAACATGCCGGGCGGCACTTCCAGGTCCAGGCCGCCCACCGCGGTGGTGGCACCGAACGTCTTGACCGCGCCGCTGATTCGGACGGCAGGAGTGTCCACGCGGGCGCTCCTTTCGGGGAGTCGGGGAAGGCAGGAGAAGCGCAGGGGATGCGCGGGGGAAGTGCAGGGCAAGGCGAGGGGAAGGCGAGGGGAAGGCGGAGGAAGTCGGGCGAAGCCAGGGGAAGTTCGGCGTCGGGGAAGCTACAAGGGAAGTCGGGGAATGTCACCGCCCGGTGCGCCGAAATCCTCGCTCCACGGGGGCCGGGCCCGCGCGATCATCTAACCGCAGAATCGACTTGTCAGGAACCTGCTTTCGGGGGTTCCCCTGTCCATGACCAGGTGTTAGGTTGCTCGAAGATCAATGCCGCCGGGACGCACTATGTCGGCCCATCCGGGGGGAAATTCGGCTCCATCACCCGTAGTTCGCGACCGTAGCGTCGGTGTGCGACGGGTGCTGATCACGTATTCCTCCTTCGGTCGTCACCCGCGGCACCACCACCCCTTCACGCACCTGACCGAGGAGATGTGGATGCAGTCCGACGGACCGCTCACCGCGAACGTCCGCCTGCGGGCCGCGGTAGCCGAGGACGCCGATGTCGTCACCGAGGTCTTCCTGGCCTCCCGCACCGCGACCATGCCGTACCTGCCCCGTCTGCACAGTGACGAGGCCACCCTCAGCTGGATCACCCACGTCGTGCTCCCGGACACCCGGGTGTGGCTGGCCGAGGACGCCGGGACCGGGGCCGTGCTGGGCTTCGCCTCGCTCGACGGCAACCTGCTCGACCACCTCTACCTGCGGCCCGAGGCGCGTCGCCGCGGCATCGGGACGGTGCTGCTGGAGGCCGTCAAGTCGGCCAGCCCGCAGGAGCTCTCGCTGCACGTCTTCCAGAAGAACACCGAGGCGCGCGCCTTCTACGAGCGGCACGGCTTCGTCGTGGTGGACACCAACGACGGCAGCCGCAACGAGGAGAACGAGCCGGACATGACCTACCGCTGGACCGCGTGACTCCCGCCCGCACAGCGCGGTAGCCGGTAGTCCCCCCGCCGAGGGACGTCGGCGGACCCCCGCGGCCCCGGAGCCCACAAGGACCCCCGGAGGCCACCACGGCCGGGGGCCCGCGACGGCCCCGGGGGCCCGGCGGCCCACGACATCACCACGGTCCGTCAATCACCACGGTCCGTCAATCACGACGGCCCCACATCACCACGGTCCGTGGATCACCACGGTCCGTGCATCACCATGGCCCGCAACTCGCCACGGCCGGGCCCACAACGGCCTGAACTCACCACGGCCGCGGCCCCCGTCGGCCCGTCACCCACCACGGCCGCGACTCGCCCCGGCCGCGACTCACCACGGCCGGGGCCCACAACGGCCAAGAGCCACCGGAAACCACCGTCCGGCCCGCCCGACCCACCCGGCCGGCGGGGCGGTTCCACCTGGAGGGATGCCCCGTGCTGGGCGAACACAGCCTGCCCGCGGAGACACCGCTGTCGTACGCACAGTTGGCGCTCTGGTTCAACGACCGCCTCCAAGGCGGCGACGCCTCGTACAACGTCCCGGTGGCGCTGCGGCTGACCGGGCCGGTCGACCACGAGGCGCTGCGGTCCGCCCTCGCCGACGTGGTGGAGCGGCACGCGGCCCTGCGCACCGTCTTCCCCGAGCGCGACGGCGTGCCGCGCCAGCACGTGCTGGCGATGGCCGAGCTGCCGCCGGTCCTCACCGTGGTGCCCGTCACCGAGGAGGAGCTGCCCGCCCTGATCGAGGCCGGGGCCGGGCACGTCTTCGACCTGGAGTCCGAGGCCCCGCTGCGGGTGCAGCTGTTCGTGCTCGGCCCGCAGCAGCACGTGGTGCTGATGGTGCTGCACCACATCGCCGGCGACGGCTGGTCGCTGGCCCCGCTGGCCCGCGACCTGAGCACCGCCTACCTGGCCCGCAGCCAGGGCCGGGCGCCCGTGTGGTCCCCGCTGCCCGGCACGTACGCCGAGTACGCCGTGCGCCAGCACGCGAACCTCGGCGACCTGGACGACCCGCAGGGTCAGGGCGGTCGCCAACTCGCCTACTGGCGCCAGGCGTTGGCTGGCCTGCCGGACTTCCTGGAGCTGCCCACCGACCACCCCCGCCCGGCGGCGATGTCGCACCGGGGCGAGTACTTCCCGTGGGACCTCCCGGCCGAGCTGCACCGCGAGCTGCTGGCGCTGTCCCGCTCCTGCCGGGTCAGCATGTTCATGGTGCTCCAGGCGGCGCTGGCGACGGTGCTGACCCGGTCGGGGGCCGGTACGGACATCCCGATCGCCAGCCCGATCGCGGGCCGCACCGACGAGCGCTACGACGACGTGGTCGGCTACTTCGTCAACCCGCTGGTCCTGCGCCTGGACACCTCCGGTGACCCGACCTTCCGCGAGCTGCTCAAGCGGGTGCGCCGCACCGACCTCCAGGGCTTCGCCCACCAGGAGTTCCCGTTCGAGCGGCTGATCACCGCGCTCAACCCGCACCGCTCGCTGGGCTGGCACCCGCTGTTCCAGGTGATGCTGGCCTTCCAGAACACCCCCGAGGCCTCCCTCACACTGCCCGGCATCGAGACCGAGATCACCGAGGCGGGCCCGGGCGGAGCCAAGTTCGACCTGTCCTTCAACATGCGCGAGGTGCACGACGCCGACGGCGCCCCGGCCGGGCTCGGCTGCTTCGTCGAGTACAGCACCGACCTGTTCACCCGCGCGGGCGCCGAGGCCCTGACCGCCCGGCTCGGCCGGCTGCTCGCCGCGGCCGCCACCGACCCGGACCAGCGGATCGGCGCGTACGACCTGCTCGGCGCCGAGGAGCGGATCGACCTGTTCGAGCGTGCCCACGGGCCCGCCCTGCCCGCCCCCGCAATGCCGCACGCCGCCGCGGAGACGTACCACGGCGCCTTCGAGCAGCGCGCCGCCCTGGAGGGCGAGGTCACCGCCCTCGTCGCCGAGGACGGCCGGTTCACCTTCGCCGAGGTCAACGAGCGCGCCAACCGGCTCGCCCGGGAGCTCGTGCGGCGCGGCGCCGGCCCCGAGCGCTACGTCGTCCTGGCGCTGCCGCGCACCACCGACCTGCTGATCGCGCTGCTCGCCGTCCTCAAGTCGGGCGCCGCCTACATACCGGTCAGCCCCGCCGTGCCGCGCGAGCGGCTGGCCGGCATCCTCGCCGACGCCGCCCCGGTCTGCGTGCTCGCGACGGCCGCCGACGCCGGCCGGCTGCCGGACGGCGCGCCCGTCCTGGTGCTGGACGAGCCCGGGGCGCGGGCCGCCGTCGCCGCCCACCCCGGCGGGAACCTGACGGACGCCGACCGCACCGGCCCCACCGGTCCGGACGACCCGGCCTACGTCATCCACACCTCCGGCTCGACCGGGGTGCCCAAGGGCGTGGTGATCCCGCACGGCGGCCTCAGCAGCCTGATGCACCACCACCGCACCCGCATGGTCCGCCCGTCCGGCGGCCCGCAGGGCCGGCGCCTCCAGCTCGGCCTGGTCGCCTCGATCACCTTCGACACCGCCTGGGAGCCGCTGTTCTGGCTGCTGGAGGGCCACCCGCTGCACCTGCTGAGCGACGAGGTCCGGCTCGACCCGCAGGCCCTGGTCGGCTACGTCCGCCGGGAGCGCCTCGACTTCCTGGACCTCACCCCGACGTACGTCCCGGCGCTCACCGCCGCCGGCCTGTTCGCCGAGGGCCACCACCGCCCGGCCGTGCTGATGCTGGGCGGCGAGGCCGTCGGGCCGGCGCTGTGGACCGAGCTCTCCGCCCTGCCGGACGTCGCGGTGTTCAACTACTACGGCCCGACCGAGTGCACCGTCGACGCGCTCGCCTGCTCCCTGGCCGACAGCCGCACCCCCGTCATCGGCCGCCCGCTCGACAACACCCGGGCGTACCTGCTGGACGACCTGCTGCGCCCCGTCCCGCTCGGCGTGCCCGGCGAGCTCTACCTGTCCGGGCCGCACCTGGCCCGCGGCTACCTGCGCCGCCCCGCCCTGACCGCCGAGCGCTTCGTCGCCGACCCGTACGGCCCGCCCGGCGCCCGGATGTACCGCACCGGAGACCTCGCCCGGATGCGCCGCGACGGCCAGGTGGAGTACCTCGGCCGGGCCGACGGGCAGATCAAGATCCGCGGCTTCCGGATCGAGCCCGGCGAGATCGAGGCGGTGCTGCTCCGCCACCCCGCGATCGTGCAGGCCGCCGTCCTGGCCCGGGGCGCCGGCGCCGAGGAGCGCCACCTCGCCGCCTACCTGGTGACCGAGGACGGGAACGCCCCCGACCTCGCCGAGGTGCGCGAGCTGCTGGCCGGGCAGCTGCCCGACTACATGATCCCGGCGGCCTACGCCGTCCTGGCCCGGCTCCCGCTCAACTCCAGCGGGAAGCTGGACGGTTCCGCTCTGCCCGAGCCCGAGCTGCGGGCCGCCACCGGCCGCTCCCGGGCCCCCCGGGACGCCCGCGAGGCCGCGCTGTGCGCGCTGCTCGCCGAGGTCCTCGGCGTGGCCGAGGTCGGCCCCGACGACGACTTCTTCGCGCTCGGCGGCCACTCCCTGCTCGCCACCCGGCTGGTCAGCCGGGTGCGCACCGCCCTGGGGACCGAACTGCCCATCCGGGCGGTCTTCGAGAGCCCGACGGCCGCCGGGCTCGCCCGCGCGGTGGACGCCGGGCGATGTCGCCCGGCGCTGACCGCCGCCGCCCGCCCCGAGCGGATCCCGCTCTCGCACGCCCAGCGCCGGCTCTGGTTCCTCCAGCAGCTGGACCCGCACAGCGACGCGTACCACATCCCGCTGGCCCTGCGCCTGACCGGCGCCCTGGACGTGGACGCCCTCGCCGCCGCGCTGCACGACTGCGCCGTGCGCCACGAGGCCCTGCGCACCGTCTTCCCGCTCCCCCGCGGTGGGGACGCGGCCCCCCACCAGCGGATCCTCGCCCCGGAGCAGCTCCCGCCGCTGCTGCGGCACTCCGGGACCGCCCCGGTGACCGAGGAGGGCCTGGCCGAGGCCCTGCGCACCGCCGCCGCCCAGCCCTTCGACCTCGCGTCGGAGCCGCCGCTGCGCGCCCACCTCTTCGCCCTCGCCCCCGAGCGGCACGTCCTGCTGCTGACGGTCCACCACATCGCCTGCGACGGCTGGTCGATGGGCCCGCTCGCCCGCGACCTGGGCGCCGCCTACCAGGCCCGAACGGCCGGCCGGGCCCCCGAGTGGAGCGCCCTGCCCGTCCAGTACGCCGACTACACCCAGTGGCAGCTCGCCCTGCTCGGGGACGACCAGGACCCGGGCAGCACCGCCGCCCGGCAGTGGCAGTACTGGAGCGGGGCGCTGGCCGGCCTGCCCGAGGAGATCGCGCTGCCGGTGGACCGGCGGCGCACCGCCGAGACCGGCCAGCAGGCCGGCCGGGTGCCGCTGCGGCTGAGCGGCGCGGACCACCGCGCCCTGGCGGAGCTCGCCCGGGCCGACGGCGCCAGCCTCTTCATGGCCGTCCAGGCCGGTCTGGCGGCGCTGCTCACCCGCCTCGGCGCGGGCACCGACCTGCCGATCGGCACCCCGGTCGCCGGGCGCACCGACGAGGCCCTGGACGACCTGGTCGGCTTCTTCGTCAACACGCTGGTGCTGCGCACCGACACCGACGGGGACCCGGGCTTCCGGGAGCTGCTGCGCCGCGTCAAGGACGCCGACCTCGCCGCCTACGCCCACCAGGACCTGCCGTTCGAGCGGATCGTCGAGCTGGTCAACCCGGAGCGCTCCCCCGGCCGCCATCCGCTCTTCCAGGTCGCCCTGGTGATGGAGCAGGCGGGCTCCGCCGTGGAGATCCCCGGCCTCGACAGCGAGCTGTTCACCGCCGGCCCGGCGCCGGCCAAGTTCGACCTCACTGTCACCCTGGGCGCGCCCGTCGGCCCGGACGACGAGCTGACCGGCGCCGTCGAGTACCGCGCCGACCTGTTCGACCGGGCCACGGTCGAGGCGATCGCCGGCTGCCTGACGCGGCTGCTCGGCGCGGCCGCGGCCGATCCCGAGCGGCCGATCTCCCGGCTCGAACTGTCCGCCGAGGGCGAGCGACCGCGACTGCTGGAGCGCTCCGCCGGCGAGCGGCGGGAGCTGGCGCCGACCACGCTGGCCGCCCTGGTGTCGGCAGGGCTCGCCGCGCCGTCCGACACCCCCGCCCTGGTGTTCGAGGGACAGGCGCTCGGCCCGGCCGAGCTGGACCGCCGGATCGACGCGCTGGCCCGCCGGCTCGCCGCGGTCGGCGTCCGCCCCGGCAGCCGGGTCGCGGTGGCCGTGCCCCGCTCGGTGGAGCTCGTGGTGGCGCTGTGCGCCGTCCACCGCGCCGGCGGCGCCTACCTGCCGCTGGACCCGGACTACCCGGCCGACCGGCTCGCGTACATGCTGGCGGACGCCCGCCCGGCCGCGGTGATCGCCGCCCCGGAGCAGGCCGCCGCGCTGCGCCCCGCCGAGGGCGTGCCGTGCCTGTCGCCGGAGGACCTGCCGGCGCCCGAGGGCGTCACGCCGACCGCCCCCGGCCCCGGCGACCCGGCCTACGTGATCTACACCTCGGGTTCGACCGGGCGGCCCAAGGGCGTGCTCGTCCCGCACCACGCCATCGCCAACCGGCTGCGCTGGGGCCAGGGGGAGTACCCGCTCGGCGCCCGGGACGGCGTGCTGCAGAAGACCTCGGCCAGCTTCGACATCTCGCTGTGGGAGTTCTTCTGGCCGCTGACCACCGGCGCCACCCTGGTGCTGGCGAAGCCCGACGGGCACCGCGACCCGGCCTACCTGGCGGAGCTGATCCGGCGCGAGGGCGTGAGCGTCGCCCAGTTCGTGCCGTCCATGCTGGACGTCTTCCTCCAGCACCCGCGGGCCGCCGAGTGCACCGGGCTGCGCCTGGTGGTGGCCAGCGGCGAGGCGCTGCCCGCGGCCACCGTGCGCCGGTTCCGGCAGGTGCTCCCGGGCGCCCGGCTGGACAACCTCTACGGGCCCACCGAGGCCGCCGTGGAGGTGACGGCCTGGGAGTGCGGCCCGGCGGACGAGCAGGCGAACCCGGTGCCGATCGGGCGGCCGGTCTGGAACTCCGGCGCCTACGTGCTGGACACCGCCCTCAACCCCGTCCCGCCGGGCGTGCCGGGCGAGCTCTACCTGACCGGCGAGCAGCTCGCGTACGGCTACCTCGGCCGCTCGGCGCTCACCGCCGAACGCTTCGTCGCCGACCCGCACGGCGCGCCGGGCACCCGGATGTACCGCACCGGCGACCTGGCCCGCCACCGCCCCGACGGCGTGGTGGAGTACCTGGGCCGGGTGGACAGCCAGGTGAAGCTGCGCGGCCACCGGATCGAGCTCGGCGAGATCGAGACCCGGCTCGGCGAGCACCCGGCGGTCACGGCCTGCGCCGTCACCGTGCGCGAGGACCGGACCGGCACCGCCCGGCTGGTCGCCTACGTGGTGCCGGACGGCTCCGCGCAGCCGCCCACGGCCGCCGCGCTGCGCGCCCACCTGCGCGGCCGGCTGCCCGACCACATGGTGCCCACCGCCTACGTGCTGCTCGGCGCGCTGCCGGTGACGGCCAACGGCAAGCTGGACCGCCGGGCGCTGCCCGAGCCGCAGACCCACGTCGAGAGCCGGGCCCGGGAGCCGCGCACGCCGGCCGAACGCACGCTGGTCGCGGTCTTCGCCGAGCTGCTGGGCGTGCCCGAGGTCGGCCCGGAGGACGACTTCTTCCTGCTCGGCGGCCACTCGCTGCTGCTGATCCGGCTGGTCGAGCGCATCCACGCGGAGTTCGGCGTCGACCTGCCCGTGAAGGCGCTGTTCGAGGCGCCGACCCCGGCCGCGCTGGCGCAGCGGCTGACCGGGCAGCGGCCCGGGCGCGCCGACGCCCGCTTCGAACCGCTGCTGGCGCTGCGGGCCGCGGGCGGCCGGGCACCGCTGTTCTGCGTCCACCCGGTGACGGGCGACGGCCTCGGCTTCATCGGCCTGCTGCGCGGGCTCGACCCGGACCAGCCGGTCTACGCCTTCCAGGGCATCGGCCCGGTCGGCGGCGGGGAGCGGCCGGCCGACGTGGACGGCCTGGCGCGGGAGTACCTGGCGCGGATGCGCGCCGTCCAGCCGCACGGCCCCTACCGGGTGCTCGGCTGGTCCTTCGGCGGGCTGGTCGCGCACCAGATCGGCGTGCTGCTGCGCGAGCAGCGCGAGCAGGTCGACCTGGTCGCCCTGCTGGACAGCCATCCGGCGCCGCCGGGCGCCGGGGAGGTCACCGACACCGACGTGCTGGCCGAGCTGCTGACGGCGACGGGCGCGCCCGCCGCCGAGGTGGCGGCCGTCCTCACGGAGCAGTGGCGGCCCAAGCCCTCGGAGCTGCTCGACCGGCTGGCCGTGGCGCTGCGCGAGGCCGCGCCGCGCGACGAGGACGAGCTGGCGGTGTTCCTCGACTCCTGCCGCTACCACGCCGGGCTGATGGCGGCGTGGACGCCGGGGGTGCTCGACGCGGCGCTGACCACCTTCACCGCGACCGGCGACCACCGGCCGCAGGACACGGTGGCCGTCTGGTCCGCCCACGCCACCGGGCCGGTGGCCGACCACCCGCTCGCCGCCCGGCACCTGGACCTCGCCGACGCCGGGCCGATCGACGAGATCGCCCGGGTCGTCGCCGCCGTCCTGCGACGGGCCGACGAGGGCCGGCGATGACGGTCCGTCCGGAGCGTTCCGGACGGACCGCCACCCGCCGCCCGGCCCCGTCGTACGGAACCGGGCGGCCGGGGTCAGGCGCCCGGCGCCCGGCCCTCCTGGGGGCCGTCCGCGGTGTCCAGGCACGCCCGGGCCTGCGCCGCGAGCTCCGCGAGCACCTCGGCCCGCTGCTGGTGCAGGAAGAAGTGGTCGCCCGGCAGGATGCGGTGGCGGAAGTCGGCCGCCGTGGTGGCCCGCCAGCCGGTGATCCACTCCGGTCCGGCCATCAGGTCGTCGGCGCCGCCGAGCGCCAGCACCGGGCAGGGCAGCACGGTCGGCCGGACCCGGTCGTTGTACTCGCCCAGCAGGGTGACGTCCGCCCGGAGCACCGGCAGGATCATCTGCATCAGGTCGGCGAACTCCAGCACCTCGGCCGGGGTCCCGCCGAGGCCGACGATGCGCTCCAGGAGCTCGTCGTCGGTGAGTCCGTGCAGCCGGGTGACGTCCGGCGTGCCGGGGGCCCGGCCGCCGGAGACCACGAGGGACAGCGGCAGCGGCCGCGCCTCGGCGGCGAGCCGGCGGGTCGTCTCGTAGGCGATCCGGGCGCCCATGCTGTGGCCGAAGAGGATGAACGGTTCGTCCGCCGGGCGGCTCGCCAGCAGGGCGAGCAGGCCGTCGACGACCTCGTCCATGACGGCCGACGGCGTCTCGGCGAGGCGGGTGCCCCGGCCCGCCAGCTCCACCGGAACGATCGTCAGGCCCGGCTGCTCGCCGGACCGGGCCCACGGCAGGTAGGCGCTCGCGGAGCCGCCGGCGTGCGGCAGGCAGTAGACGCGCACGGGCCCGGACCGCCCGTTCGGCGCGGCGTCCCGGTGCCACGGCGTCCATCGGGCCACCTCGTCGTGCTGTACGGCGGACGAACCGGTCATCGCTGCTCCTTTTTCTTCCCCAGTCAATTACGCGAAGCCTGAACAGGCCTCCCGCACGACTTTATGCGGTAATTCACGGGTTGGTCCAGCCCGTATTCCGGCATGCCCCGAGAGGATCCAACCGGGCGATGCTGCAGCTCAGTTGTGCCCTGAAATAGTCGGTTGGCGCATAAGGATCTTGAGTCTTTCCCGGAACACCGAGCTCTGTTACGGTGCTCCTCGTCCGGGTTTCTTTCGGATATTTCCAGAGTATTTCGATCGGCGAGTTCCGACGACGAGTTCCGAACGCACGACGGGAGAGGGCGGACAGAATGTGCGGAATAACCGGCGTATTCGTCCTGGGCGGCGGTCGCCCGGCCGATGCCGCCGTGGTCCGGGAGATGACGGCGTGCCTGGTGCACCGCGGCCCCGACGACGACGGCCACTACGCCACGGACGGCCTGTGCCTGGGCTTTCGCCGACTGGCCCTGAACGACCTCGCCGGCGGCAACCAGCCGCACCGCACCGAGGACGGCACCCTGGCCTCGGTCTGCAACGGCGAGATCTACAACCACCGCGAGCTGCGCGCCGCGCTGAGCCGCCGCGGCCACCGGTTCCGCACCGAGAGCGACACCGAGGTGCTGCTCCACCTGTACCGCGAGTACGGCGAGGACCTGACGGCCCACCTGGACGGCCAGTTCGGCTTCGCGCTGCACGACGCCGCCGCGCAGCGGCTGCTGCTCGCCCGCGACCGGGCCGGCATCGTCCCGCTCTTCTACACCGTCGCCGACGGCCAGCTGATCTTCGCCTCCGAGATCAAGGCGATCCTGCGCCACCCCGCCGTCAGCGCCCGGGTCGACCTGCGCGGCCTCGACCAGGTGCTGACGCTGCCCGGGCTGGTCAGCCCGCGCACCATGTTCGAGGGGATCAGCGCGCTGCGCCCCGGCGAGCGGCTGATCGCCGACCGCTCCGGCGTGCGCACCGAACGGTACTGGGACCTCGACTTCCCGCTCGCCGCCGACCTCGACCCGGTGGCCCCCGAGGCCCTGGACCGGGAGCTGGAGCGGTACGCCCACCGCACCGCCGAACTGCTCGACGGGGCCGTGCGCAGCCGGCTGCTCGCGGACGTGCCGATCGGCATGTACCTCAGCGGCGGCCTCGACTCCAGCCTGATCGGCGCCCTGATGGCCCGGGCCCGGCCCGGCCACGCCTGGCCCAGCTTCTCCGTCACCTTCCCCGGCCGCGACTTCGACGAGGGCCCGCACCAGCGGCTGGTCGCCGCCAAGCTGGGCACCGAGCACCACGAAGTCCCGGTCGGCGAGCACGAGGTGGCCGAGCGGATCACCGCGATGGTGCGCCACGCCGAGGCACCCGTGCGCGAGTCGTACAACGTCTGCTCGCTGGCGCTGTCCGAGGCCGTCCGGGCCGCCGGGACGGTCGGCGCGCTCAGCGGCGAGGGCGCCGACGAGCTGTTCGGCGGCTACCCCGGCTACCGCTTCGACGCCACCGGGCTCGGCGGCAGCCGGCTCACCGGCCTGGACGCGCAGCTGGAGCGCGAGATCCGCGAACGGATGTGGGGCGTCGACCTCGGCTACGAGCAGGACCAGCTGCCCGCCCAGGAGTTCCGCCGCGAGCTGTACGCCGAGGACCTGGCCCACGGGCTGGACGAGTTCTCCGTCACCAACCAGCGCCTGGTCGACCCCGGGCGGCTGGCCGGGCGCCACCCGCTGCACCAGCGCTCCTACCTGGACTACCACCTGCGGCTCGCCGACCACCTGCTCGGCGACCACGGCGACCGGATGGCCCTGGCCAACGGCGTCGAGCTGCGCTTCCCCTTCCTGGCGAACGCGGTGGTCGACCACGCCACCACGCTGCCACCGGAGTTGATGCTCGCCCACGGCCGGGAGAAGGCCGTGCTGCGCCGGGCGGCCGAGGGCCTGGTGCCCGGCGAGGTGCTCGGCCGGCAGAAGTACGGCTTCCGCGGCCAGACCAGCAGCCACCTGCTGAGCACCGGC
Organism: Kitasatospora sp. NPDC057940; assembly: GCF_042887425.1. Classification (NCBI taxonomy): domain Bacteria; kingdom Bacillati; phylum Actinomycetota; class Actinomycetes; order Kitasatosporales; family Streptomycetaceae; genus Kitasatospora; species Kitasatospora sp. NPDC057940. The sequence goes on from NZ_JBHVPH010000021.1 coordinate 35,504, forward strand.
GCCGACTGGTTCGAGGAGCTGGTCTCCCCCGCGACCGTCCGCCGCCAGGGCTACTTCAACCCGGACACCGTCGCCGCCCTGACGCGGCGTCAGCGGGGAGACGGCCAGCAGGTGCACGCCCACCTGGACACCGACTACCTGATGCTCGTCGCGACCTTCGCCCTCTTCGTCGAGGAGTTCGATCTGCCGTGCCTGGGATGACCGCCACCGCCGCCGGGCCGATCGCCGGCCCCGGCACCCGCCCGCGCCACCCGCTGGTCGGGGTGGTCGGCGGCATGGGCCCGCTGGCCTCCGTCGAACTGCTGCGCACCGTCTACCGGGCCTGCCGGCTCCACCCCGAGCAGGACACCCCCCGGGTGCTGCTCTGGTCCGACCCGGCCGTGGTGGACCGCACCGAGGCCATCGGCAGCGGCGAACTCGACGAGCTGCGCCGCGCCGTGGAGTCCTCGCTGCGCGGCCTGCTGGCCGCCGGCGCGGAACGCGTGGTGATCGCCTGCATCACCGCCCACCACGTGCTCGGCGACCTGCCCGCCGACCTCGCGGCGCGCTGCGTCTCCCTGGTCGACGTGGTGCACGAGGAACTGGCCGCGGCCGGCGAACCGCACCTGCTGCTCTGCTCCTCCGGCACCGCCCGGGCCGGCATCCTCACCTCGGGCGCCGCCGGGGCCCGGGCCGCCCGGCAGCTGGTGGCGCTGCGCCCGCCGGACCAGGAGGCGCTGCACCGGGAGATCCACCGCCTCAAGCGCGGCGAGGACCCGGCCCGCACCATCGACTTCCTGCGCGAGACCCTGCCCCGCTACGGCGTGCGGTCCTTCGTCGCCGCCTGCACCGAGCTGCACCTGGTCACCAGGGCGATCGAGGACGCCGGTCTGAGCGAGGCGCTGCCCTCCCTCGACCCGCTGACGGTCGTGGCCCACCGGATCATGAACGGAGAGTTGTGAGCCACACGAGCATCCTCGACCGCTGGGCCGACCAGGTCGAGCGCCGAGCCGCCGCCCCCGCCCTCGCCACCGCCGAGCGGGTCTGGAGCCACCAGGAGCTGGCCGGGCTGGCCGCCGGCCTGCGCGACCGCCTCGCCACCGGCACCGGCCCGGTCCTGGTCGCCTGCGCGGACCCCGTCCCGGTGGTCGCGGCGATCCTCGCCTGCGCCGCCACCGGCCGCCCGTTCGCCCCGGTGGACACCCGCCAGCCCGCCGCCCGCTGGACGGCCCTGCTGGAGGACCTCCGGCCGGGCGCCGTGCTCGCCGACGCCGCCGGCCGCTCCGCGCTGGCCGCCGCCGGGCCGGGCCTGACCGTCGCCGGACTGCACCTGGCCGTCGCCGGACAGGGCGAACTGCCGCTGCTCGCCGCCGAGTCGATCACCCCGCTGCCCTGGGCGGCCGACGACTGGATCGGCATCAGCGGCCCCGACGCCGGCTACGTCTACTTCACCTCGGGCACCACCGGCCGCCCCAAGGGCATCCGGGGCAGCTTCGAGGCGGTCGCGCACTTCCTGGACTGGGAGATCGCCGAGTTCGGCATCGCCCCGGGCACCCGGATCTCCATGCTCACCTCCCCCGGCTTCGACGCCTTCCTGCGCGACGCCCTCGTCCCGCTGTGCGCCGGCGGCACCGCCGTGCTCCCGGCGCCCGGCGCCATCCCCGTCGGCGCGGCCCTGGCCCGCTGGCTGACCGAGCAGCAGGTCGACCTGCTGCACTGCGTGCCCACCGTGTTCCGCACCCTGCGCGCCGCCGGGCTGGCCGCCGACTCCCTGCCGCGGCTGCGCGGCGTGCTGATGGCCGGGGAGCCGGTCCGCCCCGCCGACATCGCCTGGTGGCGGGCCCTGTTCGGGGGCGACAAGGAGCTCGTCAACCTCTACGGGCCGTCCGAGACCACCATGACCAAGGTCTTCCGCCGGCTCACCGCCGAGGACGCCGACGCCGGGACCGTCCCGGCCGGCCGGCCGATGCCCGGGGTCGAGATCGCGGTGCTGTTCGGCGGGCGCCCGGTGGTGGACGCGATCGGCGAGATCGAGATCCGCACCCCGTTCCCGCTGCGCGGCTACCTGGGCGACGCGGCCGGCGGCTTCGTCGCACCGGACCGGTACCGCACCGGCGACCTCGGCCGGCTGGGCGCCGACGGCACCCTGGAGGTCCTGGGCCGCCGCGACCAGCAGGTCAAGGTGAACGGCGCCCGGGTCGAGCTCGGCGAGATCGAGGACCTGCTGCGCCGCCACCCCGCGGTGGCGGACGTCTGCGCCGCCCTGGTCGAGGAGGCCGACGGCGAACCGGTGCTCTGCGCCTACCTGGTCGCCGACGGCGCCACCGACGAGGAGCTGCGCGCGCACGCCGCCGAGGGCCTGCCCGCCGCCGCCCGCCCCGCCCTGTACCTGCGGCTCGCCGCGATCCCGCGCACCCTCAGCGGCAAGGCCGACCGGCGGGCGCTGCCCAGCCCGGCCGCCGCCCTGGCCGGGCGCACCGGCGAACAGCCGCTGGACGGCCTGGAGGCCGGCATCGCCGAGCTGTGGCGCGAGCTGCTGCACGTGCCCGCCGTCGGCCGGCACGACGACTTCGCCCTGCTCGGCGGGGACTCCCTGGGCATCGCCCGCCTGCTGGACGGGCTGCGCACCCGCTTCGGCGTCGAGGTGCCGCTGCGGGTGTACGTCGGCGACCCGACCGTCGCCGGGCTGGCCGCGGCCGTCGCCGCCGGCCGCGCGGACGCCTCGCCGGAGGGCGGCCGCCGATGAGCCGCGACACCTCCCTGCCGCTGCGCGGCGACCGCGCCCGCGCGCCGCTGTCCTACGCCCAGCGCTCCATCTGGCGGGCCGAGCAGGTGCTGCCCGGCACCGCCCTGAACAACGAGAGCGCCGCCTTCCACGTCAGCGGCCCGCTGGACGTGGCCGCCCTGGAGCGGGCGCTGGCCGCCGTCGCCCGGCGGCACGAGGTGGTGCGCTGCGCCGTCGCCGCCGACGGGGCGGGCGAGCCGTGGCAGCTGTTCGCCGACCTGGTCCGCCCGGCCGTCGAGACCGTCGACCTGACCGGCGTCCCCGAGGGCGAGCGCGCGGACCGGCTCGCCGAGCTCACCGCCCGCGCCGTGGCCGTGCCCTTCGACCTGGCCCGGCCCCCGCTGATGCGCACCCAGCTGTTCCTGCTGGGCGGGGGCCGCTCGCTGCTGCTGTTCACCGCCCACCACATCGTGGTCGACGCCTGGGGCTTCGGCGTCTTCCTGGAGTCGCTGGCCGCCTGCTACACCGCCGAACTCGGCGGCGGGGCCCCGGCCCCCGCCCTCGCCGACGGGCCCGACTTCGGCGACTTCGCCGCCTGGCAGCGCGGCGACGACAGCGACACCGGCCACGCCGGCGGAATCGACCACTGGCAGACCCGGCTGGGCGGCGAACTGCCCACCGCCGACCTGCCGTCCGACGTCGGCCCCGGCGGCGACCCGGCGGCCGGCGCGCTGCACCACTTCACCGTCCCCGCCGAACTGGCGGCCCGGCTCAGCGCCTTCGGCCGGGGCGAACTGGCCAGCCTGTCCACCGTGCTGCTCACCGCCTTCTGCGCCACCGCCGCCCGCTGGACGGGCCAGGACGACCTGGTGGTCGGCATGCCGGTGGCGACCCGCGGCCGCACCGCGCTGGCCGGCGTGGTCGGACCGCTGCTCAACCTCGTCGCCCACCGCAGCGACCTCGGCGGCGAGCCGAGCTTCCGGCAGGCCCTGGCCCGCACCCGGCAGAACCTCAAGGCCGACCTGCGCCACCGTGACACCCCCTTCGACCTGGTCCTGGAACGGCTCGGCCGGGCCGCGGGCGGGCGCACGCCGCTGTTCCAGCTGATGTACTCCTTCCACAGCGGCCCCACCACCACCCTGGAGCTGCCCGGCGTCACCACCGCCCCGGCGCCCTCGCACAGCGGCACGGCCAAGTACGACCTGACCTTCTTCCTGCGCCCGCGCCCCTCGGGCGCGCTGGACGCGACGCTGGAGTACCGCACGGCGCTGCTCGCCCCCGAGACGGCGGCCGACTTCGCGGACTCGCTGCTGTGCCTGCTGGAGGCCGCCGCGGCCGACCCGGACCGGCCGCTGGCCGAGCTCCCGGTGCTCTCCGAAGACCGGCGCCGGCGCGTCCTGGTCGACTTCAACCGGGCGCCCGACGCCGAGCGCGCCTGGGCCACCGTGCCCGAGGCGCTGCGCGCACTCGCCCGGCAGGACGGCGCAGCACCGGCCGTCGAGTCGCCCGGCCACGCGTTCGGCCGGGCCGGGGCCGACGCGGCCGCCGACCTGGTCGCCCGCCGGCTGGTGGCCCGGCACGGCGTGGCGCCCGGCGACCGGGTGGCCCTGCGCGTCGAGCGCGGCGCACAGCTGGTGCCGCTGATCGTCGGCATCTGGCGGGCCGGGGCCGTCCTCGTCCCGCTGGACGAGGCCATGCCCGCCGCGCGGGCCGAGCACGTGCTCGCCGACAGCGGCGCCCGCCTGCTGATCGGCGACCCCGTCGAGGGGCTGCCCGCCGCCGACCCGGCCGCGCTGCTCGACGAGCGCCCGGACGCCGCCGACTCCGGGGCGGGCCAACCGCTGCCCGGCGCCGGCCCCGCGGACCTCGCGTACCTGATGTACACCTCGGGCTCCACCGGGCTGCCCAAGGGCGTGGCGGTGCCGCACGGCTGCGTCGCCAACCTGCTGCACAGCGTGGTCCGCGCCGAGCCGGGCCTGCGGGCCGACGACACCCTGCTCGCCGTCACCTCGATCACCTTCGACATCTCCGTCCTGGAGCTGTTCGCCCCGCTGCTGGCCGGCGGCCGGGTCGTGGTCGCCCCGCGCGAGAGCGTCCGCGACGCCGAGGCGCTGGGCGCGCTGCTGGAGCGCAGCGGCGCCACCGTCGTGCAGGCCACCCCCTCGCTCTGGCGCGGGCTGCTGGACGGCGGCTGGGCGGGCCGGCCCGGACTGCGGGCGCTGTGCGGCGGCGAGGCCCTGGACGCCGACCTCGCGGATCGGCTGCTGGCCCGCTGCGCCGAGCTGTGGAACCTGTACGGGCCGACCGAGACGACCATCTGGTCCACCGTCGGGCGGGTGCTGCCCGGCGAGGGCGTCACGGTGGGGCGCCCGGTGGCCGGCACCGTCTGCTACGTCCTGGACCGGCGGCTGCGGCCGGTGCCGCGCGGGGCCGTCGGCGAGCTGGTGATCGGCGGGGCCGGCGTGAGCGCCGGGTACCGCAACCGCCCGGAGCTGACCGCCGCCGCCTTCGTGGCCGACCCGGTCGACCCGGCCGGCGGCACCGTCTACCGCACCGGCGACCTGGCCCGCCACCTGCCGGACGGCCGGCTCGTCGTGCTCGGCCGGGCCGACCAGCAGGTGAAGATCCTCGGCCACCGCATCGAGGTCGGCGAGGTGGAGTCCCTGCTCGCCGCCCACCCCGAGGTCCGCCAGGCGGCCGTGGTCGTGGACCGGGGGCAGCCCGCCGGGCCCCGGCTGGTCGCCTTCGTCACCGCCCGCACCGGGGACGACGAACTGCCCGACCGCCTGCGCCGCCACCTGCGCGAGCGGCTGCCCGCCGCCGCCGTCCCCGGGGTGATCGCCCCGCTGCCCGCGCTGCCGCTCAACACCAGCGGCAAGGTGGACCGGCCGGCGCTGCTGCTGCGCGCCGGGGAGCTCACCGCCGCCCGGCGCAGCGCGCCCGTCACCGAGGCCGAGCGGGCCGCCGTCGCGCTCTGGGCGGAGGTCCTGGGCCTGCCGTCCGAGCGGGTCGGCACCACCGACGACTTCTTCGCCGCCGGGGGCAACTCCATCGCCGCGACCCGGCTGCTCGGCCGGGTCCGGGCCCGCTTCGGCGCCGCGCCCTCGCTCGCCGAGTTCTACACCGACCCCACCCCCGCCGCCCTGGCGCGGGTGCGGCCCGCCGCCCCGGCGCCCGCCGCCCGGACGACCGGGCCGGCCCCGGACGCCGTCCCAATGACCGACCAGCAGCGCCAGCTGTGGCTGCTGCACCGCCTGGCCCCCGACTCGCCCGCCTACCACCTGCCCGCCGCGCTCGACCTGGCCGGCCCGGTGGACGAGGCGGCCCTGACCGGGGCGCTCGCCGACCTGACCGCCCGGCACCCGGTGCTGGCCGCCCGCTGCGAGCTGCGCGAGGACGGCCCGGTGCTGGTCCTCGCGCCGCCCGCCGCACCGGCCCTGGCCGTCCTGGACGCGGCGCCCGAGGAGGTGCCCGAGCTCGCCCGGGCGGAGGCGGTGCGCCCCTTCGACCTGGCCGGTGAGCCGCCGCTGCGGCTCACCCTGGTGCGCACCGGCCCCGAGCGCTCGGTGCTGCTGTGCACCGCGCACCACCTCGCCGTCGACGGCTGGTCGATCGGCGTGGCCGTGCGCGAGCTGGCCGCGCTGTACGCCGCCCGCCTCGGCCTGGCCGAGCCGCCGCCCGCGCTCGACCTGGACTTCGCCGGCTACGCGGCCGGCTGCGCCGACGAGGCGGGCCTGACGCTGCGCCAGGAGCACCTGGAGTACTGGCTGAAGCGGCTCGACGGGCACCCCGGGGTGCTCGACCTGCCCGCCGACGCGCCGACCCGGGCGCGGCCGACGGGAGCCGGCGAGACCCTGCCGGTGGCGCTCGCCCCGGAGCTGACGGCCGCGCTGCGCGAGGGCGCCGCCCGGCTGCGCACCACGCCCTTCACCCTGCTGCTCGCCGTGTACGCGGCGCTGCTGGGCCGCTACGCGGGCAGCGACGACGTCCTGGTGGGCGTGCCCGTCGCCAACCGCGACCGGCCCGAACTGGAGTCGCTGGTCGGCTCGTTGGCCAACACCCTGCCGGTGCGGGTGGACCTGGCCGGGGCGCCGTCCTTCGCCGAGCTCGCCGCCCGCACCGGGCGGGCGCTGGCGGGCGACCTCGGCCGTCCGCTGGTCGCCTTCGACCGGCTGGTGGCCGGCCTCGGCCTGGCCCGCGAGCCGGGCCGCCCGACCCTGGTCCAGGCCTCGCTGGTGTTCCAGGACGCGCCGCCGGCCGACGTCCGGCTGGGCCCGGCCGCCGGCGTGCTGCGCCAGGTCCCCACCGGGGCGGCCAAGTACGACCTGACCCTGGCCCTGGACGAGCGCGCCGACCGGATCGCCGGCGCCCTGGAGTACGCCACGGACCGCTTCGGCCCGCAGTTCGCGGACCGCTTCGCCCGGCACTTCCACGTCCTGCTGCGCGCCGCCCTGGCCTCGCCGCAGGCCCCGCTCGACGCCGTCGAGCTCACCGACCCCGCTCTGCCCGACCCGCGCCCGGCCCGACCCGCGGGCCAGGCGCGCGCCGAGCACGCCGTCTCGGTGTCGGAGCTGTTCCGGGACCGGGCGGCCGCCCGTCCGGACGCCCCCGCGATCCGGGCCGAGGGCGTGACGGTCGACTACCGCCGGCTCGACGCCTGGAGCGACCGGATCGCGGCCCGGCTGCTGGAGCGCGGCGCGGCGCCCGGCCGGTTCGTCTCGGTACTGCTGCCCGCCGGCCCGGTGCAGAGTGCCGCGATCCTCGGCGTCGCCAAGACCGGGGCCGCCTTCGCGGTGCTCGACCCGGCCGACCCGGACGCCCGCCTGACCGCGCTGCTGGCGGACGCCGAACCGGTGTGCCTGCTGGCCGCCGAGAGCACGCTCGCCCTGCACCCCGAACTACTGGCGGACGACGGGCACTTCGCCGGCGTCCCGGTCGAGGCCGTCGACCCGCGGGTGCCGGCCGCCGACGAGCCCGCGGGCCCCGCCCCGGCCGCCTCCCCCGCGGGCCCCGGCGACCCGCTCTGCCTGGTCTACACCTCCGGCTCCACCGGCACGCCCAAGGGCATCGCCCTGCCGCACGCGGCGCTCGCCCAGTTCGCCCACTGGCAGCGCGAGCACTTCGGCATCGGGCCGGACAGCCGGATCGCCCAGTGGGCCCCGTTCACCTACGACGCCGCGTACACCGAGGTGTTCGCCGCGCTCTGCTCGGGCGCGGTGCTCTGCCTGCCGCCGCAGGGGCTGCGCCGCGACCCGCTCGCGGTGGCCGGGTGGCTGCGGGCCGAGCGGATCACCCAGATCCAGACCGTCCCGGCCTTCTTCCAGCTGGTCACCGAGGCGCTGGACGCCACCGGCTCGCACCTGCCGGACCTCGCCCACGTGCTGATGGCCGGCGAGGTGCTCCCGGTGGCCCTGGCCGCCGCCTGGGCGCACCGCCCCGACCGGCCGCGGCTGCACAACCTCTACGGGCCCACCGAGTGCGTGCTGGCGACGCACCGCGAGCTGGCGCCGGGCGAGGAGTTCCCGGCCGGGGTGCCGATCGGCACCCCGATCCCGGGCCGCGAGGCGGTGGTCCTGGACCGCGAGGGCCGGCTCTGCCCGGTCGGGGTGGTCGGCGAGATCCACCTGCGCAGCGACTTCCTGGCCGGCTCGTACCACCGCAGGCCCGAGGAGAGCGCCCGGGCGTACGTCGCCGACCCCTGGCGGGCCGGGGGCGGGCTGTACCGCACCGGGGACCTGGGCCGCCGCCTCCCGGACGGCGAGCTGGCGTTCGTCGGCCGGATCGGCAGCCAGCTGAAGATCCGCGGCAACCGGATCGAGCTGGAGGAGATCGAGGCGCTGCTGGAGCTGCACCCGGGGGTCCGCGAGGCGGCCGCCGCCGCGCACGGCCGGGGCGGGGCCCGCCGGCTGGTCGGCTACGCGGTCGCGGCGCCCGGGGTCACCGGCGCCGAGCTGCGCGCGCACCTGGCCGAACGGCTCCCGGCGGCGGTCGTGCCGGACACCGTGATGCTGCTGGACGCGCTGCCCCGAACGCGCACCAACAAGCGGGACCGGGCCCGGCTGCCGCTGCCCGGGGCCGCCGCCCGGCCCGCCGACGCCGCCCCGCTGGCCGGGGTCGAGCAGCTCGTCGCCGACGCCTGGCGCCAACTGCTGGGCGGCGGACCGGTCGGCCGGCACACCAACTTCTTCGAGGCCGGCGGCGACTCGCTGCTGGCCGCCCGGCTCCAGCTGGAGCTGGCCCGCCGCCTGGAGCGGCCGGTCCGGCTGGTGGACATCTTCGGGCGGCCCACCATCGCCGAGTTCGCGGCCGGCCTCACCGAGGGCGCCGCGCCGAACGGCCGGGCCGCCGCCGAGACCGCCGAGCCGCGCGGCGAACGCCGCCAGAGCGCCGTCCGGGCCCGCGCCAGGGCCCGCCGCGAGGCCCGGGACCGGGCCGAGGGCCCGGCCGCCGACCAGCACACACCGGCCGGGCCGACGACCCGGACCGCACCGACAGGGAGGGACTGACATGGACGTTCAGGGCGTGATGACGGAGCTGCACGGCATCCTCGGCACCGAGGGGCTGGAGCGGGTCGAGGAGTGCCTGCGCATCCTCACCGGCGAGCAGGCCCCGGAGTACCTGCACGACGACCAGGAGCCGACCCGGCTGTTCTTCCCCGGGATCAGCGCCCTGCCCTGGCACGACACCGCCGAACTGCCCTGGGTGGCCCGGATGGAGGCGGCGTACGACCGGATCAAGGCCGAGTTCCTGGAGCTGCGCGCCGAGCAGGCCCGCTTCGCCCCGTACGAGGACCTGTACACCAAGGAGCTCGGCTGGCAGGGCTGGGACACCTACCAGCTGTACCGCAACGGCAGCTGGCGCGACGAGGTCCCGGAGCGCTGCCCCGAGACCCACGCCGCCGTCTCGGCGAGCCCGCACGGGCCGCGCGACGGCATGTTCACCATCCTCAACCCCGGCGTGCACATCACCCCGCACACCGGCGGCGTGAACCTGCTGCTGACCGCGCACCTGCCGCTGATCGTGCCGCCCGGCTGCGCCATCAAGGTCGGCGACGACGAGCGGGGCTGGGAGGAGGGCAAGGTGATCCTCTTCGACGACAGCTTCATCCACGAGGCCTGGAACAAGGGCACCCAGCAGCGCGCCGTCCTGCTCTGGGACGTCTGGCACCCGGAGCTGACGCCCGTCGAGGTCCGGGCCCTGGAGTTCCTGATGCCCCGTTTCCAGCGCTACCTCATGGCGGTCTGAGCCGCCCGGCGGCCCCGAACCCCATGGCGGTCTGAGCCCCGGCCGCGTACCCGGTCCTGCCCGCCCCGCCGCGCGCGGAGCCCACCTCACCCACGGAGAACACCTTGAACGCACAGCCGGTCATTCCCGACGAGGCCGAGACCGACGGCCGGGTCGCCGTCGTCGGCCTCGCGGGCCGCTTCCCCGGAGCCGATTCCGTCGACGCGCTGTGGGAGCTGCTGGCCTCCGGCACCGAGGCGATCAGCCGGTTCGGCCCCGAGGAGCTGCGGGCCGCCGGGGTGCCGGACGGCGAGGCCGGCAAGCCCGGGTACGTGGCCGCCAAGGGCGTGCTGGCGGACGTCGCCGGCTTCGACTCCCAGCTGTTCGGCTACAACGCGCTGGAGGCCTCGGTCATCGACCCGCAGCAGCGGATCTTCCTCGAATGCGCCTGGGAGGCGCTGGAGGACGCCGGCTGCGACCCCGACCGGGCGCGCGGGCCGATCGCGGTCTACGCCGGGTCGCTGCTGAGCACCTACCTGATCCACAACCTGCTGCCGCGCACCGACCTGCGGGACTCCCTCGGCGTGCCGATGCTCTTCCAGGGCAACCAGCCCGACCAGCTGGCCCCCCGGGCCGCGTACAAGCTCAACCTGCGCGGCCCGGCGGTCAGCGTGCAGACCGCCTGCTCGACCTCGCTGGTCGCGGTGCACCTCGCGGTGCAGAGCCTGCTGTCCGAGGAGTGCGACCTCGCGCTCGCCGGCGGCGTCACCGTCACCGTGCCGCACCGCTCCGGCTACCTGCCGGTGCCCGGCGGCATCGAGTCGCCGGACGGGCACTGCCGGCCCTTCGGCGCCGAGGCGGCCGGCACGGTCTTCGGCAACGGCGCGGGCGTCGTGGTGCTCAAGCGCCTCGCCGACGCGCTCGCCGACGGCGACCGGGTGCACGCCGTCATCCTCGGCTCGGCCGTCAACAACGACGGTGCGAACAAGGCGGGTTACACCGCCCCGGGGGTCGCCGGCCAGACCGCCGTGATCCGCGAGGCGCTGTCCGTCGCGGGCGTCGCCCCGGACAGCATCGGCTACGTCGAGGCGCACGGCACCGGCACCCCGATCGGCGACCCGATCGAGGTCGAGGCGCTCACCGCCGCCTTCCGCGCCGAGCAGGACGCCGACGACAGGTCCGCCACCGGCTGGTGCGGCCTGGGCTCGGTCAAGTCCAACCTCGGCCACCTGGACACCGCCGCCGGCGTCACCGGCCTGATCAAGGCCATCCTGACGGTGCGCGGCGGCCGGATCCCGGCGAGCCTGCACGCCGAGGCCGTCAATCCCGAACTCGGCCTCGCCGACAGCCCGTTCTTCGTCCCGGCCGGCCTCACCGACTGGCCGGTCGCCGACGGCCCGCGCCGGGCCGCCGTCAGCGCCTTCGGCATCGGCGGCACCAACGCGCACGTGATCCTGGAGCAGGCCCCCGAGCCGGCCCCGCGCGAGGCCGCCGCACCGGGCGCCGTCCCCGTCGCCCTGCCGCTGTCGGCCCGCACCGCCGCCGCGCTGGACGCCGCCGCCGAGCGGCTCGCCGACGACCTCGCCGCCCACCCGGACCGCCCGCTGGCCGACGTCGCCCGCACCCTGCGCACCGGCCGCCGCCAGCTGGTCCAGCGCCGCGTCGTGGTCGCGGACGACACCGCCGCCGCCGTGGCCGCGCTGCGCGGCGCCGGCCGCCGGGAGTCGGTCCGGGCCCGCGCCGGGCAGGGCGCCGCCCCCGTCGCCTTCCTGCTGCCCGGCCAGGGCGCGCAGTACCCGGGCATGGCCCTGGGCCTGCACCGGGCGCACCCGGTCTTCCGGGCCGCCCTGGACGAGGCCGCCGACCTGCTGCGCCCGCACCTGGGCCTCGACCTGGTCGAGCTGCTGCGCGGCGGCGACGCCGACCTGCTGCGCCGCAGCTCCGTCACCCAGCCCGCCGTACTGGCGGTCGGCCACGCCACGGCCGCGCTGTGGCGGCACTGGGGCGTGCGCCCGGCGGCGCTGCTGGGCCACAGCCTCGGCGAGTACACCGCGGCGCTGCTCTCCGGCGTCCTCGACCTGCCCGAGGCGCTCGCCCTGGTCGCCGCCCGCGGCCGGCTGATGGAGCAGACCGCGCCCGGCGCGATGCTGGCCGTCCCGCTGGACGAGGCGGCCGCGGCCGACCTCGCCGCCGCGCACGGCCTGGACCTCGCCGCCGTCAACGGACCGGGTGCCTCGGTGCTGTCCGGCACCGCCGAGGCCGTCGAGCGGGCCGCCGCCGAGCTGGGCGAGCGGGGCCTGCGCGCGCTGCGCCTGCCGGTGGAGCGGGCCTTCCACAGCGCCCTGTGCGCACCCGCCGCCGAGCAGTTCGCGGCCGAGCTCGCCAAGGTGACGCTGCACGAGCCCACCGTGCCCTTCCTGTCCAACCTCACCGGCGACTGGATCACCCCGGAGCAGGCCACCGACCCCGGCTACTGGGTGCGCCAGATGCTCGCCCCGGTGCGCTTCCACGACGGGCTGACCCGCCTGGCGGCGCTCGACGAGCGGATGGTGCTGGTGGAGACCGGCCCCGGCAGCGTGCTGACCGACCTGGCCCGCGCGGCCGCCGAGGGCACCGCCGGGCCGCGGCTCGCCCTGCCGCCGCTGCCCACCCGCGGGCGGCGCGGCGCCGAGGACGAGCCCGGCAGCGCCGTCCTCGCGCTCGGCAGCCTGTGGGCGCACGGCGCCGCCGTCGACTGGGAGCCCGTCGACGCCGACGCCCGCCCCGCCGACCTGCCCGGCTACCCCTTCGAGCGGCTCCCGCACTGGATCGAGCCCGCCGTCCCCGGCCGGGCGCCCGCCACCGCGCTGCCCGCCGCGGACCTCGACGCCGTCCACGCGACCGTCAACTGGCGCCAGCTCGCCGAGGCCGCCGGGGACGACCCGCTGGCCGGCCGCCGCCAGACCTGGCTGGTCCTGCTGGACCGGGCCGGCGCCGCCCAGCCCCTGGTCGAGCTGCTGACGGCACGCGGCCAGATCGTCACCACCGTCCAGCCCGGCCCGGCCTACCGCCGGGTGCGCCGCGGCGTCTACGAGCTCGACCCCGCCGACCCGGCCCAGTACGCGAAGCTGCTGGCCGACCTGCGCGGCCTGGTCCGCACGCCCACCGCCGTCCTGTACGCCTGGGGCCTGGACGAGACGCCGGACGAGACCGCCGGCTACTTCGGCCTGGTCCACCTCGCCCGGGCGATGTCCGCCGAGAGCGTGCTGAACGAGGTCCGGCTCGGCGTCGTGACCGCCGGGGCCTTCCCGGCCGCCCCCGGCGAGCAGCCCCGGCCCGCCGCCGCCCTGCTCAGCGGCCCGGTCCAGGTGCTCGGCGAGGAGTACCGCAACCTGCGCTGCACCCAGGTCGACCTCGCCGTCGGCGCCGCGCTCGACGAGGCCGCCGCCGACGCGGTGGTGCGCGCCGTGCTCACCGGCCCGGCCCGGCTGCTCGCCCTGCGCGGGGGCGCCCTGCTCACCCGCGGCGTCGAGCCCGCCGAGCGCCCCGTCCCGACCGCCCCGGCCCGGGTGCGCCCCGGCAGCACCTGGCTGCTCACCGGCGGCCTCGGCGGGATCGGCCTGACCCTCGCCAGCGCCCTGGCCCGGGCCGGCGCCGCCAAGCTCGTCCTGCTCGGCCGCGGCGCCGCAGACGAGGCCGCGCTCGCCGCCGTGCGCGCGAGCGGCGCCGAGGTGCTGGCCGTCCAGGCCGACGTCACCGACGCCGCGTCGCTGGACCGGGCGCTGGAGCAGACCCGTGCGGCCTTCGGCCGGATCGACGGCGTCGTCCACGCGGCCGGCGTGCCCGGCGGCGGCTCCGTCGAGCTGCGCTCCGACGACAGCATGCGCACGGTCCTCGCCCCCAAGACCGCCGGCCTGCGCCACCTGCTCGCCGCGCTGCGGCCCGGGGAGGCCGAGGTGCTGGTGCTCTGCTCCTCGCTCGCCACCCTGATCCCGACCTACGGCCAGGCCGACTACGCGGCCGCCAACGCCTACCTCGCCGCCGTCGCGGAGGCCGAGGCCGCGCGCGGCGAGCGCCACGCGGTGGCCGTCGACTGGGACATGTGGGCCGGCGTCGGCATGGCCAGCCGGGCCGAGGTCCCCGAGGCCCTGCGGGCCTTCCAGGCCGACATGCTGGCCGGCGCGCTCACCCCCGAGCAGGGCGCCCGCGCCTTCGCCGCCCTGCTGGAGGGCCCGCCCGGACGGGCCGTGGTGGCCCGGGCCGGCGCCGCGATCGCGGACGGCACGCTGCGCACCTCCGCCGCCCCGGCCGCCGAGGCCCCCCGGACGGCGGCCCTGCCCCGCCCCGAGCTCGCCACGCCGTACACCGCCCCGGCCACCCCGACCGAGGAGCGCCTGGCCGAGATCTACGCCGAACTGCTCGGCCTCGACCGGGTCGGGGTGGACGACGACTTCCTGGAGCTCGGCGGCCACTCGCTGCTGGCCGCCCAGATCGCGGCCCGGCTGCGGGCCGAGTTCGAGGTCGACGTCCCCGCCCGGGTCTTCTTCGAGGGCGGCCGCGTCGCCGACCTCGCCACCGAGATCGAAGACCGCATCCTCGCCGACCTGGAGAACCAGTGACCAACCCCGCAGGCCGCCGCGAGGACCGCCTCGCCCGGCTCACCCCCGAGCAGCGCGCCGCCTTCGAGGCGCGCGCCCGGGGCCGCGCAGGCACCGCCCCGGCCACCCCGGCCGGCCCCGCCGCCACGGCCCCGGCCGTGCCGCCGCGCGACCCGGCGCAGCCGGCGCCGTTGTCCTTCGGCCAGGAACGGCTCTGGTTCCTGGAGCAGCTCACCCCCGGGCTCGGGGTGTTCAACGAGTACGTGGGCCTGCGTCTGAGCGGCCCGCTGGACGTCGCCGCGCTGGAGGCCGCGCTGGACGGCCTGGTGGAGCGGCACGAGGCGCTGCGCACCGTCATCGCCGCCGGCCAGGACGGCCCGGTGCAGCGGGTGCTGGAGCGCACCGCCCCGGTGCTGCGGGTGGTCGAGCCGGCCGGCGGCGAGGCCGGCTGGAGCGAGGCCGAGGAGCGCGCGCTGGCCGAGCGCGAGGCGGCCCTGCCGTTCGACCTGGAGCACGGCCCGCTGCTGCGCGCCCTGCTGATCCGCTCCGCGCCCGAGCGCGCCCTGCTGGTCGTGGTCAACCACCACCTGGTCGGCGACGCCTGGTCCCGCGCGGTGCTGGTGGAGGAGCTCTGCGCCCGCTACCGGGCCTTCCGCGAGGGCGGCCCGGCCCCCGAGCCGCTCGCCGTGCAGTACGCCGACTGGGCGCAGTGGCAGCGCCGCGAACTCACCGACACCGCGCTGGCCGAGCCGCTCGGCTACTGGCGCGAGCGGCTGGAGGGCGCCCCGCACGTCCTGGAGCTGACCACCGACCGGCCCCGGCCGGCCGTGCCCAGCCACCGGGGCGGCCGGGTGCACTTCACCCTGGACGCCGCCACCACCGAGGCCGTGGAGGCCGCGGCCCGGGCGGCCCGGGCCACCCCGTTCATGGTCACGCTGGCCGCCTGGCAGGCCGTCCTGATGCGCCACTCCGGCCAGCAGGACGTCGTGGTCGGCGTGCCCACCGCGGGCCGCGACCGGCCCGAACTCGCCGGGCTCGTCGGCATGTTCGTCAACAGCCTGGTGCTGCGCTCGGACCTCTCCGGCGACCCGACCTTCGGCGAACTGCTCGGCCGGGTGCGGGAGACCTCGCTGGGCGCGCTGGCCCACACCCAGGTGCCCTTCGAGCGCCTGGTCCGCGAGCTGCGCCCGGACCGCGACCTCAGCCACGCCCCGCTCTACCAGGTGCAGTTCGGCTACCGCAACGTCCCCGCCCCCGACATCGCCCTGCCCGGCGTCACGGTCGAGCTGGTCGAGCTGGACAACGGCCTGTGTCGCACCGACCTGAGCCTGGAGCTCGCCCGCGACGGCGAACTCACGGCAGGCGTCTGCGAGTTCAGCGGCGACCTGTTCGACGACGACACCGTGCGCACGCTGACCGAGGCGCTTCAGCGGGTGCTGGCCCGCGGCGCCGCCGACCCCGGCCTGCGGCTCTCCGACCTGCTCGCGCTCACCCCCGTCGAGCAGGCCCTGCTGGCCTCGGCCGGCGACGGCCCGGCGCTGCCCGAGGACGCGCCGGACGTCGTGACGGCCTTCGCCGAGGCCGTGCGCACCCGCCCGGACGCCGAGGCCGTGCTGCCCGGCGGCCGCCCGGAGCTGGCCCTCACCTTCGCCCGACTGGACGCCCGGGTCGACGAGTTGGTCGCCCGGCTCCAGGCCGCCGGGGTGCGCCCCGGCGACCGGGTCGGCCTGTGCCTGCGCCGCGGCACCGACCTGCCCGCCGCCATGCTCGCCGTGCTCCGGGCCGGCGCCGCCTACCTGCCGCTCGACCCGGACTACCCGGCGGCCCGGCTGCGCCACGTGGTCGAGGACGCCGAGCCCGCCGTGGTCGTGGTGCACGCCGCGACCCGGGACGCCGCGCCCGCCGGTGCCCCGCTGCTCGACCTCGACGCCCCGGCCGAGTCCGAGTCCGCCGCGCCCGCGCCCGTACCCCTGGACCCGGACGCCCCCGCGTACGTCATCCACACCTCCGGCTCGACCGGCCGCCCCAAGGGCGTCGTCGTGCTGCGCCGCAACCTCACCGCCTTCCTGGCGGCGATGGACCGCGTGCTGGCGGACGACGGGGAGCCCGCCACCTGGCTGGCCGTCACCAGCGTCTCCTTCGACATCTCCGTCCTGGAACTGCTCTGGACGCTCAGCCGGGGCCACCGCGTCGTGGTCAACCCCGACCCCGGCACGGCGGCCCCCGCCCCGGCCGCACCGGCCTCGCAGGACGCCCCGGACGCCCCGGCCGTCCCCGAGTTCAGCCTCTTCTACTTCGCCAGCGACACCGCCGGCGCCGAGCCCGGCCCCGACCAGTACCGGCTGCTGCTGGACGGCGCCCGCTTCGCCGACACCAACGGCTTCTCCGCCGTCTGGCTGCCCGAGCGGCACTTCCACGCCTTCGGCGGGCCGTTCCCCGCCCCCTCGGTGCTGGCCGCCGCGATCGCCCAGGCCACCGAGCGGATCGGGATCCGGGCCGGCAGCGTGGTGCTGCCGCTGCACCACCCCGTCCGGGTCGCCGAGGAGTGGTCGGTCGTCGACAACCTGTCCGGCGGGCGGGTCGGCCTCTCCTTCGCCTCGGGCTGGCACGCGGACGACTTCGTCCTCGCCAAGGACGCCTACCAGGACCGCCAGGCGCTCACCGTCAGCGGGATCGAGCAGGTGCGCCGGCTGTGGCGCGGCGAACAGCTCCCCTTCGAGGGGCCCGGCGGCCGCACCGTCGACGTCCAGGTGCTGCCCCGCCCCGTCCAGGCCGAGCTGCCGTACTGGCTCACCTCCTCGGGCAACCCCGAGACCTGCCGCACGGCCGGCCGGGTCGGCGCCCGGCTGCTGACCCACCTGCTGGGCCAGAGCGTCGAGGAGCTCGGCGAGAAGATCGCCCTGTACCGGGAGGCCTGGCACGAGGCCGGCCACCCGGGCGAGCCGCACGTGACCCTGATGCTGCACAGCTACGTCGGCGCCGACGCCGCCGACGTCCGGGCGCACGCCTGGCAGCCGTTCCGCGACTACCTGCGCAGTTCGGTCGGCCTGATCGAGAACCTGGCCCGCGGCCTCGGCATGGACGTGCGCAGCAGCGACTTCACCGCCGAGGACCAGGAGGCCCTGCTCGACCACGCCTGCGCCCGCTACCTGGGCCACGGCTCGCTGATCGGCACCGCCGAGGAGTGCCTGCCGCTGGTGCACCGGCTGGCCGCGGCCGGCGTGGACGAGATCGGCTGCCTGGTCGACTTCGGCGTCGACACCGACGTCGCGCTGGCCGCCCTGCCCCGGCTGGCCGAGCTGCGCCGCGCCGCGGCCGCCGCACCGGCCCCCGCCCCGGCCGCCCTCGCGGTCGCGGCCGAGACCGAGCTGACGGCGCTGGTGCGCGCCCACGGCGTCACCCACCTGCAGTGCACACCCTCGCGGGCCCGCACCCTGCTCGACGAGGCCGAACCGCAGGCCCTGCGCGGCCTGCGGCAGCTGCTGCTCGGCGGCGAGGCCCTCGACGCCGAGCTGGTGCGCCGGCTGGCCGAACACCTCGGCGGCCCGATCCGCAACATGTACGGGCCGACCGAGACGACCGTCTGGTCCACCACCGCCGAGGTCGACCCGGCCGAGGGCCTGGTCACCATCGGCGGCCCGATCGCCGGCACCACCGTGCGCGTCCTCGACCCGTACGGGCGGCGGGTGCCCGTCGGCGTGCCGGGCGAACTCCTGATCGGCGGCGCCGGGGTGACGGCCGGCTACCTCGGGCTGCCCCAACTCACCGACGAACGCTTCGTCGCCGACCCCGGGTCGGCCGATTCCGACCCGGCCGACCCGGCCGACCGGCTGTACCGCACCGGCGACCTCGTCCGCACCCTGCCCGACGGCCGCCTCCAGTACCTCTCGCGCAACGACCACCAGGTCAAGATCCGCGGCTTCCGGATCGAGACCGGCGAGGTCGAGGCCGCGCTCACCGCGCTGCCCGGCATCCGCCAGTGCGTGGTCACCGCCTACGGCCTGGGCACCGCCCGGGCCGCGCTGGCCGCCTACCTGGTGCCCGAGGACCCGGCCGCCCCGCCCGCCCCGGCCGAACTGCGGGCCGCCCTGGCCGGGCAGCTGCCGGGCTTCCTGATCCCGTCCCGGTTCATCCCGCTCGACGCGCTGCCGCTCACGAGCAACGGCAAGGTCGACCGCGCGGCGCTGCCCGCCCCCGAGACCGTCCCCGCCGCCGGCCGCGACCGCACCGCGCCCGCCACCCCGACCGAGGAGCGGATCGCCGCGATCTGGCGCGAGGCCCTGACGCTCGACGAGGTCGGCACCGAGGAGGACTTCTTCGAGCTCGGCGGCCACTCCCTGCTGGCCGCCCGGATGGTCGCCGGGATCCGCCGCGACCTGGACGTCCAGCTGCCGCTGCGCACCCTGTTCGACTCGCCGACCGTCGCCGCCCTCGCCCGGGCCGTGGACGCGCTGGGCGCCGGCGGGGCCACCACCGCACCCGCCGAACCGGTCGAGCTGCTGCCCGACCAGGCCCGCCGCCACGAGCCCTTCCCGCTGACGGACGTGCAGCGCGCCTACTGGATCGGCCGCAGCGGCGCCGTCGGCGGCGACGTCGCCTGTCACCTCTACCTCGAAGTGGACGTCGCCGACGTCGACCCGCTGCGCCTCCAGGACGCCTGGCAGGCCCTGGTGCGGCGGCACGACGCGCTGCGCCTGGTCTTCGCCGAGGACGGCACCCAGCGCATCCTGCCCGAGGTGCCCGCGTACCAGCTGGCCGTCGAGGACCTGCGCGGACTGCCGGAGGCCGAGCGGGCCGACGCCCTCGCGGGGACCCGCGCCCGGATGTCGCACCAGGTGCTGCCCGCCGACACCTGGCCGCTGTTCGAGCTGCACGCCAGCCGGACCGAGGGCACCGACGCCCGGCTGCACCTGAGCATCGACACCCTGATCGCCGACGGCGGCAGCGTGCAGATCCTGCTGCGCGAGCTGCTGGCGATCTACCAGGGCTCGCTCGACCCGCGCCCGATGGAGCTCTCGTTCCGCGACTACGTGCTGGCCGAGCAGACCCGCCGCCAGGGCCCCGCGCTGCAGCGCGACCTCGACTACTGGCACGGCCGCCTGGAGACCCTGCCGCCCGCCCCCGCGCTGCCGCTGGCGCGGCGCCCCGAGGAGCTGACGCAGACCAGGTTCCACCGCCGCGAGGCGCACCTGCCCGCCGAGCTGTGGGAGCGGCTGAAGGGCCGGGCCGCCGCCGGCCGGGTCACGCCCTCGGCGCTCGCCCTGGCCGCCTACGCCACCGTGCTCGGCACCTGGGCGGCGGCCGACCGCTTCACCCTCAACCTGACCCTGTTCAACCGCGTCGGCGAACACCCCGACCTGGCCGCCATGGTCGGCGACTTCACCGCGCTCAGCCTCTTCGAGGTGGACGGCGCCACCGCCGGCTCCTTCGCCGACCGGGCCCGCCGGCTCCAGGACCGGCTCTGGGAGGACCTGGACCACCAGCTGGTCAGCGGCGTGCGGGTCGGCGGCGACCTGGCCCGCCGGCGCGGGGTGGCCGACGCCGCCATGCCGGTCGTCTTCACCAGCGAGCTCGGCGCCGGCGAGGTCGGCGGCAGCCGGGTGCTGCGGGAGCTCGGCGCCAAGGTCGCCCACACCATCACCCAGACCCCCCAGGTCTGGCTGGACCACCAGATCTCCGAGGACGAGGGACGGCTGCGGCTGACCTGGGACGCCGTCGAGGAGCTCTTCCCCGAGGGCCTGCTCGACGCGATGTTCGAGGCCTACACCGGCCTGCTCACCGCCCTCGCCGAGCGGCCCGACGCCTGGACGGACCCGTACCTGGCCGCCCTGCCCGCCGCCCACGCCGAGGCCTACCGCGCGCTCAACGCCACGGACGGCCCGCGGCCCGACGGGCTGCTGCACGAGCCGTTCCTCGCCCAGGCGCGCACCGCCCCCGAGCGGACCGCCGTGGTCTCCGCCACCGGCACCGTGACCTACGGCGAGCTGGAGCGCGCCTCCGCCGCCGTGGCCCACGCGCTGCGCGGCGCCGGCGTCGGCCCCGGCGACCTGGTCGGCGTGCGCGCCGACCGGGGCTGGGAGCAGGTCGCGGCCGCGATCGGCGTGATCCGGGCCGGCGGCGCCTACCTGCCGCTGGACGCCGGACTGCCGGCCGCCCGCGTCGCCCGCTCGCTCGAACACGCCGGTGCCACCGCGCTGCTCGCCCGGGAGTCCTGGGACGCGGCCGGCGCGGTGCCGGCCGGCGTCACCCTGCTGGGCTTCGAACAGGCGCTGGCCACCCCGGCCGGCGCCGAGCCGGCCCCGGTGCCCACCACCCCGGCGGACCTCGCGTACGTCATCTACACCTCGGGCTCCACCGGTGACCCCAAGGGCGTGATGATCGACCACCGCGGCGCGCTCAACACCGTGGTGGACGTCAACGACCGCTTCCGGGTCGGCCCCGCCGACCGCGTCCTCGGCCTCTCCTCGCTCGGCTTCGACCTCTCGGTGTACGACCTGTTCGGCACCCTCGCCGCCGGCGCCGCGCTGGTGCTGGTCGGGCCCGGGGAGGAGCGCGACCCCGCGCGCTGGTCCCGGCTGGTCGCCGAGCACGGCGTCACCGTCTGGAACTCCGTCCCCGCGCTGATGGAGATGCTGCTCGCGTACGCCGGCGGCAACCCGGCCGCCGACCTGGAGTCGCTGCGCCTGGTCATGCTCAGCGGCGACTGGATCCCCGTCGGCATGCCCGACCACGTCCGCGCGCTGTCGCCCAAGGCCGAGGTGATCAGCCTGGGCGGCGCCACCGAGGCGTCGATCTGGTCCGTGCTGCACCCGATCGGCGCGGTCGAGCCGGGCCGCCCGAGCATCCCGTACGGGCGGCCGATGCGGAACCAGGGCATGGTCGTCCTGGACGAGGCCTTCCGGCCGCGCCCGGTCGGCGTCGCCGGCGCCCTGTTCATCACCGGCGTGGGCCTGGCCGTCGGGTACCGCAACGCCCCCGAGCTCACCGCCCGGGCGTTCCCGACCCACCCGGTCACCGGGGAGCGCCTGTACCGCACCGGCGACCTGGCCCGGCTGCTGCCCGACGGCGAGCTGGAGTTCCTCGGCCGGGAGGACTGCCAGGTCAAGGTGCGCGGCATGCGCATCGAGCTGGGCGAGATCGAGTCGGCGCTGGTCCGGATGGACGGCGTCCGGGAGGCGGCGGCGCTGGTCGAGGGCAGCGGGCTCGGCGCCCGGCTCGCGGCCTTCGTGGTCCGCGAGGCCGCCCGGCCGCAGCCCGCCGCCCCCGCTCCCGCGCCGGCCCCGGCCCTGGACGCCGAGCGGGTCCGCCGGCTGGAGGCGCGGCTGCGCCAGCCCGGCCGCCGCGCCGACCTGGCGGGCCGCGAGGTCCTGCCCTTCGCCCTGCCGACCGACACCCTGGACCTGCGCCGGGCCGCCGCCCTGCGCGGCGCCGCCACCGGCTTCGCCGACGCCCCCGTGCGGCTGGCCGACCTGCACGCGCTGCTGACCGTGCTCGCCCGCCAGGACGAGGACGGCGTGCCCCGGTACGCCTACGGCTCGGCCGGCGGCCTGTACCCGGTGCAGACCTACCTGGCCGTCGCCCCCGGCAGGGTGGCGGGCCTGCCGGCCGGCACCTACTACGTCGACCCGGCCGGGCCGGCGCTGGTCGCCCTCGACGGCGCACCGGGCTCGGCCCGGGCGCTGGACCGGGCGCTCTACAGCGAGGCCAACGGACCGCTGCTCGACCAGGCCGGCTTCGCCGTCTTCCTGGTCTCCCGGACCGCCGCGATCGCCCCGGTGTACGGCGAACTCGCCGACCGCTTCTGCCTGTTGGAGGCCGGGGCGATGGCGCAGCTGCTGCGTCACCGCGCCGCCGACTGCGCGGTGGCGCTCTGCCCGATCGGCGACGTCTTCCCGGAGCCGCTGCACGAGGCGCTGCGGCTGGAGGACGGCCAGCGCGTGCTGCACACGCTCGTCGGCGGCCGGCCGCTGAACGCGGCCGCCGAGGAGCCCGGCTCCGGCACCGACTGGACGGCCGCGCTGCGCGACGCGCTCGCCGAGCGGCTGCCCGGCTACATGGTTCCGCAGCAGGTGCGGGCGGTGGAGGCGCTGCCGCTGTCCGCCAACGGCAAGGTCGACCGGGCGGCGCTCGCCCGGCTGGGCGCCGCGGTGCCCGCCCCCGCCGTCGTCTCCGCCGTCCCCGTCGCCCCCGCCCTCGCGGCGGCCCCTGCGGCCCCGGCGGCACGACCGGCGGCGCACGGGCCGGGCGCGCTCGGCGCGATGGAGCGGCTCACCGAGCTGTGGCGGGAGGTGATGGACGGGGCGGAGGTCGGCGTCGACACCAACTTCTTCGAGGCCGGTGCCAACTCCATCCACCTCGTCCGGGTCCAGCGGCGGATCGCCGAGGACTTCGGGCAGGAGCTCTCGGTGGTCGAGATGTTCGACCGGCCGACCATCCGCCACCTGGCCGAGCTGCTGGACCGCCCGGCCGCCGCCCCGGCGCCGCAGGCCGCACCGGCCGCACCGGCCGCGTCAGCACCCGCGCCCGCCCCGGACACCACCGCACCCGACACCGCGCAGCCCGCCGGCGGCGACCGCCGGCAGCACCACGAACGGCGCCGCGCCGCCCGCCGGGGCGGCTCCGGCACCGGCCCGACCGGCTGACCCCGACGGCCGGCGGCCGACACCCCGCACCCCGTGCCGGGCGTCGGCCGCCGGACCCCCGCGAGCCGCGTCGCATCACCACCCATGAGGAGAAAGCCCGATGACCACCCACGCCCCCGGGGGCCCGGCCGCCGCACCGCCGGACCTGCCGGACGCGATCGCCGTGACCGGCCTCGCCTGCCGGTTCCCCGGAGCTCCCGACACCGGGGCCTTCTGGGCCAACCTGGTCGCGGGCCGCGAGAGCGTCACCTTCCGGAGCCCCGAGGAGCTGGCGGCCCTGGGCGTCCCCGCCGAACGGCTGGCCGACCCCCGGTTCGTCGGGGCGGGCGGCGTGCTGGAGGGCCTCGCGGAGTTCGACGCCGAGTACTTCGGCATCCCGCCCCGCGACGCCGAGCTGATGGACCCCCAGCACCGGCTGTTCCTGCAGTGCGCGGTCACCGCGCTGGAGGACGCCGGGCAGCTGACCGACGGCGTCGAGGGCGGCGTGGGCGTCTACGCCTCGGCCGGCTTCAACTCCTACCTGACGCACCACCTGCTGCCCAACGCGGCCCACCTGGCCGACCGGGCCGACGTCCAGTGGCTGGCCGCCGGGGACAAGGACTACCTCGCCACCCAGACCTCGTACCGGCTGGGCCTGACCGGCCCGAGCCTGAGCGTGCAGAGCGCCTGCTCCTCCGCCCTGCTCGCGGTCCACCTGGCCGCCGAGGCGCTGCTCAGCGGCGAGTGCGACGTGGCGCTGGCCGGCGCCGTCTCCGCCGGCATCGGCCAGGGGCTCGGCTACCTGCACGCCGAGGGCGGCATCCTCTCCGCCGACGGGCACTGCCGCCCCTTCGACGCCGACGCGACCGGCACGGTCTTCGGCAGCGGCGTCGGCGTGGTGGTGCTGAAGCGGCTGGCCGACGCGGTCGCCGACGGCGACACCGTGCGGGCCGTGCTGCTCGGCTCGGCGGTCAACAACGACGGGAACCGCAAGGTCGGCTTCACCGCCCCGAGCCTGGACGGACAGGTCCGGGTCGTCTCGGCGGCCCAGTCCGTGGCCGGGGTCACGCCCGGCGAGGTCTCCTGCATCGAGGCGCACGGCACCGGCACCGCGCTCGGCGACCGGATCGAACTCGCCGCGCTGGGGCGGGTGTTCGCGGACGCCCCGGACTCCCGCCGGGTGCTCGGCGCGGTCAAGTCGAACGTCGGCCACCTGGACACCTGCGCCGGGATGGCCGGGCTGATCAAGACGGTGCTCGCGCTCCAGCACCGCACGCTGCTGCCGACCGTGCACTTCGAGAGCCCCAGCCCCGAGCTGGCCCCCGGCCTGTTCCGGGTGCTGACCGAGGCCGAGCCGTGGACCGGCCGCGACGGCGCCCGGATCGCGGGCGTCAGCTCCTTCGGCATCGGCGGCACCAACGCCCACCTGATCCTCCAGGACGCGCCGTCGCTGCCCGCCGAGCCCGCCGCCGAGCCCGCGCAGTGGGAGCTGCTGCCGCTGTCCGCCAAGAGCGAGCGGGCGCTCGACCGGGCCGCCGAGCGGATCGGCGCGGCGCTGGCCGCCCCCGGTGCGCCCGGCGCGGGCGACGCCGCGTTCACCCTCCAGACCAGGCGGCGCCACCACCCGTGGCGGCGCGCCGTCCTGACCGGGCGCTCGGGCGAGGCGTCCCCCGCCGCCCAGGCCGTCCAGGCCGCCGGGACCGGCCGGAAGGTGGCCTTCCTCTACCCCGGGCAGGGGGCCGGCCACCCCGGCATGGCGGCCGAGCCGTACCGCGCCGAGCCGCTCTTCCGCGCCGCGCTCGACCGTTGCCTGGAGGCCCTGCGGCCGTGGACCACGGCGCCGCTGCGCGAACTGCTGCTCGACCCGGCCCACCCGGACCTCTTCGACCGGACCGAGACCGCCCAGCCGGCCCTGTTCGCGGTGGAGTACGCGCTCACCGCGTGGTGGACGGGGCTCGGCATCCGGCCGGTCGCACTCGCCGGGCACAGCGTCGGCGAGTTCGCGGCCGCCTGCGCCGCCGGGGTCTTCGACCTGCCCGGCGCCGCCCGGCTGGTGGCCGAACGCGGCCGGCTGATGGGCACCATGGCGCCCGGCGCGATGCTCAGCGTCCCGCTGCCCGAGCCGGAGCTGCGCGCCCTGCTGGACGACCCGGCCGGGCCGGAGCTGGCCGCCGTCAACGCGCCCGACCGCTGTGTGGTGGCCGGCGCCCCCGAGGCGGTGGCCCGGCTCGCCGAGCGGCTGGCCGCGCGCGGTGTGGCCGCCCGGCAGCTGGCCGTGCGCCACGCCTTCCACTCCCGGGACGCCGAACCGCTGCTGGAGGAGTTCGCCCGGCTGGTCGCCACCGTCCCGGTCCAGGCGCCCGCCGTGCCGCTCGTCTCCGGCCTGACCGGGCGTGAGCTCACCGCCGAGGAGGCCGCGTCGCCGCAGTACTGGGCGCGCCAGCTGCGGCACACCGTCCGCTTCGCCGACGCGCTCGCCGCGCTGCCGGGCGACGGCCCGCTGCTGGAGCTCGGCCCCGGCCGGGGGCTGAGCGGCTTCGCCGTGCGGACCCTGGGCGCCGGACGCCCCGCGCTGCCCACCCTCGGCGGCGCCGCCCCCGCCCCGGAGCAGCCGCCGGCCCGGCTCACCGCGCTGGCCCGGCTGTGGGAGCGGGGCGCCGAGGTCGACTGGTCCGCCCTCGGCGAGCGCGCCGGGCGCCGGCACGTCCCGCTGCCGGGCTACCCGTTCGAGCCCACCCGGCACTGGTTCGAGCCCGCCGCCGAGCCCACCACCGCCGCGCCCGCCGCCGTCACCGTCCCGGGCCCCGCCGGGCCCGCCCAGGTCTCCGACGGCGCGAGCGGCGTGGACGACTGGCTGCACGTCGTGTCCTGGACGCAGGCCCTGCCGCCGTCCGGCACCGGGCCGCTCCCGCCGTCGGTGCTCCTGCTCGCCGACGAGTCCGGCCTCGCCGAGGCCGTCGCCGGGGAGCTCGCCGCCGCCGGCGCCCGGGTCAGCCTGGTCCGCGCCGAGACCTCCACCGCACTCGACACCCCCTTCACGCTCGACGCCGACGACCCCGCCGCCTTCCCCGCGCTGGCCGCCGCCCTGGCCGCGCGCGGCACCGCGCCGGACGCCGTCCTCTCCTGCTGGGCCCTGGACACCCCGCCGCTGCACCGGGCCACCCCGGGCGAGGCGGCCGACGGCGCGCTGCGCGCCCTCACCGTCCCGGTCCAGCTGGCCCGGGCCCTGGGCGAGGCGTTCCCCGGCCGTCCGCTGCGGATGCTGCTGGTCACCGACGCCGCCCACGGGGTGCACGGGCAGCCCGCCCGCACCCCGCAGGCCGCCGCCGGGCTGGGCGCGGTGCGGGTGCTGCCGCAGGAGCTGCCCGGCGTCACCGTCCAGGCCCTCGACCTGGACTGCCCGACCCGGGAGCCCGAGGAACTGGCCCTGGCGGCGCAGACCGTGGTGGCGCAGCTGCGCGCCGGGCAGGCTGCGGCGCCGCTGACCGCCGTCCGCGGCCGGGCGCACCTGGTGCCGGCCCCGGAGCGGCCCGTCCTCACCGACCCGGCCGGGCCGCAGCCCGCCGCGCCGTCCGGCGTGTGGCTGGTCACCGGCGGCCTGGGCGGGATCGGTCTGGCCGTGGCCGGCCACCTCGCCGGGGACGCCGACCGGACGCTCGTCCTGCTCACCCGCCGCGCCGTCCCCGACGGCGCCGGCTGGCGGAGCCTGCGCCCCGAGGGTGCGGCGCCCGCCGCGAGCTGCCCGCCGGAGCTGGCCGAGGCCCTCGCCGGGCTGACCGCGCACGGCGCCCGGCTCTGCCTCGTCCAGGCGGACGTCACCGACGAGGCCGCGCTCGGCGCCGCGCTCGACCTGGTCCGGGCCGCGTACGGCCCGATCGCCGGGGTGGTGCACGCCGCCGGGGTGCCCGGCGGCGGTGTCACCGCCCTGCGCAGCGCCGGGGAGATGGCGCGGGTGCTCGCCCCCAAGGTGCTCGGCACCGTCCTGCTGGAGCGGCTGACGGCCGTGGACCGGCCGGTGCTGGTGCTCTGCTCCTCGGTGCTGGCGGTCACCGGCGCGGTCGGCCAGGCCGACTACACCGGCGCCAACGCCTTCCTGGACAGCTTCGCCTCCTGCTCCCGGGCCGCCGTGTCGATCGGCTGGGACCGCTGGTCGCAGACCGGCATGGCGCTGCGGTCCGGCCGGCGCGACTGGCTCGACGGCGGCGAGGCGCTCGACCACGCCCTGTTCGACGCCCGCCGGGCGGAACCGGACGGGACGGTGGAGCTGCGGCTGCGCCGCACCGGGCAGAGCCTCTGGCCGGCCGAGGAGCACCGGATCGGCGACGTCCCGGTCCTGCCCGGCACCGCGCTGCTCGAACTCGCCGTCGCCGGGCACCGGTTGGCGGTCGGGGACGGGCCGGTCGAGCTGGACGCGGTCTTCACCCACCCGCTGCGGATGCCCGCCGACGCCCCGCCCGAGGTCACCCTACGGCTGCGCCCGGCGCCCGACGGCGGGCACCTGTGGGAGGTGCACTCCACCGCCGCGCCGTCCAGGCCGCACGCCCAGGGCCGGATCGCGCCGTACGGGGGCGACTCCCCCGAGCGCCTGGACCTCGACGGCCTCGCGGCCCGCTGCGCCCCGGTGCCGCAGGTCGCGGTGGCCTCCGCCGCCGGGGAGCGGCCCGGCGGCGCCAGCGGGCTGCGCACCGGGCCGCGCTGGGAGAGCGTCACCGAGGTCCGCGAGGACGGGAGCGGCCAGGCGATGCTGCGGCTGCGCCTGCCCGAGGCGTTCCACGGCGACCTGGCCGCGCACCCGCTGCACCCCGCGCTGCTGGACACCGCCACCGGCGCCGTCACCGCCCGCACCGGCAGCCACCTGCCGGTCGCCTACCGCCGTCTGGTGGTGCTCGGCCCGCTCGGCCCCGAGGCCGTGGTGCGGGTCGACCGCCGCTCCGGTGACGCCGGGGCGGGCGACACGCTGGTCGTCGACGTGGTCGTCGCCGGGCCGGACGGCACTGCGGCCGTGCTCGTCGAGGGCTTCGTGCTGCGCCCGGCCCCGGCCGCCCCCGGCCCGAACGCTCCCGGCCCGAACGCTCCTGGCCCGGACATGGAGGGCGGCATCCCGACCCGGCAGGGCCTGCTGGCCTTCGACCGGATCCTGGCCAACCGTCACCTCCCGCACGTGCTGGTCAGCCCCCGCGCGGCCGGGCCGGCCGCGCCCGTCCCGTTCGCGTCGCAGGCCGCGCCGTCCGCGCCGCAGGCCGCCCCGGCGACCGGCCCCGAGGGGCTGGAGGAGCAGATCGCCGCAGTCTGGTCCCGGCTGCTGGGCGTCCCCCGGATCGGCCCCGAGGACAGCATCTTCGAACTCGGCGGCGACTCCCTGCTGATCGTCCAGATCACCGCCGAACTCCAGCGGCAGGGCCTGACCGTCTCCCCCGGCGACCTCTTCGCCCACCCCACCGTCGGCCGGCTCGCCGCCCGGCTGCGCGCGGACCGCGCGCCCGCCGCCGCACCGGCGTCCGACACCCCCGCCCCGCCCACCGCTCCCACCGAGCCCGATCCGGCCCCCGCGAAGGGGTCGGGCGAGGCGTTCTCGGACGCGGACCTCAGCGAAGACGACCTGGCCCGGGTATTCGCCCTGTTCCGGTCAGGAGAGGACACCAAGTGAACGACATCGAGGACATCTACCCGCTCTCGCCGACCCAGGAGGGGATGCTCTTCCACAGCACCACCTCCCCCGAGCACGGCCTGTACGTCGAGCTGACCACCTTCCGGGTGCGCGGCGAGCTGGACCTGACGGAGCTGGGAGCCGCCTGGCAGCGGGCGATCGCCCGGCACCCGGTGCTGCGCACGGCCTTCGTCCGCGAGCGGATCCGCACCCCGCACCAGGTGGTGCTGCCCAAGGCGGACCTGCCGATCGAGTTCCGCGACCTGTCCGGGCTGGACGAGCCGGCCCGGGAGCGCGCCGTCGCCGAGGAGCTGGAGCAGCGCGCCCGCGAGCGCTTCGACCTGGCCCGGCCGCCGCTGATGCGGCTGCTGGTGCTGCGCCTGCCCGACGAGCACCTGGTGGTGTGGACGTACCACCACCTGCTGCTGGACGGCTGGTCCGCCGCGCTGCTGCTGGCCGAGGTCACCGCCGGACTGTCCGGTGACGCCGCCGAGCGGCCCGCGCCGCCCGCCTTCCGCGAGTACATCGCCTGGCTGGGCCGTCAGGAGGCCGAGCGCGACCGTGCGTTCTGGACCGGCTACCTGGCGGGCTACCGCGAGCCGGCGACGCTGAGCCTGCCGGGCGTGCGCCCGGGCGCCAAGCCGTCGGGCGACTTCCGCACGGTGCGCGCCGAGCTGCCCGCCGGGACCGTCACCGCGCTGCGGCGGCTGGCCGCCGGCAGGGCGACCACGCTCAGCAGCCTGGTCGAGGCCGCCTGGGCGGGGACGGTCGCGCGCCACAGCGGCCGCGACGACGTGGTGGTCGGCGTGACCGTCTCGGGCCGCCCCGTCGACCTGGACCGGGCGGACCAGATGCTCGGGATGTTCATCAACACCGTCCCGGTGCGGGTGCGGATCGACCGGGAGCTGTCCGGCGACGAGTGGCTGGCCCGCCACGCCGCGACCCGCCACCCGCTGCTGGACCACCAGCACACCCCGCTGACGGACATCCAGCGCTGGGCCGACACCGCGCCCGGCGTGCCGCTGTTCGACACCGTCGTGGTGGTCGAGAACTACCCGGACCGCACCGAGGCGGTGCTCTCCCACGGCGCCGTCACGGTCAGCGACGTCCGCTACGAGACCCGGACCAACTACCCGGTCACCCTGGTCGTGCGGGCCGCCGCCGAGATGCAGCTCCAGGCGGTGGTGGACGCCGGACGGATCACCCCGGAGGAGACCGGCGCGCTGCTCGACCACGTCGTCGCGGTGCTGACCCGCATCGCCGAGCAGCCCGGCCGCCCGGTCCGCGAGCTGCTCGCCGTCCCCGAGGCGGCCCGCGCCCGCCAGCTCGACACCTGGAACGGCAGCGAGATCGACCGCGGCGAGCCGTCGGCCCTGCTGTCCGGGCTGATCGACGACGCGGTCCGCAGCCGCCCGGACCACCCGGCGGTGGTCGACCAGCAGACCCGGTACAGCTACCGGGAACTCGACCGGCGGGCCGACGCCCTGGCCCGGCAGCTGGCCGCGCGCGGCGTGCGCCCCGGCGACCGGGTGGGCGTCTGCCTGGGCCGCAGCGCCGACCTGGTGACGGCGATGCTGGCCGTCGCCCGGGCCGGGGCCGCGTTCGTCCCGCTGGACCCGGCCCACCCGGTGGAGCGGATCGGCCTGGTCCTGGCGGACGCCGCCCCGGCCGTGGTGCTCACCGACGCGACCGGCGCGCCCGCGCTGGCCGGCTGGGACGGCACCGCCGTCGACCTGGCCTCCCTGGACCTGACCGCCTCCGATCCGACCGCCGCCGAACTGCCGGGCGCCGCCCCCGACAGCCTCGCCTACCTGATGTTCACCTCCGGCTCCACCGGCCGCCCCAAGGGCGTCGCCGTCGGCCACCGCGCGCTGGCGAACCTGGTGGACAGCCTGGCCCGCCGGCACCCCGGCCTCGACGGCGACACCCGCTTCCTCGCCCTCACCACGCTCAGCTTCGACACCTCGCTGGCCGAGCTGCTGGTGCCGCTCGCCGTCGGCGCGACGGTGCACGTGGGCGGCCAGGCGCTCGGGCTGAGCGGCCGCGAACTCGACCGCTACGGCGTCGAGCACGGCATCACCGCGCTCCAGGCCACCCCGTCCCGCTACCGGGCGCTGCTGGACTCCGACTGGCAGGGCGCCGGCCGCCCCCGGCTCTACAGCTGCGGCGAGGCCTTCCCCGCGGACCTGGCGGCGCCGCTGGCCGAGCGCGGCGAGTCGGTGTGGAACATGTACGGGCCGACCGAGACCACCGTGTACTCCAGCGTCGAGCGGATCACCGCCGACACCACCCGGGTCACCGTCGGCCGCCCGATCGCCAACACCGTGCTGCACGTGCTGGACACCGTGGACGGCGAGCTGCTGCCGGTCGGCTGCGTCGGCGAGCTGTGCATCGGCGGCGACGGCGTGGCCCAGGGCTACTGGCAGCGGCCCGAGCTGACGGCCGAGCGGTTCGTCACCGACCCGTTCACGGGCGGCCGGATGTACCGCACCGGCGACCACGCCCGCCGCCTGCCCGACGGGCGGATCGAACTGCTCGGCCGGATGGACCGCCAGCTCAAGCTGCGCGGCTACCGGATCGAGCCCGGCGAGATCGAGCAGGTCCTGCTGGCCCTGCCCGAGGTGGCGGCCGCCGCGGTCGCCGTCCGGGAGGGCCGCCTGGTCGCCTGGGTGGTGCCCGCCGAGCGGGGCGCCCCGCTCGACGCCCCCGGCGTCCAGGCCGGGCTGCGGCGCTCGCTGCCCTCGTACATGGTCCCCGAGGCGGTCACCGTCCTCGCCGAGCTGCCGCTCACCCCGGCCGGCAAGACCGACCTGCTCGCCCTGCCCACCCCGGGCGGGTTCGCCGACGAGGCCGCGCCGACCGGCGGGCCGGGCGGCACGGCGGACCACGAGGCGCTGGTGGCCCGGCTGTTCCGCGAGGTCCTGGCACTGCCGGAGGTCGGTCCGGACGACGACTTCTTCGAGCTGGGCGGCGACTCGCTGCGCGCCCTGCGACTGGTCTCCCGGCTGGAGGCGGAACTCGGCTGCTCGCTCGACATCGAGCTGCTCTTCGACTCCTCCACGGTCCGCGACCTCACCGCGGCCATCGGCCCCGCCCTGGCCGAAGCCGACGCAGACGCCCCGGGCTCCGACACTCCGGGCTCCGACACCGACCAGTGAACCAACCGGCGTCCCGGCCGGCCCCGGCCGCCGGGACGCCCCTGCACCGACCACACCGATTGGACACAACCCTCATGGCTAGCCCTACGGCCACGATTCTCGACGACGGCGAACGACGGCTCGACACCCTGCTCCTCTCCCGCTGGGAAGCCGACCCGGCGCACCCCGCCGTGGTCGACGGCGACCGGGTCCTGCTCGCGGGCGAGCTCAGGGACCGCACCGTGCGGGTCGCCTCGCTGCTGCGCGAGCGGGGCGTGCGCCCGGGCGAGCGGGTCGCCGTCTACCTGGAGCGCTCGGCCGACTTCGTGGTCGCCGTGGCCGGGGTGGTCCTGGCCGGCGCCGCCCAGGTCGCCTTCGACGTCAACGACCCGGTCGCCCGCACCCTCGACATGCTGGCCGACTGCACACCCCGGCTGCTGATCACCACCCCCGAACTGCGCTCCCGCTTCCCCGAGTTGCCGGGCACCGAGGTCGTCACCGTCGACGAGTGCGCGGCGGCGGACCCGGCCGTCCCGTTCGAGCCGGCGGCCGACCTCGCCGAACAGCCCGCGGTCGTCATCTACACCTCCGGCTCCACCGGCCGGCCCAAGGCCTCGCTGATCCCGCACCGCGCGGTGACCACCCGCCTGCGGGCGCTCCAGCGCAGCCACGGACTCGGCCCGGACGACCGGATGCTGCACCACACCGCGTGCAGCTTCGACATGTTCCTGATCGAGGTGTACTGGCCGCTGATCACCGGCACCACCGTCGTCATCGCCGCCCCCGGCCGCCAGCGCGACGCCGACTACCTCGCCGAGACCATCCGCGCGGCCGACATCACCATCTTCTACTGCGTGGTCTCGCTGCTGGAGCTGTTCCTGCTGGCCCGCGGGCCCGAGGAGCGCTTCGACGGCCTGCGGCGCGTGCTCACCGGCGGCGAGCCGCTCGCGCCCGAGCTGGTCCGCCGCTTCCACGCCCAGTCCACCGCGCCGCTCACCAACCTCTACGGGCCGAGCGAGTGCACCATCTACTGCACCGCCTGGGTGCCCCCGCGCGACCCCGGCCTGGACACCGTCTACATCGGCCCGGCCATCGAGGACACCACCCTGTGGATCCTCGACGAGGACGGCAAGCCCGTACCGGACGGCGAGCCCGGCGAGCTCTACATCGGCGGCGAGGGCCTCGCCCTCGGCTACCTCAACCGGCCCGAGCTCACCGCGGAGCGCTTCGTCCCGGACCACCTCGGCGACGGCTCCGGCCCGCTCTACCGCTCGGGCGACCTCGTCCGCACCCACCCGGTGGGCGGCCTGGAGTTCCTGGGCCGGGTCGACCTCCAGGTGAAGATCCGCGGCTACCGGATCGAACTGGGCGAGATCGAGTCCGCCGCCCTGCGGGTGCCCGAGGTCCGGCAGGCCGCCGTGGTGGCCCACGGCCGCGGCAGCGACGCCCGGCTGGTCGGCTTCCTGGTGCTCGCACCCGGCGCCGAGTCCGCGAGCGTCACCGCCGCCGTGCGCGAGACGCTGCGCGGCGCCCTGCCCTCGTACATGGTCCCGGCGTCGCTGGCCACCGTCGACTCGATGCCGCTGACCGCCAACGGCAAGCTGGACCGCGCCCTGCTGACCGAGCGGGCCGGAGCCGTCCTGCCCGCCGTCACCGACGAACCGCAAGCACCGCCCGGCGACGGCGTGGCCGCCACCGTCAGCACGGTCTGGTGCGAGGTCCTCGGACTGCCCGCCATCGGCCCGGACGACGACTTCTTCGAGATCGGCGGGGACTCCTTCAAGGTGGTCCGCGCCACCCGCAAGCTGGAGGCGCTGCTCGGCGTCGAGGTCCCGATGCACCTGATGTACGACGAGCCCACCGTGACGGCCTTCACCGCCGCCCTGGCCGAGCAGGGAACGGAGGGATCGCGGTGACTCCCCAGGTCGTCCGTTCCTTCGGCGAGCTCGACGCGATCGCCCGCGATCCGTCGGCCCCCGTCGTCACCCTGTTCAGCGGCGGGCTGGACAGCAGCTACCTGCTGCACCGCCTGGCCCGGGCCGGCG
Source organism: Kitasatospora sp. NPDC057940 (assembly GCF_042887425.1). Taxonomy (NCBI): domain Bacteria; kingdom Bacillati; phylum Actinomycetota; class Actinomycetes; order Kitasatosporales; family Streptomycetaceae; genus Kitasatospora; species Kitasatospora sp. NPDC057940. The sequence goes on from NZ_JBHVPH010000021.1 coordinate 69,459, forward strand.
CCCGCAACGTCCACGCCGTCAGCGTCGACCTCGGCGAGGACGAGAGCAGCGAGCACAAGCAGCGGATCGCCGACCGGCTCGGCATCCGGCTGCACCTGGTCGACGGCCGGCAGGAGTTCGCCGAGGACTACGTCCGCCCGGCCATCGCCGCGCACGCCGTCTACCTCGACACCCACCCGGTCAGCTCCTCGCTCAGCCGCCCGCTGATCGCCAAGGTCGCCGTCGACACCGCCCGCGAACTCGGCGCCACCACCGTGCTGCACACCGCCAACCGCTCCCAGAACACCCTGCGCCGGCTCAACGGCGCCCTCGAACTGCTCGGCTTCGCCGGGCGCTACGGCAGCCCGTACGACCTGGACCCGGTGGACCGGGACCAGAAGATGCGCGAGCTCAAGGAAGCCGGCCTGGAGCAGCTGAGCGAGCGGCTGGTCAGCGGCGACTCCAACCTGTGGTGCCGGGAGTTCGAGTCCGGGATCCTCGACGACCCCGAGGACCACGCCGTGCCCGAGCGGCTCTACCAGTGGAGCGCGCTGCGCCCCGCCGAGGCCCCGGAGGCCGTCGAGGTCGCCTTCGAGGCCGGCCGTCCGGTCGCGGTGGACGGCCGCCGGCTGCCGCTGACCGAGCTGATCGACACCCTCAACCACCTGGTCGGCGCGCACGGCCTCGGCCGGTACAGCGGGCTCGAACACCTGGGCCACGGGCCGAAGGTGCTGGAGATCCGCGAGATGCCCGCCGCCTGGCTGCTGCTGCGCTCGCGCCGCCACCTGGAGACGGCCACCCTCTCCGCCGAGCTGCTGCGGGAGAAGCTGAACCAGGAGCAGCTGTGGGTCCGCGAGGCGCTGGAGGGCCGCTGGTTCGGCGAACTGCGCCGGGCCAGCCAGGCGTTCATCGAGGTCTGCTCGGCCCACGTCACCGGCTCGGTGCGGTGGCGGCTCTCGGCGGGCTCGGCCGAGACCCGGGCCGTCGTCGCCGACCGGCCGCTCTACCTGCGCGACCGGGAGGCCTGGGAGCACCGGTCCGTCGCCGCCGAGCGCGCGGCGTTCGGCCCGAGCCGGCCGCAGGAGCGCTGACATGGGCGGCTCGAACCCGACCGACCACCCGGCGCCCCCTTCGTCCCCTTTGACTCCTTCGCCTCCGGTGCTGCTGGTCGTCTACGGCCGGGGCTCGGCGACCGCGCGCGGGGTCCTGACCGCCGGGCGGCGGCTGTGCACGGCGGTCTTCCTCGGCGACCTCGGCGACCCGAAGGTGGCCGCCGACCTGGCCCAGCTGCCGAAGTCGGCCACCGTGGTGGACACGGCCGGCCTGACCGAGGAGCAACTGTGCGACCGGGCCGCCGAGTTCGGCGCCGCCGGAGTGATCACCTTCAGCGACCACCTGCTCCGGACGGCGGCCGCCGTGGCCGAGCGCTGCGGCGTGCCGTTCCACGACCGCGCCACCGTCGAGGTCCTGGTCGACAAGTTCCGCCAGCGCGAGGCCCTGGCGGCGGCGGGCGTGCAGGCCACCGCCTGCCGGACGGTCCGCTCCGCCGCCGACCTCGGCCCGGCCCTCGCCGCGACCGGGCTGCCCGCCGTCCTCAAGCCCCGCTCGGGGGCCGGCAGCGTGGACACCTGCCTGGTCCGCAGCGCTACCGAACTGGCCGACCGGTACGCCGAGTTCACCGAGGGCGTGGCGAGCCCGGCGGTGTTCGTGCTGGAGGAGTACCTGGTGAGCGACCCCACCGTGGTGGGGGAGTTCTGGGGCGACTACGTCTCGGTCGAGTCCGCGATCCGCGACGGCGAGATCCGCACCGTCGCGGTCACCGGCAAGCTGCCGCTGGCTCCCCCGTTCCGGGAGACCGGCTACTTCACCCCGGCCCTGCTCCCCGCCGGCCTGGCCGACGAGGTCGTGGCCCTGGAGCAGCGCGCGCTGCGGGCGCTCGGCATCCGCGAGGGCGTCACCCACACCGAGATCAAGTTCACCCCCGACGGGCCGCGGCTGATCGAGGTCAACGGCCGTCTGGGCGGACACGTCTCGGACGTCCTCAAGCGCTCCGCCGGGACGGACCTGCTCGCCCTCGCCCTGCGGCTGGCACTCGGCGCACTCGGCGCCTTCGACCCGCCCGAGCCGGTGCTCGCCCTGGGCGCGGACTGCCCGAAGGTGGCGTTCCAGTACTTCATCTCCCCGCCCGCCGACGGCCTCGCCCCCGGCTCCGGCGAGGTGCTCGACGGCCTCCACCACCTCCCCGGGGTGGACCTGGTGGACGCCCGGATCGACCCGTCCTGGCGGGCCGACTGGCGGGCCGGCACCGAGTGGCTGATCGGCACGGTCTACGGCTCCGCCCCCGGGCACCCCGAGCTCCGGGCCACCGTCGAGGGCATCCACCGCACGATGGCCGACTTCTGGTCCTGACGGCCCCACCTCCCCTCACCTCTCCCCACCGCACCCGCCCAACCTCGCACCCCTGGAGTCAACTTGCCGCGGCGCATACGCACAGCCACCCACGCGGCGGTGGCAGCCGTAGTCTCCGGCCTGGTCCTCGCGCTGCTCGCGCTGGGCATCGGGCCCGTCCCGGCCCTCGGAACCGCCCTCGTCCCCGGGGCCGGTGCCTGGGACTCCGCCGCCGGCGCCGAACTCCCGCACACCGAGACCCTCACCCTGGCAGGCCTGAACGCGCCGGTGACGGTCGCCTTCGACGACAACGGCGTCCCCACCGTCAAGGCCGCCTCCGACACCGACCTGTTCCAGGCCCAGGGCTACCTGCACGCCCGCTTCCGGCTCGCCCAGCTCGACCTGGAGCGGCGCGCCGGACGCGGACGCCTGGCCGAACTCAACGGGCCCGGGAGCGTCGAGTCCGACCGCTTCGAACTCCAGATGGGACTCCTGCGCACCGCCGAGGCCACCTGGGCCGCCACGCCGCCCGACAGCCCGGCGGGCCGCGCCCTCACCAGCTACACCCGGGGGATCAACGCCTGGATCTCCGAGCTGCGCCACAACGGGCAGTGGCCGGCCGTCTTCTCCCTCACCGGGGTCTACCCGGCCGACTGGACGCCGGTCGACAGCCTGGTCATCCAGGAACTCCTCACCCAGAGCATGGACTTCACCAGCACCCCGCTGGACTACGCGATCTTCCGGGAGTCCCTCGGCGAGGAGCGCACCATGGACTGGTTCCCGGTCCACGCGCCCAACGACCAGCGGCCGTACGACGTCGGGCCCTACCGCGACCTCGGCATCGCGCCGCTGCCCGCCAACGTCAACACCGCCGGGCCCGACACCCCCGCCGCCGCCAACCGGTCGGAGCCGCGCCCCGCGCCCGTCGCCCCCACCGGGAAGCCCGACACCGCCGGGGAGGCGACCGCGGCCCACGCCCTGCTGGACACCATCCGCGCACTCCCGGCCACCCAGGTCCACACCTTCCCCGACAGCAACGCCTGGGCGGCGAACGGCCCGGCCGTCGCGGGCGGCAACGCGATGCTCGCCGGCGACCCGCACCTGCCGATGACCCTGCCCTCGTACTGGTACCAGATCGCGCTGTCCTCGCCGGAGACCGACGTCACCGGCGCCAGCATGGCCGGCATGCCCGGCGTGCTGATCGGCCGCAACGCCAACATCTCCTGGTCCCTGACGGACGGGCAGAACCAGTCGACGGTCTTCTACAGCGAGCAGACCAGCCCCGACCACCCCGGCCAGTACTTCTGGAACAACGCGTGGCACCCGATGCAGCGGGTGGAGTACACCATCCCGGTCCGGGGCGGCGACACCGAACACCTCGCCGTGGACCTCACCGTGCACGGACCGGTCCTGACCCGGGCCGGGCAGACCACCTCGGTCAGCTGGATGGGCAACATCCCCTCCCCCGACCTGGCCGTCCTGCTCTCCGTCAACAAGGCCCGCGACTACCAGGAGTTCCGCACCGCGCTCGCCGACTGGCACGCCCCCACGCTCAACTTCGCCTACGCCGACGGCGGCGGCAACATCGGCGTGGTCGCCGCCGGGTACTTCCCCCTCACCAAGGGCGGCAACCCCTGGTTCCCGCTGCCCGGCACCGGCGAGTACGACGTGGTCGGCGCCATCCCCTTCGACGCCACCCCGCAGGTCTACAACCCGCCGAACCACGTGGTCGCGACGGCCAACCAGCGCCCCGTCTCCGCCGACTACCCGTACTACATCGGCACCACGCTCAACGCCTTCGACAACGGCTACCGGGCCAACCGGATCTACCAGTACCTGGAGAGCCACCAGGCGATGACCAGCGCGGACTTCACCACCCTGCAGAACGACGTCACCGACTACCTCGCCACCGTCATCCTGCCCCACCTGAAGACCGCCCTGGCCGACCAGCAGCTCGACCCCCGCCAACAGGCCGCCCTCGACGTCCTGAACCGCTGGGACCACACCATGAAGCCCGGCGTCGCCGGCGGCCCGATCTGGTGGACCTTCTGGAACGACTACCTGGAGACCACCTTCCAGCCCTGGTGGGACCACGCCAAGGTGCCGGTCGAACGCGACCGCCTGTACCTCAGGGTCTCCAGCGCCCTGCCCAGCCTCGACGAGAACCTCGAAGCCTGGACCCTGCACGACCCGACCAACCCGGCCTTCACCTCCCCCGGCGGCCCGACCCGCACCGCGACGGACGCCATGCGCACCGCGTTCGCCCAGGCCGTCTCCGAACTCTCCCAGGACCTCGGCACCGACCCCGCCACCTGGACCTGGGACCGCGTCCACACCCGGCAGATCCCCTCCCTCACCGGCACCGAAGCCCTCGGCTACGGCCCCAAGCCCGCCGAGGGCGACCGCTGGACCGTCAACGCGGCCGACGGCGGCATGAACTCCACCTTCGGCCCGAGCTGGCGCATGGTCGTCGACTGGAAGGGCCCGAACACCGCCACCGCGCAGGCCGTCTACCCCGGCGGCCAGAGCGAGAACCCGGCCTCACCCTGGTACCGGAACTTCATCCCGTACTGGTGGGAGGGCCGGAACCCGCCGCTCCTGATGGCCGCCGACCAACCCGCCTCCACCAAGGTGTGGACCCTGCGACCGGGAGCCTGACCACCATGACGACCCCCCAGCACCCCTCCCCCGCCCCCTTCCTCTCTCCCCTCCTCCTCACCCTCCTCGCCACCGTGGCCATAGCCCTCGGCTCCCTCTGGTCCCTCTGGTACCTCCCCTTCCTCTGCGGCCTCGCCCTCGGCACCACCACGGCCCTGCGCGGCCAACGAGCCCGCACCGCCGTCCTCACCGCCACCACAGCCGCCCTCGCCGGCTGGGCCGCCCCCCTCCTCTGGCGCACCGCCACCGGCGAAGCCGTGGCCGGCACCGCCCGCACCCTCGCCGCCCTCGCCGGCCTCCCACCCCTCGCCTCCCTGATGATCACCGCCACCCTCCTGATCAGCCTCCTCCAAGCCCTCCTGGGCGTCTGGCTCGCCCGCACCACCACCGCCGCCCTCCGCCCCACCCCCTGACCCCACACGCCTGGAAGGCCAAACGGTGGCCCGGCCCGCCCCGCGGCCCGGGCCACCGTCGTCTCGTGGTCTCGGTTCTGGTTCGAGGAACAACTCCGAGCGAACACACCCCCGGAGCCGCTACCGTTGGCAGCGCAGTCGCAGCGCGCCGTTGCGCCGTTGTCGGCTGCGCCACCTCAGAGCGATGGATACCGGAACCGGAGTCATGGTCTACACCGTGGGGGCGCGAGCTATCTGCGCCGAGCTGGAGAACTGAGAACCACTCAGTCCTCGTTCTCGGCCCGGCTCGGCGTGTGATCACCCCCCACCTCTCCACGAATCTTCCGTGAGGGCCCTACCGCCATGCGCTCGACGCAGATCCGCTCCACCTTCCTGGACTTCTTCACCTCGCGCGGCCACCGCCACGTCCCGTCCAGCCCGCTCATCCCCTCCGACCCGACCCTGCTGCTGGCCAACGCCGGCATGAACCAGTTCAAGCCCTACTTCCTGGGCAAGGCCACCCCGGAGTACCCCCGCGCCACCACCATCCAGAAGTGCGCCCGCACCTCCGACATCGACAACGTCGGCCGCACCAACCGGCACGCCACGTTCTTCGAGATGATGGGCAACTTCTCCTTCGGCGACTACTTCAAGGCCGACGCCATCGCCTACGCCTGGGAACTCCTCACCCAGGGCTACCACCTGGAGAAGGACCGCCTCTGGATCACCGTCCACCAGGACGACGACGAGGCCGAACAGCTCTGGCGCAGGATCGGCGTCCCCGCCGAGCGCATCCAGCGCCTCGGCGCGGACAACTTCTGGGACATGGGCGTCCCCGGCCCCTGCGGCCCCTCCTCCGAACTCAACTACGACCGGGGCCCGGCCTTCGGCCGCGAAGGCGGCCCGGCCGTCGACGGCGAACGCTACGTCGAGATCTGGAACCTCGTCTTCATGCAGTCCATGCGCGGCGAGGACGACGACAACGGCACCTTCCCGATCCTCGGCGACCTCGCCCAGCAGAGCATCGACACCGGCCTCGGCCTCGACCGCCTCGCCGCCATCCTCCAGGACGCCGAGAACGTCTGCGGCACCGACCTGCTGCTGCCCACTCTCACCACCGTCCAGGAACTCGCCGGCCGCGACTACCCCGGCAGCGGCTCCGACGGCGAGGAGAAGGTCTCCTTCCAGGTCGTCACCGAGCACGCCCGCTCCATCGCCTACCTGATCGCGGACGGCGTGCTGCCCGCCAAGGACGGCCGCGGCTACGTCCTGCGCCGCCTGATGCGCCGCGCGATCCGCCACGCCCGCATGCTCGGCATCGACCAGCCCGTCCTCGCCCCGGCCACCACCAGCGTCATCACCAACCTCGGCGACATCTGGCCCGAACTCACCCACCAGGCCAGCCTGATCGAGCAGGTCGTCACCGCCGAGGAGGAATCCTTCACCCGCACCCTCACCCAGGGCACCCGGCTCCTCAACGCCGCCATCACCCGCAACCGCGACAGCCGCTCCACCACGCTCACCGGCGAGACCGCCTTCGAACTGCACGACACCTACGGCTTCCCCGTCGAGCTCACCATCGAGGCCGCCCGCGACGCCGGCCTCACCGTCGACGAGGACCGCTTCACCACCCTGCTCGCCGAACAGCAGAAGCGTGCCAAGGCCGGCGGCAAGGCCAGGACCGCCGAGGCCCTGCGCCGACAGGACACCTACCGCGAACTGTCCTCCCGCCACGGCCGCACCGACTTCACCGGCTACGACCGCCTCGACACCGAGGCCACCGTCCTCGGCCTCATCTCCGACGGCACCGTCGTGCCCGGCGCCGACCAGGGCAGCACGCTCGAACTCGTCCTGGACCGCAGCCCGTTCTACGCCGAGTCCGGCGGCCAGGTCGGCGACACCGGCACCATCCGCACCACCGACGGCGCGCTCCTGGAGGTGCTGGACACCAGGCTCGGCCTGGAGGGCTTCCACGTCCACACCGTCCGCATCCGCGAAGGCGAGATCCGCACCGGCGAGCAGGCCGAAGCCGTCGTCAACGGCCCGCGCCGCGACGCCGTCGCCCGCTCCCACTCCGCCACCCACGTCCTGCACGCCGTGCTCCGCCGCACCCTCGGCGACCACGCCCGCCAGCACGGCTCCCTCGTCGACGCCGGCCGCCTGCGCTTCGACTTCGCCCACTTCTCCGCCGTCGACCCCACCCAGCTCGCCACCATCCAGGCCCTCGTCAACGACCACCTCCTCGACGACCCCGAAGTCCGCATCTGGCACGCCACCCGCTCCGAAGCCGAGGCCGCCGGAGCCACCGCCCTCTTCGGCGAGAAGTACGGCGACCACGTCCGCATCGTCGACATCGGCGACTTCTCCCGCGAACTCTGCGGCGGCACCCACGTCCCCCACGGCTCCAACGCCGGACCCGTCCGGATCCTCGGCGAAGCCTCCATCGGCTCCAACCTGCGCCGCATCGAAGCCCTCACCGGCCGCGACGCCCTCACCTACCACGACACCGAACGCCGCCTCCTCGAAGAACTCTCCACCCTCCTCGGCACCCGCCCCCAGGACGCCCCCGACACCCTCCGCAAGCGCCTCGAAGCCCTCACCACCGCCCAACAGGAACTCGCCCGCCTCCGCGACGCCGAGCTACGCACCCGCGCCCAGCAACTCGCCGCCTCCGCCCGCACCGTCCCCGGCGGCCGGATCGTCACCGAGAAGGTCACCGGCCTCGGCCCCGACGAACTCCGCACGCTGGCCACCAACACCGCCGACGTCCTCACCGGCAACCACGCCGTCGTCGTCCTCGGCACCGAGCACAACGGCAAGGCCCTCCTCGCCGCCGCCATCACCCGCAGCCTCCACGACACCGGCCTCCCGGCCAGCCGACTCCTCACCGCCGCCGCCCGCGCCGTCGGCGGCGGCGGAGCCGGCGGCAAGGGCCCCGTCGCCAACGCCGGCGGACGTAACACCGAAGCCCTCGACGAGGCCCTCGCCCTCGCCGCCCAGGACGCGACCCGAGTCCTCGGGCAGTAGAACCAGGCCACCCGGCACGGGCTGTCGGCCCCCTTCACCAGGGGGCCGACAGCCCACACCCTCGTCCTTGGTCACACCCCGCCCCCGAGTCCCGACTCACACATACCCCCGCCTGCACCACCGACCGACCAACTCGACGGCCTCGTCCGACGTATCGATAACAGCTCGGCTTCACACCGTCACCGTCTCAGCCACCCGGCTCCGAGCACGACCACCCAACAGCTCAACGCATCCAGCCAGGTGTGTCGACACCTGTGAAGTCATTCCAGAAACGGCAGTAGGCACGGCACTCCGGGCCCACGTTCCAAGAGTTCCAGTACCCGCCGACTCTGCTCCGGAGTGAACTCGGCCGACGTCGGCACGGTCAGCATCCGCCAGGGCCTCGCTGACGCCGATCAGTTCTTCCCACCACGGCGGGGTCGTCACCTGTGACCTCCCTGTATCTGCACTGATTCAGGTCACAGCATCCCTCACCACCTGGATCACACCTTCAGTGGCGCCCCCCTGCCGCCAGGTCCCTTGGAACACCAAGGTCATATCCTGGCCGATCATGCGGAGCATTGACTGGGACGGCGTCCGGGAGCGGACATGCGCGGTGCGCGAGGAGCAGGGGTGGAGCGGGGCGGGGGCTGAGCTGGCTGCGCCGCTGACCGAGATCCAGGTGGTGGAGGCGGAGCGGCAGTTCGGGATCACGTTTCCGGCGGACTACCGGGAGTTCCTGCTACGGGTGAGTGCGGGTGGACGGTGGCCCAGGGAATTGCGTCGGGGACCCCACGGGTGGCACTGGACTGAGGACCCGGACACCCAACTGGAGCGGCTGCACGTGCCGTTCCCCGATCACGACACCGCGCTGGCGGCGAGTGACGAGGTGTGGGAGAAGTTCGTACGGGAAGAGGATTACGCCGACCCTGCCGACTTCGAGGCCGCCCGGGACGCCCGGAACGAGGCCGTGGAGGCGGCGGAGCGGGACCGGGTCACGGGCGGTGTGTTTCTGGCGGGCCATGGCCACAACTTCAGCACCCTGCTCATCGTCAGCGGTCCAGACCGCGGCAGTATGTGGTTCGACGGGCGGCCGACGTGCGAGCGCCTCAACCCGCTGCTGACGGATGCGGGACGACCGGCCGGCTTCGGTGAGTGGTACATCGACTGGCTGGAACACGAGGAGGGTCTGACGACCCCGGAGCTGGAGAAGGCCGCACGCGACCAGTGGCACCGCGGGGTCGGCACGCCCATCTGGCTCCGCTGGTTCGACGACTGGGAGGACAACCGTCGCAATCGGTAGCCCACCTGTCACGAAGGCGCCCGTCATCGCCGAGGCCATGGCAGTGGTGATCGTCAAGAAACGGTCACCAGGTGGCACCGGCACCCGCGCGTCCACGCGCTGCTGGCGGCGGCGTACGCCCAACCGGTGCTCCGGCGGCTGATGCCGGTCAACAGCCACTTCAACCTCTGGTTCTCCACCAGTGTCGAGGAGTTCTGGAAAGGGGAGGCGCGGACCGGGTTCGTCATCTGCCCGTACGACGAGGGGCTGTACGGGGTGCGGAAAGACGGCGAGTTGCTCGCACGCACCGAGACGCCGGAGGAAGCCGTCGCCCTCGTGGTGGCCGCCCTCCCGGAGGGGATCGGGCCGGCGCGCTGAAGCGGCGCCAAGAACCGCGGGCGGCGCACGGGGCTTTCGCAGCACGGGAAGTCGGACCGGCCGACTTCCCGTGCTGCGAGCGGGATCCGCAAGGCGCTCCCTTAAGATCCCACGGTGAAGATCTGGACGGAGCGCCCTGCCAAAGCGGACGTCGAAGCGGTCGTCCGTCGCTACTTCAGTCTGCTTCGAGCGGGCCGGATCCCCGAGGCCGAAGAACTCGTTGATCACACCTCGGTCCGGCATGTGCTCAAGTCGCTGTGGACCGGCTCGGTCAAGGCGAACGCCGACGCGGACGAGAACGAGAACGCCGACGAGAACGAGGCGAGCGCCAGCCCTGCTACCGACGCGTGGGAACGAGACTCGTCCTGGCTCCGCGAACTCGATCTCGCGGACTTCCACTGGGGCCACGAGGGCACCGGCTTCTACGTCGAGTTCACCTACCGCGCGCGGATCATCGAGGTGTCATTGAGCTTCTGGGTCAAGCCCACCGACGCCGGCTGGGTCCTCGCGGGGCCGGCCACCCTCTGGTAGGAGGGCGAACGAAAGAGCAGTTCAGACGGTCGTCGACTGGAGCTGGTGCGGCATGTTCCAGCTCTCGGCGAGCCTCGACGGGTGAACGTTGCCTCCCCCGCCGAAGAACTCGCAGAACTTCATGATCAGCGGGTCCCAGCCGAGCGGGTCCACGTAGTGCGTCCCGGGGATGACGAGGCTCTCCTCGACATGGGCGCGAAGGACCTCGACCTCGAAGGCGGTGGCGTGCGGCTCGGGGCCGCCGAAGGGGTGGGCCGAGATGACCTTGCACTCCAGCTGCACCGGGCACTCCGCGACCCTGGGGGGCCGGACCAGGTCCGACGCCTGCTCGGTCAGCTGCGCGACCGAGAACTTGTCCGGCTCGTACCGGTAGCCCTGCTTCGCCTTGTAGTCCGCCACGACCGGCTTCCCGGTGGTGAGCGCGATCCGGTCGACGGCGTCGACCATCGCCGACGAGGGCAGGTTGAGCACGCACTCGCCTTCCCGCAGCAGGTTCGCGGTGGTCTGACCGTTGTTGCCGAGCCCGAGCATGCAGGACTGGCCCAGCCACCAGACCGAGGACATCGGCGCGAGGTTCGCCGTGCCGTCCTCGTTGAGTGAGCTGATCAGCACCACCGGAGTTCCGAAGTACAGGACCTTGAGCCCGGGGACGACGTGCATGCGCTGTGCCTTTCGAGAAATACCGGACGAACAGGTCCGCGATCAGGAACACGAACCGTCGCCGACTCTCTCGCGAGCTGGACGCCGGCACTGGCGGAAACGCGACACCGCGTTTCCGCCGAGTGCGGTCGAAAACGGCAGCGACGGCGGCAGCGACGCTACGGTCCGGGTTCGGGGCGGCCGAGGACGGCGTCCGCTTCCCTGAGCATGCGCCGCCGTTCGGCCAGAACCCCGTCGAACGCGGTGGCGTTCTGCTGGATCAGGGTGCGCTGGACGACGGTCTCGGCCTCGTTCCAGATCCGGACGAGCCCGGTCTCCTGTTTGCAGGCGACGTCCGCGAGGGCGGTCGTCCGTTCCTCGCCGGTGGCTCGTTCGGACGGCCAGGTGCCGGTCTGCAGCGGCGTCGCGTAGTCGTACCCCGCCCGCTTCATGCATCGGGACCACGCGGTGACGACGGCCACGACCTCCGGCGCCTTCGCCGACTGCTCGAAGGACTCCTGGTTGGCCGACCGGACCACGTAGGCGTCTCCCGGGTAGCCGGTGGTGCCGGTGATCCGCCGCGCGGCGGACTCCTGGCAGCCCTGCGGGCCGGTGAGCGCCTTCATCTGTGCCGGGGAGAGCGGTGCCTGCGTCGGGGCCGGGTGGTCGGGCAGGTGGTAGCCGACGGTGCGGGCGCCGGTGGCGCTGGTCAGACCGTAGCGCCGTTCGTACCGGCCCAGTAGGGGGGCCTGGACGCCGGCCGGGGCGGGCGGTTGGAGGCCGACGCTTCGCAGGCAGTCGGCGACCAGTCGGTCCAGGGCGGTGTGCAGCCGGGCCTCGTCGGCGGGCGGGAGGAAGTACGGGTCCAGCGGCAGGGAGATGACGGCGGGGCCGTCGGTGGCTGCCCCGGGTGTGGCACCGGATGTGACCTCAGGTGTGACTCCAGATGTGGCCTCGGGTGTGACCCCGGGTACGGCCTCCGACGTGCCGGCGGCGGAGGCGGACGGCGTACCGGCGGCGCCCCCTCCGCTCGTGGAAGTGGAGCAGGAGGCGAGCAACAGGCAGCAGGTGACGACAGCTACGAGCGGGGCGGCGAGCCGTGGTGCGTTCATGGTGACGTGGCCTCGAATCTCTGCGCCGCCGGGCCGTCCGACCAGTCGGACGGCCCGGCGGGGTGCTGCTGCGGTCAGCCGTTGACGAGGAACGAGGCGTCCTCGTTCTTCGTCTTCACCAGGTTGGCGTTGCCGCAGGCCACGATGAGGTCCGAGGGCCCGGACCAGTTCTCGTTGTAGAACACCTGGACGCTGCCGTTGCAGTGGCCCGGGTACTGGTAGGTGGCGGAGGCCGCGTTGTTCTTCACCGCGGTGCCCTGCCCGGGGCCGGCCGTCAGGAACGCGCCGGCGTTCGCGAGGTTGTCGAAGCCCTTGAACCCGGTGCTCAGGTCCCAACCGGCCACCGAGCCGCTCTGGTTGGCGTTGTACCAGAGGCAGAAGGCCCTGGCGCCGAGGCAGTTCGGGTTGTTCGGCGCGGCCTGCGCGGCGGGCGACACGGCCAGCGTCGCGGTGGCCATCGTCCCCGCGAGCAGCAGGGTGGTGAGGATGCGTCGAGTCTTCATGGTCTTCCTCCTGAAGTATGAACGCCCCGGGGCGGGACGGATCCCGGTCCGGCTGCGTTTCGGTGCGATGGGATACGAGGGACCGCTCCACCGGTGTCGCCACGTTCCCCGTTCGTGGCGGTGGTGCCGTCGGCCCCCGGCTCCGTCTTCGGGTCCCGGCCCGGAACGCCGCCGTGGGGAGCCGCGTCACGGGACCTTGAAGTGTCCGAAGATCCGATGGAGACTCCACCGTGCGGGCTTATTTGATTGTCCATCAACAAAAAACCGATACGGCCCAGGTGAGCGGCGGACAATCCCGCTTCGGCCGCCGGACAGGACCGGACAAAGGGTCGGACAGGACAGGAGGCACGGTGGGTAGTGCTGGACGACCGCAAGGACAGCTCAAGGGAGAGACGGAACAGGCGAACGCCCTGGCCCGGTTCGTACGGGAGGTGACGGGCGGGGCCACGGTCCGCGAGCTCGCTCAGCGGTACCCGGCCGGCAAGACCAGCTGGAGCGAGTACCGCTCCGCGGAGAAGGACATTCCGTGGCACCTGCTCGAACGGCTGGTCCACGACTGCCCGGTGGACCCGCAGGCCCGAGCGGTGTTGCTCGTCCGCGCCCGCGCCCTGCACGAGCAGGCCGGCCGGGCGGCGGCCGGGACGGCCCCCTCGCCCGCGGAAGGGCGGTCGGCCGCGCGGCAGGCCCTGGAACGGGCCCGGCAGGCGCAGCGCCAGGCCGAGGCGGGCGTGGCCCAGGCCGAGGAACTGATCCGCGTGCTGGTGGCGATCGTGGCCGAACTGCGGGGTGAGCTGAGCGCCGGCACCGAGGACGGGGAGGATCCCGGCGGACCGGTTTCGGACGGCGGGTACGCGGCGCAGTCGCGACGCTCCCGGCTGCGGGAGGCGACGCGTTGCCTGGCCGAGGTGCGGCGCATCAGGGAGGACGCGCGCCAGGCGCAGCAGACGGCGGGCTGGGAGGAGGACACCGTCGGACTCCTGGTCGACCAGGAGCGGGCACGGATCCAGGAGGACGGTGGTCAGCAGCCGGGAGCGGAGCTGGTGGTGGACGGCGGGGTCCAGGCGCACCTGCCGGTGCTGCGCCGCTTGGAAGCCGACCTCGTGGAGGTGCGGGAGGCACTGGCCGACCAGTGCCGGGAGGTGAGCCGGATGGTCCGGCCCACCGCGGCCGGGTCCGGGATTGTCCGCGGCGAACTGGTCCGGGCCCCGGACAATCCGCCGACCAGCCCGCTCACGCTCGGCCCCCCGCCCGCCGGCCCCGCGGTCATCGGCCCCACGGTCATCGGACCGCCACTCGTGGGGCCACTGCGGGGAGAGCCCTCCGACGCGCGGCGGCGTACGGCCCGGACCGGTGCGGCCATGGGGGCGACGGCGGCACTCCTGGCCGTGGCACTGGTGTTGGCCGGGGTGCTGGTGGGCATACGGCTGGGCGCGGCGCCCGCCCCCGTCGACGCGCTCGCCCGGGCGGCCGGCGCGGGCGCAGCCCCCTCGGCACCGGCGGGGGACAGCCCCCCGCCGTCGGCACCCAGTACGCCGCCGACCGCCTCACCGCCCATCTCACCGACCGCCTCACCCGCCGTCCCACCGACCGCCCCGCCGCCCGCCTCACCGGCCGACCCTCGGACCGCCGGACCGGGGATCGCGCCGCTGGTACCCGCACCGGCCGGCACGCCGACCCCCACCGTGGGATCCAGCACCCCGCCGGAATCCGTCGCCCCCTCCCCTTCGGACGGGAACCGCACGCCCATGAAGTCCTCGCCGCCGCCCAGCGCCGCACCGCCGCCGACGACGGAACCCTGGACGCCCGACCGCCTCGGCGGCGCCCCGATGGTCCCGCCGACGGGGCCCGTCGCGATCAAGAACGGCAACAGCCTGCAGTGCGTGTCCACATCCGGCGGCACCCGGGAGGAAGGCCAGGAAGCCCAGCAGTTCCCCTGCGGGGACTACCCCGACCACTTCTGGGAGAGCCAGAAGACCTTCACGGACGCCGAAGGCAACACCTACTACCGGCTCGTCAGCTACAACAGTGCCCTGTGCCTCTCCGTCAAGGACTCCAGCACCGAAGCCGCCGCCCAGGTGATCCAGTCCGCGTGCAGCAGCGACCCCGGGCAGTCCTGGAGAATCGAGAAGTGGCCGAAAGGCATCCGCCTCGTCAACGGCAACAGCCACCAGTGTCTCGCCGTCTCCTACGGCAGCACCGCCCCGCGCGCCCCACTGATGCAGTACCCGTGCGGAAACTACCCGGACCACTACTGGAGCTACGGCCCACGCCGGTAGCGGAGCAGCCCTCGCCGACCCACACGACAAGCAGCAGACCGCCCGGGCGACCCCGCCTCCCCCCGGCCACGGCCGCAGGTCGGCGAACACCGTGCTCAGACCCCTCCCACAAGCAGAAGGGCCGCCCCGACGAGGGCAGCCCTTCTGCGAGTCCTGCAGATCCTGCGGGTCCTGCGGCTTTCGCGGCGTGTGTCAGCGGGTGAGCAACTCGCGTACGGCGTCGCTCACCTCGGGCAACTCGCCCAGGTGAGCCCGCGAAAGGACTCGCGGGCTCAGCCGCGACGGCCCGCCGTCACGCACCAACCCGGCGGTGGAGGCCGCCGGTCAGCTCCGGGTTTCCTGCCGGGAGGAGGTGATGAACTGCAGCAGGTGTTCGTTGACCAGGTCGGGGCGTTCGAGGTTGAGGCCGTGGCCGGCTCGTTGCACGATCTCGGCCCGGACTCCCGGGATCAGCGCGGTGACCCGCTGGAGGACGTGGCGCGGGCGGAGCAGGGCGCTGCGCCTGCCCAGCAGGACGAGGGTGGGCAGGCGGATGGAGCTCAGTTCCTCGTCGGTGAACGGCCTGGCGGCGGGGCGGGTGTTCGGCTTGTAGCTGCGCATGCCGAGCATCAGGGGGGCGATCATCTCGGGCGGCGAGCTGAGTGCGGGGTTGGCGAGCAGACGCCCGAGCGCGGGGCGCAGCGGGCGCGGGGCGAGCATGCCGAACAGGCCGCCGATCATGTGGGCGTAGAACCGGGCGGGGACCTTCTCGATGCCGCCGGGGTCCATCGGTGCGATCGACGCGAGGCGTTCGGGTGCGTGGATGGCCTGGTTGAGGGTCAGCCAGCCGCCGTAGGAGAGGCCGACCAGGTGGATGCGGTCGAGTCCGAGGCCGGCGAAGACCTCGCCGAGCCAGGCCGCGTTCTCCTCGGAGCCGGCCGCGACAGCGCGTTGGACGCTGCGGCCGGGGTCGTCGAGCGTGTCGATCGCGTAGACCGGGTGGTGTTCGCCCAGGGCGGCGATCTGCGGGTACCAGTTGGACGGGTGTCCGGCGTGGCCGTGCAGCAGCACGATCGGTTCGCCGGTCTCGGGTCCGTAGTGGTGGACGTGGACGGTGCCGTAGCTGGTTTCGACATCGAGTTCCCGGCGGGGGGCCGGCCACAGCTCCATCGCGCGGTCGTAGGCCTCAAGGAACTTCGTTCGGGCTTTCTCGCTGACGAAGTGTCCGACGCTGGTCCTGGTCATGGTCCCTCCCGGTGCTCGGAATGCACGAAACAGCAGCACTTGATGGTATGTTTGTACCATAAAAACGTCTGGAAGGAACCCGATGCCGAAGCTGGTGGATCACGAGGAGCGGCGGGCCCACATCATCGACGCCCTGCTGCGCACGGCGGCGGACACCGGGCTGCACGCCGTCACCATGCGGTCCGTCGCGATCGAGGCGGGTGTCTCGGTGCGGCTCGTGCAGTACTACTTCGACACCAAGGAGCAGCTGCTGCTCGCGGCGCTCACCCGCCTGGCCGCACGGATGGGCGAGCGAATCCAGGAGCGGGTCCAGGAACGGATCCAGGAGCGGATCCAGGAACGGGCCCAGGAACAGACCCCGGAACGGGTCCGCGACCGCGCCGGGGCGGCGGCCGGGCCCTCGGCCTCACCGCGCGACATCGTCGAGGCGGTCCTGCTGGAGTCCGTGCCGACGGACGAGGAGAGCCGGACCTTCCACCTCGTCTACACCGAGTACGCGGTGCTCTCCATCACCGACCCCGCGCTCGCCGGGCAGTCGTTCCTCGCGGCGCCCAACGAGATGGAGGACTTCCTGGTCGGCCAGTTGACCGCCGCCCGGCAGGCCGGGGACACCGATCCGCGCACGGACGCCCGCCAGGAGGCCGTCGTCCTCCTGGCGGTCTCCGCCGGCCTGGGCCTGAGCGTCCTCCTCGGCCAGCGGACGGCGGACGACGCGGTGGCGGTCCTGCACTACCACCTCGGCCGGCTCTTCCCCGGCTCGTGAACCCTCCACGGCGACCGGGTGAGCGCCGCCGGCCGGGGCGTCAGAGCCGTTCGGGGACGGGGTTGCCGACGGCCTCGATGGCGCGACGGACGGGGACCTTCAGCAGGAGGACGAAGCCGATGAGGAAGAACACCAGCAGGGAGATGATCGCCGAGCGGTAGCTGCCGGTGATCTGGTAGGCGAGGCCGAAGACCAGCGGGCCCATCCAACTGGTGCCGCGGTCACTGACCTTGTAGACGCTGAAGTACTCGGCTTCCCGGCCCGCCGGGATGAGGTGGGAGAACAGCGAGCGGGAGAGCGCCTGGCTGCCGCCGAGCACCAGCCCGATCATGCAGGCCAGGGCGAAGAACCAGACGGGCTGGTGGGCGGGCATCAGGTACCCGAGGGCGAGGGTGGCCACCCAGCCGACCAGGGATCCGAGGACGGTCCGCTTGGCGCCGTAGCGGCGGGCGATCCGGCCGAGGAGCAGCGCGCCGCCGATCGCCACGATCTGGACCAGGAGCACGGCGGCGACCAGCGAGGTCTGGTCCATGCCGAGTTCCTCGCTGCCGTAGAGCGAGGCCTGGGAGACGACGGTCTGGATGCCGTCGTTGTAGCAGAGGAAGGCGCCCAGGTAGAGCAGCGTGAGCGGGTACTGACGCATCCCGCGCAGGGTGCGGGCGAGTTCACGCAGGCTGCCGGCGGCGGGCCGGTCCGGCGTGGCGGTGGGTCGGTCCGGCGCAGCCGGGGCAGGGCCGGACACGACCGGGGTACGGCCGGGGGCCGCGCCCGCCCGGGAGGGCAGTCGCAGCATCGGGACGATCGTGAACAACGCCCACCACAGGCCGGCCGAGGCCAGACAGATCCGCACGGCGGTGCCGGAGGACAGGCCGAGCGCGTCGTGGCCCTGGAACAGCGCCAGGTTGGCGATCAGCAGCAGTCCGCCGCCCGCGTAGCCGTAGGCCCAGCCCTTGGAGGAGACCGCGTCGCGCTCGTCGGGGGTGGCCAGGCCGGGGAGGTAGGCGTAGGAGAGGGCGACCGACACCGCGTACGCGATGTTGGCGACCACCAGCAGTGCGCCGCCGAGGAGGTAGCGGTCGCCGTCGAGGAGGAACATCCCCATCGTGGCGACCGCGCCGACGTAGGCGAAGCCGCACATCAGCTCCTTGTGCCGCCCGGTGCGGTCCGCGACCGTGCCGGTCAGCAGCATCGCCGCGACCGAGAGCAGCACGGAGAAGGAGACCGTGTACGGGAAGAACGACCCGGCGCGCACCGTCAGTCCGAGCGGGTGCACGTCGCCGGCCGCGTCGGCGGCGTTCTTGGCGACGGTCGTCAGGTACGGGCCGAGGAACACCGTCAGGACGGTGGCCGAGAAGGCGGCGTTGGCCCAGTCGTTGATGTACCAGCCGAACCGTATCCGGCGCAGGGCGCTGTCGTCGGCGGCGGCCGCGCGCTCCGGCGGGCCGTCCGGCAGATCGTCCGGGAGGCGGTCCGGCAGGTTGTCCGTGGTGCTCGTCATGGGGATCCCATCACCGTGCTGGAGCCGGTGCTGCCGTCGCTCCAGCAGCCGCGCTCGCCGAGGACGTCCCGCAGGACGTCTATGCGATCGGCCATGATGCCATCCACACCGAGGCCGAGGAGAGCCCTGATCCGTGTGGGATCGTCCACAGTCCAGACGTGAACCTGGAGGCCGAGGTGGTGGGCGGCGCGCACGAAGGCCCGGTCGACGACCCGGACGCCCCGGTGCCGCTCGGGCACCTGCGCGCACACCCCGGCGAACGGCGCCCCGGACCGCGCCCCGTCCCGCGACCCACGCCCCCTCAGCAGCGGCCCGGCCAGCGAACGCAGCCGCAGCCGGGCCACCTCGCGCGGGCCGAGCGAGGTGGCCAGCCGGGGGCCCGCGGCGGCGCGGACGGCGGCGAGGCGGCTGTCGGAGAAGCCGCCGACGCAGACCCGGTCCCAGGCGCCGGTCCGGCGGATCGTCTCGACCAGCGGCCCGACGGCGGCCGCCGCCTTGACGTCGACGTTGAAGCGGGCCCGGGGGAACGCGTCGAGCAGGTCCTCCAGCAGCGGCACGGGCTCGCTGCCGCCGATCCGGGCCTGCCTGACGGTGTCCCAGGGCAGTTCGGCCACCGCCCCGGTGCGGTCGGTGACCCGGTCGAGGCGGGTGTCGTGAAAGGCCACCAGCACGCCGTCGCGGGTGGCGTGCACGTCCGTTTCGAGGTAGCGGTACCCGAGGGCGACGGCGGCCGCGAAGGCGGCGAGCGAGTTCTCGGGGTGGCCGAGGTCACCGCCCCGGTGCGCGAAGGCGAGCGGCCCGGGGTGGTCGAGGAAGGGGTGCATGTGGTGCTCCGAGCTGCTGGGATGCGCGTTACAGTATGACGCACCCTGTCAAGCAGTAACGCCGGCGCCGCCAGCAGTCCCATCAGTGCCATCAGTGCCATCAGTGCCAGCGGTACCGCTACCGCCCGGATCGTCGACGCGGCGCAGATCGTAGAGGTACGACTTGCCGGCCTTCCAACTGCGCCAAGGGCCGAGTGGAGGCAGCGGCTCCTGGTCGTCCGTCCGCCCCGCCAGCGGCCCGGAGTTGGCGGCCCCGTCGGCGCCGACGGTGCACCAGCCCCGCTCCGGCAGCCACCGGCACCACACGTCCAGGTCCACCCGCCGGTACGACGGCCTGCCGTTGAACACGCCGTCCGGCCGGAAGTGGTACACCAGACCGTCCAGGCGGCGAACGAACTCGATCGACACGGCGACTCCCCCCGTCGGACACCCGAAGCGCCAGGCTACGCCGCGAGCCCGGCGGAGGCGGCGAAAGTGCATTGCACGGCCGCCGACCTGACACATAGGCTCACGCCCATCGACGTGTAGCTCAGCAGCAGAGCACCGGGCTCTGGACCCGGAGGGCGCAGGGGCGGCACCTGCCACGTCGGCCTATGGACGATGACGCTGACCAGCAGCACCCCACCGGGGCCGCGATATCCGCGCACTACCCGCAGCGCCAACTGACCCTGGCCCGCGCGTTCCTGACCTCGACGGCCCACTCCGACGACAACACCGACTCCCGCACCGACGACCACCCCGGCGCCGAGACCCGGCGCAGCGCCGAGGCCCGGGTCGCCCGCTGGCGCGCCGTGCTCGCCGGGATCGCCGACGGCCGGCTGGCCATCGGCTCGCGCACCCCGGTGGCCGGACTGCCCGCCTGGGTGACGCCGGAGGTCGTACGGGGCGGCTTCGCCACGTCCGCCGCGAGCGCCGAGGGCCCGCTCCAGCCGTACGAGCGCGAGGCCGCGGCCCTGGCCGGGGTCGCGGCCGAGCGCGGGGCACTCTTCGCGTACTGCCTCACCGAGCCCGGCCTGTCCCGGCTGTACGACCTGCTCGACAGCGGCCGCTACGAAGCCGCCGTGCCCGAGGAGGCGGCGCTGCTGACGGTGGCGTGGCTGGTACGGGCCGGGGACGCGGCCGGCGCGCTCGAACTCGTCGACGCCCTGGAGCCGTTCGCCGACCGGCTGCGCTTCACTCCCCGACCGTCCGCGCTGCCCGCGCCGGACGCCGAGTCGGTGCACCGGCGCACGGTCGGCGACGCCGTCACGACCCTCACGGGCCGGCGGCCGAACGCCGCCGTGGAAGCGCAGCGCGAGGCGCTCACCGTCTGGCAGCCCTTCGGCGACCAACTGCTGGCCCACTGGCTGGAGACCGCCGAGGCCGACCGGGTGCTGGAGCGCACGCCCGACAGCACCTGGACGGAGCGCGGCGCGATGCTGCTCCGCCGCTACGAGGAACTCGCCGCGGCCCACACCCGCTGCACCAAGCACCGCGACCCGAAGGAGAACCTCGGCATCCTGCGCGGCGCCCTGGCGGAGACCGCCGCGGGCCGGCCGCTGGACGCGCGCCGTCTCGGACTGCTGCGGCACGCGGTGGCATCCATGGTGCGCCGACGCGGCCGACCGGGCTCCGACCGGCACACCGAACTGCGCACCCGCCAGGCCGTGCAGGGGGCCCGGCCCTCGCACCACGACCTCGCCCAGCTGGTGCTGCGCCGCCTCTCCGGGCTGCCCCAGGAGACGGGCGTGACCGACGTGGCCCCGCTGGTCGCCGACGTCTCGGCGCGCGAGGCGCACGAGGCGCGCGGGACCTCTGCCGCCCACACCACCCGTCTCCCCGCAGGCACCCCGGTGCCCGCAGCGATCCGACAGGTGGTGGAAGCCGCGCTCAGCGCCCCGATCGACACGCTCGTGGAGCGCGGCATGGTGCCCTCGGCCGAGGTCCTGGCCGAACTGGTCCCGCAGCTCGTCGCCGTGGTCGGCGCCCAGTCCTACCCGGACGAGGCGCTGCGCACCCTGATGGCGGCGAACTACCGGGCGTTCCGCCACCGCCGCTCGCTGCTCCTGAGCGACCTCACCGGGCAGGTGCGGGTCGACGAACTGCCCTGGGTACGGGCGGTGGCCGGACACCGCGTCGGCGAGGACGGCCGCGCACCCGCGCGTACCGCGCTGCGCCGGCTCGGCGAACTGGCCGTGCAGGCGTTCCCCGGCACGCTCCTGCCGAACGCGCTGGTGCGCGAACTCGGCGTGCTCGCCCGGCAGGCCGAACTCGACGCGCCGTTCGTGGAGGAACTGGCAGCGGACATCTTCACGGGCACCTTCACCCCGAAGTACCTGGCGGCGGCCCGGGCCGCCGCGGAACTGCTCGGCGGCACGCTGTACGAGCGCTACTACGCCATCGACTACGCGGCCGTCCACGCCCTCGCGACCGCCGAGTCGGGCGAGGCAGACAAGGCGGGCAGGGCAAACAAGGCGAGCAAGGCGGGTAAAGCGGGCAAGACCCCGGCGCGAGGCCGACGCCCCCGCTCCTCCCCCGGGTTCACCGAGCTGTGCGCGCAGCGCGCCGAGGTGTCCGGAGGATGGTCGATCGCGTCCAACGGGAAGATCATCGAGCAGGCCCAGATCCTCACCACCCACAACCTGGCGACCCTGGTCACCCGGGTCGGCATCAGCCCCGAGCCGGGCTGGGACGACCTGGCCTGGCGCAGCTTCACCGCTGTGTGCCGCGCGACGGCCCGGATCCACGACAACCCGCGGCCGCTGTCCACCATCAAGGACGTGGCGTACGCGTGGCGTCAGCTGGTGTTCCACCTCTCCCTGTGCGAGCCCGCCGCTCAGGCCCGGGTCATCGCCGGACTGCACGGGGAAGCCACCCGCCACCCCGCCCACGTCGCGGCCCGTCTCGCCCCCGCCCTGGCCGGCCTGCGCCAGGCCGCCCGAGGCGGCGCCGCGGACGCGGACGCCGGCCGCCGCCTCCTGGGCTGGACCACAGGACCGCACTGGCTCCACCCGACCCCCAGGACCTGACCACCCGCGCACCGCCCAGGCCGAACGAGCTCCAACAGGTCAGCCGTCCGGTGGGGTGATCGTCGTCGGTGGGTGGCCGCTGATCGAGGACGGTCCTCGAACGAGTGCGACCCGCGCCCGCAATTCACCCGATCGAGTGAAGGTCGAACGCTCTCCGCCGATTCGGCACCCCGTCACCGATGATGCGCTTGGCGCGACACGGGGGCACCCGCCGTCCTGCGGGCGCCCCCGCGATCCGTGCCGTCCATCCGCCGACGAACCCCGGAGCACACATGCGTCGCCCCACCGCCGCCGCAACCGCCCTGACCGCCGCCATAACCGCGGCCCTGCTGACCGGACCGGTGGCCGCCGTCCCGGCCCACGCGGACAGCGCACACATCCCCGTCATCCTCATCCACGGCCGCAACGCGGACCCCGGAGTCTGGGGCACCCTGATGACCGGCCTCCGTTCGAAGGACGTCCCGGCCTTCGCCTGGGGCTACGACACCTCCCGGTCGACCAACGAGGTCCTGGCCGGCGAACTGACCCGGTACGTCGACAACGTGCTGAGCCAGACGGGCGCGGACAAGGTGAACATCGTCGCCCACAGCCTGGGCAGCCTGCCGAGCCGCTGGTACATCAAGTTCGACGGCGGCAACCAGAAGGTCGCGAACTGGATCTCCCTGGCCGGCCCCAACCACGGCACCTCCCTCGGCTACCTCTGTGCCCTCTGGGACCAGGGATGCAAGGACATGACGCCCAACTCGTGGGTCATCAGCCACCTCAACCAGGACACCGAGACCCCGGGCCCCACCCGGTACACGACCTTCTGGTCCCCCAAGGACGAGCAGATCTCCCCCACCACCAGCACCAGGCTGAACGGCGCCACCAACATCGAGACGGCCGGCCTCAAGCACAACGACTTCCTGACGAACCCCGACGTCCTCGACAAGGTCACCGCCATCCTGACCAGCTGACACACAGCCACACCAGTCACACCACCGCCCGGCACCACCGGCCACCCGCCGTGTACGGATCCTCGGCGCGGTGGCCGGCCCTGCCGCCACAACGACGCGACGAGCGGGCACATCTGCGCCGCCTGCCGGTCAAACCCGCGTTCGGTCCGGGTGTTCGCCGTCCAGCGCACGGCCGACCGATCGTTGCATCAGCACGGTGTCGACCCAGCGGCCGTGCTTGTAGCCGATGGCGGCCAACCGGCCCACGTCGGTGAAGCCGAAACGGCGGTGCAGCGCGACGGAGGCATCGGTGCCGGCGTCGGCGATGACGGCGATCACCTGGCGCACCTGGGTCTGGGCGCAGGCGGCCAGCAGGGCGTCCAACAGGGCACCGCCGAGGCCCCGGCCCGTCCGGTCGGGAGCGAGGTAGATCGAGTTCTCGACGGTGTGCCGATAGGCGGGCTTGGGACGCCAGGGGGCCGCGTAGGCATAGCCCACGACCTCACCGGACAGTTCGGCGACCAGGAACGGCAGACCCTGGCCGGCCAGGTCCTCGAACCGCTGGTGCCAGGCGGCCGCCGGCGGCGGGGCCTCCTCGAAGGTGACCACGGTGTGGCGGACGTAGTGCGCGAAGATCTCGGCCACGGCGTCCAGGTCGGCCGGTACCGCCGGGCGGATCACTGACTCCACGGCTTCCACAACGGGAGAGTGTAGGCCGCGCTACGCAACACCTTCCCCCGGAGCCCACGATCCGCCCACTTCCCACTGCCCGCCGCCACCGTTTCAGAAGGTCGTCGTCCGCGGCTCTCCACTGTCGGGGTCGAGGCCGGCCTTCCACTGGCGCTGCTGCTCGAACCAGTGCACATAGCGGAGTGAGGCGTCGCGCAGGTCGATGCTGAGCGGGTAGGGGTCGAACTCGTCGAGGAGCAGCTTACGGAGGAACTCGACCATGCCGCACGGGAACAGGGTGAAGTCGTCGCGGGTGTGGCGGCCGCAGACCAGGACGGGCCACTTGTCGGGGTCCGGGTCGGTGGTCAGCCAGCACAGGATGTCCGGGCCCGAGGTGACCCCCCAGGCGAGGATGTGGTCCGGGTCGATGTCGAGGCCTTCCTGGCCGTCCACCATCTCCCAGGTGTAGCGGGCGTTCTCCGTCTCCTCCTCGAAGGTGCCAGGGTCCCACTGGATGTACTCCTTGGGGAGCGGCATCAGAACGCAGACATCGTTGAAGGAACCACCCCCGTACACCGACATGAAGGCCTTGTAGTCCTGCGGAAGCCGCGTGCCCCAACGCGCCTCGGCCGCCGCCCAGTCGACCTGCTCATCGACGCCGGGATCTGCGGGGAGGATCTCGGCCAACGCTGCGATACCCGTCGGGTCTTCCACGGCCGTCCCCTTCGCTGTCTCTCAAGTCACCGAGAGCCTAGGGGACGGCACCGACATGCCCGGCAACCAGCGCCCGGCAACTGGCAGCCGGCACGCCCGCGGAAGAAGACGGGTGCACCCTCCGCATGAATCAGAGCGCGAACCCGGACAATCCACGGGCCATGAAATACGGGCGAAATCGCCAGAAACGAAATCGCCAGAAAGAAGAGGTGGAGATAGGAATCGAACCCATCTAAACGGCCCTGCAAGCCGTCGCCTCGCCACTCAGCCACTCCACCGCGGCAACGAGGGAAACATTACACGCACATGAACGGGGATTCCTCGGCGACGCCGATCTTTCACTCCATAAGACCCTTAATGCGTCTAGTGCTATTTCTCTCGACATGGTGTCGACAGGGTCCGGCGGGCCAGCGCGGAAAAGTCGCTGTGCGCTAGCCTGTGCCGATATCTCCGACCCGATGGGATTTCACTGATGGCCGTCGAGGAATCACGGTTCACCCGCACCACGGAGCTGCGCTGCGGAACCGCTGCGAACCGGTGCCAGTACAAGAGCCTCCCCCTGCGCGACCTTCCCCCGCTCGGTGTCGTGCGCCGCGCCCGGATCGTCCGCGAAGGCCTGCGTGAGCGCCGCGCCGCCGTCCCGACGCCCGGCCGGCCCTCCCGCTTCACCGAGGGGGACTGGGTCCGGGTGAAGGACGAGGCCACGGTGCGCGCCACCCTCGACGCCAAGGACCGTCACCGCGGCCTGTGGTTCACCCGCAGCCAGTGGTCGTTCTGCGGCGGCGTCTACCAGGTCGAACGCATCGTGCGCCGCATGATCGACGACCACTACCGCGTTCGGCGCCTGTCCGGCACCGTCGCCCTGGCCGGCGCCACCTGCCACGGCGCCGACGGGGCCCAGGGCTGCGGGCTGGACTGCGCCCTGCTGTTCCGCGACGAATGGCTGGAGCCCGCCCCCGCGCCGGTCCCCGCCGCCCGGCCCGCCACCCTCTGGGCGACCGTGCGCAGCCTCCCGGAGATCCACGCCACCCTCGACCCCGACGGGCGGCTGGACGGCGTCCCCTTCCAGCCGGGCATGGAGCTCCACGCCGACACCCGCCACAGCGCCACCGAACTGCGCCACCGCTCCCTCGCCTGGTGGCAGCACCCCGCCAAGGGCCGCTGGTTCATCCTCAACGGCCTGCGCTGCGGCGGCGAGCCGCTCGCCACCGGCTGCGACCGCCGCTGCGCCCTGCTGTGGCACGAGTCCTGGCTGCACCTGGAACCCGCCGCCACCTCCCACTGACCTTCCGCCACCGCCTCCCGACCACCGACCTGCCGGGCACCGCCCTCCGCGGTGCCCGGCAGGTTTTCGTCGCCGACAGATCCTGGCCGGCCGTCAGCGCCGCCAGCGGTCGCGCACCAGCTTCGCGGCCAGGTGCAGCGGCCCGTCCCGGTCACCGACGTAGCAGCGGGGAAGCGCGTACACCCCGCTGTGGACCCCGGGGCTGACCGCGCACCCGTACCCGTAGCCGGCTTGCGCCACCGCCTCCACCGCGGCCGCGTCGAGCGAACCGTACGGGTAGCAGAACCCTTCGACCTCCTGCCCCGTCAGGTCCTCCAGCACGCGACGGCTGTCGGCGACCTGGGCCGCCAGCTCCCGCGCGCCCAGGCCCGCCAGCCGCCGGTGCGTCAGCCCGTGCGAGCCGATCTCCAGCCCGGCGGCGGCGGCCTCGTGGACCTGGCACGCCGTCATCAGCGGCTTGCGCGGACCCTGCTGGTCCCAGTCGTTGTATCCGCCCAGCCGGTCGGCCACGACGTAGACCGTCGCCGTGAAGCCGTACTCGGCCAGCGCGGGCATGGCCTCCTCCACGAAGTCGCGGTACCCGTCGTCGAAACTCAGCCCCACCATGCCCGCCGCGCTGCCGCCCCGGTGCGAGCGCATCAGGGTGCCGACCGACACCCCGCGCAGCCCGCGGGCGGACAGCCAGCGCAGCTGGCGGCGAAAGCGCGCAGGGTCGACGGTAATCAGATAGGGATCCTCACTCGTCGACGCCACCGAGTGGTACATCAGCGTCCACGGAAAACGCCCCGCACCTCCACGGGCCGCTTCTTCCGGACTGTTGCGTGGTCGAATGATTCGCATGTTCTGCTCCAGCTGTCCGGCGGCACCGCCTGTGCAGGTGGCCTTCAGGGAAATTGCATTCTGGCAGCGTCGTACCCGGCTTCCATTCGCGCCAGGCGACTCCGCCCCATTTCACCCGGATGCCAGCCCAGAAGTCGCCCGACGAGTGCCCGGCCCGCACGGCCCGAATACCGGTTCCGCCCCGTCCGGAACCGGCCGGCGTTTCACCTGGCCGCGACGGCGGCCGGTGCCCGTGCGGCGGCTCTGGCGGCATCGAGCGCGGCCCGGACCCGCGCTGCTCCTGCGGCGGCGATTCCCGTCGTGCTGCGGTCGCCCGCAGGGCGGCTGACGAGGCCCGCACACGCGCGACAGATGCCGGGTCGGACCACCGGGTCGTGGCACTGGCCGCACTCGGCGTAGCGGGCCGCTGCGGGCCGTGCAGCGGCCCGGGCGGGCGGCATCTTGCGCTCCAGGCGGTAGCGGAGCACCGCGACCGCCGAGTGCACGGGGGCGGGCAGGCCCGGCAGCAGGGCCCGGGCGAGGTCGGCGGCCGTGCTGCCGCGCTCCAGCCACTGGGCGACCAGGGGCGCGAGTTCACGTGCTTCGGCCTCGCCCAGGCGCAGGCGCGGTTCGGGGCGGATGACCCGGAACAGGGTGGCGACCGCCTCACGGAGCTGTTCGTCCGGCGCGTCCTCTTCGGAGTCCCCCTCCCCCCTCGCCGTCCCCGGGGCGGCGCCGGGCTCTCGGGACTGCAGGGAGGGGAGGGAGGGGAGGGAGGGTTCTTTCACCGGGTTCTTTACCAGGGCGTCAGCTCCGCCGGTGGTCCCTTCGCCGGGGGCCGGACGGTTGGCACCCGGCGGCATCGGCTGCGGGGTGTCGTGGACGTGGGTCTCGGTGATGATCGTGCCGTCGGGCAACCGGATCTTCTCGACCCGGTAGAAGCCCGCCGCGGCCAGCTCCTTCAGCGCCTTGCGAATGGCGCTGCGCCCCTGGGGGCTGGTGTCGGCCATGTGCCGGCCGTCCTCGCGCCAGCCGTCCGGGCGGGAGAGGAGATCGGCGAGCAGACCGCGAGCGGTGTAGGACAGCCGCCGGTACTGCAGCATGGTGTTGGGCAGCACGGTGAAATCGCGCACGTGGGCGCTACGATGGACGCGCATCGGGAGGTTCGCTCCTGTTGCCGGACCCCGGAGCGTTGGCGCGCTGCCGGGGTCACCTATTTGTGGTTAGGTCACGGAACGTACCACAACTATCCGACACACCAGGCGCGTTGACGTCGGCGGCAGGATCATATTTAAATCCTCCCGCCAACCGCCGGCGCGAAGTGCGGCCAGGACCACCGAGGCCTTCCACAGCTGGACCCGAAAAGGAGGTCCATCAGGTCCCGACCGGGGGTTATCCCCCTCACCCATGGGCCTGCTGCCCGGATGGATCGGTGGATCTCGAACGCCCAGGCTGGGGGCATACGAATTACCGATGCACCCGGCAGGGTGCACAAGGAGGGTTCCCCCCATGACCGATCGTTCTCACTCGTTTCGACGTGCCCGCACTTCGTCGTCCGGGCCGCGGCGAGGGATCGCGATGATGGTGGTCATTGCCGCCACCGGTCTGGCCGTGGGAGGCGCTCTGCCCGCGTCCGCGGCGCAGCCCCGCAACCCCGGTGAGGCCGTGCGGCAAGGCCTGGAGCGCCTGGTGCACGACGACAAGTACCCCGCCGCCCTGGCCTCCGACCTCGGCCGCGACGGGCGCACCCGCAACTACGCCACTGGCGTCGCAGACTTGAGCACCGGGAAGAAGGTGCCGGTCGACGGACAGGTACGGGCGGGGAGCAACACCAAGACGTTCACCGCCACGGTCGTCCTGCAACTGGTCGGCGAAGGCAAGGTCGCCCTCGACGCCCCGGTCGAGCAGTACCTGCCGAACCTGGTCCGCGGCGAGGGCATCGACGGCCGCAACATCACGGTACGTCAGCTGCTGCAGCACACCAGCGGACTGCCCGACTACGTCGACTACCTGGGCGACTTCGTCGGCGCGGAGCGCCACACCTACCTCCAGCCCCGCACCCTGATCGACCTGGCGCTGGCGCACAAGGCGGTGTTCGCCCCCGGGACCAGCTGGATGTACAGCAACACCAACTACATCCTGGCCGGCCTGATCGTCGAGAAGGTCACCGGCCGTCCGCTGGCCGAGCAGATCACCCACCGGATCATCGAACGCATCGGACTGCGCCACACCTACTTCCCCGGTGCGGGCGACGAGAGCATCCGGGAGGCACACCCCCAGGGCTACTTCGCGCAGCCCGGGGGGCCGTTGGACAACGTCACCGAGTTGGACCCCTCCTGGGCCTGGGCCGCCGGGCAGGTGATCGCCACCCCGAGCGATCTGAACCGATTCTTCTCCGCCCTCTTCGGCGGCAAGCTCCTGGAGCCCGCAGAGCTCGCCCAGATGCGGACCACCGTCGAGGTCCCCCGCGGATTGTGGACCGGTGCCCGGTACGGGCTGGGAGTGATCAGCACGCCGCTGAGTTGCGGCGGTCTGATGTGGGGGCACGGCGGTGACATCCCCGGGTACATGTCGCGCACCGGCGTCGCCGATGACGGCCATGCCGTCACGGTTGCCGTCACCTCCGACAGGGAGCCCACCAAGCAGGGCCCCTCCGATGCCCTGGCTCTCGTCGACTCCACCCTGTGCAAGTGACGCCCGACGCTCCGTAGCGAGAGTGGCCGCGGTCGGCGTCGCCCGGTTCCAGAACGGCGTCGGCGGCCGCGGCCATTCTCCGGACCCCCTGCACGCGCCTGCCCTCCTGCTTGGAAGCCTTCCCCGACCACGCGATCGTCGAGAAGACGATCCGGTAGCGGGGCGAGGGCAGCACGGGCGACGGCGCGGAAGGCCGGGCGGCTCGCGGCGCGGGGCTGTCAGCCGACGGACTTCGCGTCGTCCGCCAGCACTTCGACGAGCCGCCGCTTGACCGCGTCGCGATGCGGGACCTGGCGACGCGGCTGCCCCGGCTGCGGCGGGACGCCGAGGTCGGTGAGGAGGTAGAGCATCCGCAGGGTGCGCAGCGCGTTGGACACGTACGTCGGGGTGGTGCCCCGGGGCACGGCCCGGAAGTCGGCGCCGATGCCGTCGAGCCAGGCGACGGACTGGTCCGCGGTGAGCTTCGGGTTGGTGAGGGTCAGCGCGATCGCACGGGCGAGCCGGTCGTCCTCCCGTTCGGCGTACAGGTGGTCGGTGGGCGCGAGGAGCCGCGCGGTCGCGAGGTCCAGCATCTCGACCGGTTCGACCTCGCGGTGGCGGCCGAGGGCACCGAGCAGGTCGGCGCCGTGCGCCACGGCGTGCAGCCAGCCCAACTGCGCGTCGTGGCCGCGCAGATCGCCCTCCGCCGGGTACCAGCGGACGAAGGCGTCCAGCCATTCCTGCCGGAGGTCCCCGCGGCTGACGATCATGTCCAGGACCAGCGGCGCGAACGTGCGGGCCTGAATCGGCGAACCGGCCGCGAAGCGGGCCGCCATGTCATCGCCCAGGCGGAGCCGCCGGTCGCCGTCGATGACGTCGCGCTCGATCCAGGTCCGCAGCACGACGTACGGGTAGCCGTCGCGCACCTCCGGGTCCGGATCCCGCAGACACTCCGCCAGTTCTGCGGTGAGCTCGTCCAGATCGCCGCCCGGGGGCACCGCACATGCGTCGGAGCAGATCTTGTACCAGTCAGTCACGAGCAGCGAGGCTAGCCCGCCACGGACGGTGTGACCAGCGATTATCCGGATCCGCCCGCCGCTGTGACCGACAGTGCCGCGGGACGTCGGCGGCCATGCTTCCCACTCATGACTGTTGAACAGTTGACAGTCAGATGACTGATGCTGCGCATGCGCCGAGTGGATCACTGTGGTTTCGACGGCCGGGACGCCCATCGCCCCGGCCTCCCGTCCCCACTCCCCCGTCCCCACGGGTCGATCCTCCGAGGAATCCCCATGAACTCCATACGTACCAAGTGGCGCCTGGCCGCCGTCACCGTGACGACCGCGCTCGCCGTCCTGATGTTCTCGAACTCCTCGGCGTACGCCGTGGCGCCCGGCGAGAGCACCAGGTGGGCCAACGAGATCGAGGACAACGTCCCCGTCGCGGCGAGCGGCATCATGGGCGAGGCGCGCGCCGACAACAGTGACCTCATCCAGGTGTGGCGCGGGGCCGACAACGCCAACATGTACCTGTCGCTCGACCACGGGCGGCCGATGACGCTCGCCGGCCAGACCAACGCCAGCCCGCAGGTCGTCTACGTGGGCGGGACCCAGTTCATGCTGTTCCACACCGGCACGAACGGGTTCATCTTCTTCAGCATCCTCCGGGTGAACGTGGGGAACAACGGCCAGCGGTACCTGCAGATCGGCGACTGGCGCCAGGTCGGGAACGACGCCCGGACGAACGACGGCCGCCCCGTGGCCGCCGTCGCCCTGCCCCACAACAACGTGTACATGGCCTACCACGGTGCCAACAGCAACGAGATCTGGGGCATGACCTTCAACATCCCGGGCAACTACTGGGACGTCCCGCTCCGCACCTTCGGCGCCACCAGCGACTCCTCGCCGTCACTGGCCTTCAGCCCCAACAACAACCACATCCTGCTGGCCTACCGGGGCACGGACAACCGGGTGAACGTCATCCGCGCGAACTACCAGTCCCAGCAGTGGTACGGGCGTTCGATCCTCGACGGCGTCCTCACCGACTCGCAGCCGGCCATCGGCATCACGCCCAACGGCTGGGGCCAGGTCGCCATCCGGGAGCAGGGAACGGGCCTGCTGCACATGGAGGACATCTCGGACGCCGGCGCGCGCGGCAGCTGGGTGCGCGAGTCCAACAGCTTCACCTCGCCGTACGGCCCGCGGCTCATCATGGACGCCTACCGCGCCTACCTGGTCGCGACGGCCTGGGGCGGCTACGTCTTCTGGAAGCAGTCCCGCCAGTACTGAGGCCCTACCGGAGCCCGTGGAGTGGGGATTCGGCCCGGGCGACATACCACTCCGGGTCCCCGTGCAACGGGGGCGCCCCAGGCCCCGCCCCCCCGACTGCTCGTGCGCCCCCATACACCCCCGC
>NZ_JBHVPH010000021.1:101436-133827 GCF_042887425.1 Kitasatospora sp. NPDC057940
TGACCCGGGGGGGGGGGGGATAGTTTTTTGGCACGCCGCCCCCCCATTCGGGCGCCCCACCGGGCCCCGGGGGTGTGGTTTGGCGCCCCGCCCGACTCCCCACTCCGCTTCCCGTTCCACGGGCGCCTCACCATCCACGGCCACCCGTCCTGCTCGTCCCACCCATTCCACCCGTCCCGCCCGGAGAAGACCATGCCCGCATCGGCCCGCCCGGCCACCGACCCGACGGCGGAGAGCCACCGCGCCGTCGAGAACCTGATCGCCCGCTACGCCGAACTCGTCGACGACGGCGACTTCGCGGGCCTCGGCGCCCTCCTCGCCGACGCCACCTTCACCGGCAGCGGCGAACCGGTGCGCGGGCGCGACGCGATCGAGCGGATGTTCCGGAGCACCCTGATCGTCCACGCCGACGGCACCCCGCGCACCCAGCACGTCACCACCAACCTCGCCGTCGAGGTCGACGAGGCGTCGGGCACGGCCGTCGCGCGCTCGTACGTCACCGTCCTCCAGGCCCTGCCCGACTTCCCCTTGCAGCCCATCGCCGCCGGCCGCTACCACGACCGCTTCGAACTCCGGGGCGGCCAGTGGCAGTTCGCGGAGCGCCGGGTCCGCCTCACGCTGGTCGGCGACGTGAGCCGCCACCTGCGCCGGACCGCCGCACCCCGGTGACCCCCGACCTCACGGGACAGCAAGGCTAGGCATCCGTCCGCACGACCGCGGCGAGGGTCTGCTCAGGGCTGCCGTCGGCAGGCCGCGCGGTCACCGGGTCGCCGTTGCGCCCCGCGGTACTGGAGGTGAGCGCCCAGCCGGCGGGGTTGACCACGGCCTGGCGCGCACCGTCGTAGCTCCACCGCTGGGCCGCGGAGCCGTCGCAGGCGGCGCGCACCACCTGGCCGCCGACGGCCGCGGGTGCGGCCAGGCACTCGTTGCCCTGGGCGGTGTGCAGACTGCCGTCGCGGGCGAAGACGAAGAGCTGGTTGGCGTTGGGCGTGGTGGCGCAGCCGTAGCTGATGGCGCCGTTGGTGCCGCCGCGGTCGAGGCAGGCGCCGTTGGCGAACCGGAGCGGCCAGCGGGCGGACTGGCCGAGGCCGAGTTCGGTGAGCAGGGTGCCGTCGGGCTGCTTCCGCTGGCGGATCATGTCGTCGCAGGCGCCGCTGGTCGAGGTGCCGGTGTTGGTGGCGGTGAGGGTGTCACCGTTGCCGGTCATCGGGCCCCATCGGTTCGCGGAGTACGCGTTGTCGTTGCAGACGAAGGCGGGTCTGTTCCAGTCGAAGTACTCCACCCAGCTGTCCCAGTCGTGCCTGATCTGCTGCGACTCGGGGAGCAGGACCGAGCCGAGGACGAAGGAGGTACCGGCGGTCTCGTCGGTGACGGTGGCCGTCACCCAGTGGGTGGCGGGGTCGATCCGGACCTGGAAGGCGTACGTGTGACCGGTGACCGGGCGGCCCTGGTTGACGGTGCTGTTGGCGCACTGGAGGTGCTGGCCCTCGCCGGTGCTGTTCCAGCAGTGCGAACCCTGGGTGCCGTCGACGAACTGGAGCTCGGTATCGGCCCAGGTGGACCAGTTGAACAGGCCGTCGTTCTGCTGCTTGTCCTGGAAGCCGATGTAGGAGAGGTTCCCGTCGAAGTTGAACTGGCTCGACCAGAAGACGTCGCCGTCGCCGGGGGTGGTCACCACCGTGTTGCGGAAGGTGACCTCGGTGAGGACGGTGTCGCCGGCGATGGTCCAGGAGGAGTACGAACCGGGCGTCTGGCCGTAACGGGGCCGGGCCGCGGCGGCCGGGGACGCTGATTCGGCGACGGCCGAGGCCGCCGGTTTCGCGACGGCGGGGGCTCTTCCAGCGGGCGGGCCGGTGAGGGCGAGGCAGGCGAGCGGCACCGCGCACATGGCGCGGCGCCGGGAGACGCGCGACATCCGTTGCTCCTGACAGGTCAGCGGCGGCCGCAAGCCGTCGGCGCCGCACGGATTCCCCAGCGCGACCCTCACCCACCCGGTCACGGTCCGCAACACCTGGGGTCGCCAGGAGTGACCGGGCGAACGGGCTAACGGTGATCGGACGCACGACGGACCAGCCGGGCCCGCCGCCACCCGATCGGGCCACGTCCGGCCGCGACACGGCGAAGCGCCGCGACAACGGCGGTCCGGATGCGGAAGGCTGACGCCACCCTGCCCGGGGCCTCGCGGCGCGGCGGGAACGAGCGACCGGAGCGACCGGAGCGACCCGAGACCGGAATGGTGGCATGACCGTCCAGGACACCCCGCCCACCGGGACCACCCGGCGCGGCGACTTCGCCGAGCTGCACCGACGCGTCTCCGACGCCGGCCTGCTGCGCAGGCGTCCCCTGTACTACGCGGGCCGGAGCGCCGGGCTGTTCACCGCCCTGGCGCTGCTCCTGGCCGGGTTCGTCGCGCTCGGCGCGACCTGGTGGCAACTGTGCCTCGCGCCCCTGTTCGCCTTCGTGCTCGGCCAGTTGGCGCTGCTGGGGCACGACGTCGCCCACCACGCGGTGTTCGCCGGCCGGCGGGCGACCGACCTGGCGGGCATCGTGCTGGGCAACCTCGTGGTCGGCATGAGCTACGGGTGGTGGGTGAGCGACCACAACCGGCACCACGCGCACCCGAACCGCGAGGGCCACGACCCGGCCGCGGACTCCCTCCTCTTCGCCCGGACCACCGAACAGGCCTACCGCACAAGGGGATTGAGGCGGCTCGCGGCCAGGTACCAGGCGGAACTGTTCTTCCCGCTGCTGTCCCTCCAGGCGCTCGGCCTGCTCGTCGCCACCTGCGTGACCCTGACCCGCGGCACCGTCCGGTACCCGGCCCTGGAGCGCACGCTCGCCGCGCTGCACTACGCGCTGGCGGTGGCCCTCCTGGCCGTCGTCCTCGCACCGCTCCAGGCGCTGGCCTTCGCCGTGCTGTTCGGGGCGGTCCTCGGCGTGTACCTGGGGTGCATCTTCGCGCCCAACCACAAGGGCATGCCGATGATCGGCCCGGACGCGGAGCGCGCCGACTTCCTCCGCCGGCAGGTGCTGCCGTCGCGCAACCTGCGGGCCGGCCGGTTCGTCCACTTCCTCTTCGGCGGCCTCGGCTACCAGATCGAGCACCACCTCTTCCCGGCCATGCCGGTGGCGGCGCTGCGCCCCGCCTCGCGCATCGTGCGCGACTACTGCGAGCAGATCGGCGTGCCGTACAGCGAGGCGGGCCCGCTCGCCTGCTTGCGGGAGATCCTGCGGGACCTGCGGGCCGTCGGCCGCTCCCTCCCCGCCGACCCGGCACAGCCGGGCCCGCCCGCCCGGCCTTCCGCCCCGGAGCCGACCCGGCCGACGGCCCCACCGGCCCTGCCTTCCGCCCCGGAGCCGCAGGCCGCGCCCGAAGCGGGGGCGGCGGCGCGGTGAGCGGAGTCCTGTCCGGGCCGGCGGCGCGCACCGCGGACGGCCCGGCCCCCGGCGGCGAACGGCTCCGCGTCCTGATCGTCACCGAGTCCTTCGCCCCGCAGCTCAACGGTGTCGCCCACAGCGTCCTCCGGACGGCCGAACACCTCGTCGCCCGGGGCCACACCCCGGTGGTGGTGGCACCCGCCGTGCGGGCACCGGCCGCGCGAGCCGCACGACGGCACGCGGGCGACCCGCACCGCGACCCGGAGTACGGCTACGAGGTGGTCCGCGTCCCGTCGGTGCCCCTGCCCGGCTACCCGGAGGTGCGGGTCGCGCTCCCGGGGCGCGGGGTGGCCGACGCCATCGAGCGGCACCGCCCGCACGTGGTCCACCTGGCCAGCCCGTTCGCACTCGGGGCGGCCGGCGCCGCGGCGGCCGCCCGGGCGGGGGTCCCGTCCGTGGCGGTCTACCAGACCGATCTGGCCGCCTACGCCAGGACCTACCTGCCGGCGCTGGGCGCGGCCGGGCCCCGGCTGGCCTGGTGGCGGCTGCGACGGGTGCACTCCCTGGCGGCGCGGACGCTGGCACCGTCGCGGGCTTCGCTGCGCGCCCTGGTGGCGCACGGCGTCCCCCGGGTCCACCTGTGGCCACGCGGCGTCGACTGCGCACGGTTCCACCCCCGCCACCGTGACGAGACCCTGCGCCGGCGCCTCGGCCGCCCCGGAGACGTCCTGGTCGGATACGTCGGGCGGCTGGCGCCGGAGAAGCACGTCGACCGGCTGGCGGAGGTGGCCCGCATCCCGGGGGTCCGGCTGGTGGTCGTCGGCGACGGCCCGTGCCGGGCCCGGCTGGAGGCCGCGCTCCCGGACGCGGTCTTCCTGGGCCTCCGGTCCGGGCACGAACTCGCCCGGCTCTACGCCTCGTTCGACGCCTTCGTCCACGCGGGGCCGTTCGAGACCTTCGGCCAGACCCTCCAGGAGGCCATGGCGAGCGGGCTGCCCGTCGTCGCCCCGGCGGCCGGCGGACCGCTCGACCTCGTCCACCCGGGGCACACCGGGTTCCTCGTCCCACCCGGCGCGGCGGACGGGTTCCGGGAGGCCGTCGAACGTCTCGCCCACGACGACGAACTGCGGGCGGCCTTCGGGCAGGCGGGCCGTGCCGCGGCGACGCAGCGCAGCTGGGAGACGGTCGGCGACCGCCTCGTCGAGCACTACCGGCTCGCCCGCACCGGGACGGCCGAGCCCCTGCACCGCTGAGCGGGCCGACAGGCGGTCAACGGCGGCACCACACCCAAGGAACGGACCACGGACCACCATGCACCACCCCCTCGCCGCCGAGTACGTCCGCAGCCCCGCTCCGGCCGCCGGCACCGCCGTCTTCCTGCACGGACTGGGCGGCTGGACCCACAACTGGGCCCACCTGATCGACCTGCTGCGGACCTCGGCGCACTGCCTGGCCCTCGACCTCCCGGGCTTCGGAAGGTCGGCACCCCCGCCCGACGGCGACGTCACCGTCGAACGCCAGGCCGCGGCCGTCGCCCACCACCTCGACCGGACCGGGCACCACCGCGTGCACCTGGTCGGCAACTCGCTCGGCGGCCTGATCGCACTGCGCCTCGCCGCCCAACGGCCCGACCTGGTCGGCTCCTTGACGCTCATCTCGCCGGTGCTGCCGACGTTCCCGCCCGCCCCGGCCCTACGGGTGGCCCTGCTCGGCCTGCCGGGCGCGCCGCGCCTGCACTCCCGCCTGCTGGCCGCCCAGAGCCCCGACCGCCAACTGGACGACCTCTACCGCCTGATCTACGCGAACCCCGGCCTCGTCGGCACCGAACAGCGGTCGGTGGAGGCGCACGAGCGCCGACGCCGCGCCGAACTGCCGTACGCGCAGGACATGCTGGCCGAGGGCGTGCGCTCGGTGGTCCACGCGTTCCTGCGCCGGGGCGAGGCCTCCGCCTGGCACCTGGCGCGCCGCGTCACCGCCCCCACCCTGCTCGTCTACGGGCGGGACGACTCCCTCGTCCCCTTCCGCACGGCGCCCCGGGCCTACGCGGCCTTCCGCGACGCCCGCCTCCTCACCCTCCCCGGCGTCGGCCACGTCGCGATGCAGGAACGGCCGGCCCCCGTGGCCACGGCGATCCGCGCCCTGATCACCGAGGCGATCCGGCGCGGCGCCGTCACTGTGCCGGAATCGCGCGCACCGGGTGCTTGCTCAGGATCGACACCCGGTTGAAGGCGTTGATGGCGATCGCCACCCAGATGACCGCCGAGATCTGGTCATCGGTCAGGACCTCGCGGGCGGCGCCGTAGGCGGCCTCCTGCGCACCGGCGTCCGACAGATCGGTGGTCACCTCGGCCAGGGCGAGCGCGGCCCGCTCCTGCGGCGTGAACAGCTCGGTGTCGCGCCACGCGGGCAGCGTGCCCAGGCGCTGCGCGGTGTCACCGGCCTGCAGAGCGGCCCTGGTGTGCACGTTGAGGCAGTAGGCACACCCGTTGATCTGGGACACCCGCAGATTGACCAGCTCCACCAGCCTGCGGTCCAGCCCGGCCTCCGCCGCCCCCGCCCCGGCCGCCTCGGCGGCCGCCCGCAGCGCCCGGTAGGCCTGAGGGCTCTGCTTGTCGACGAACACCCGCCGCCGCACCGGGGCAGCCGTCACATCGGTGGTCACATCACTCACGGGAACTCCTCTGGCGGATCAGCAGATCGACAGATCAACGAATCGCTCGTGGCCGGCGTGCCACCACACCATCATAGTTGAAATCGAAACCACTTTGGAAGGCGGCCGCCACACGGGATCCGGACGCGCGTAGGACCGGCGCTAAGGAGCCGTCCGGCGGGCGGCCGTGCGCCGCAGCACGATCTGGGGCAGAACGAGCCAGGTGGTGGTGAACCAGAGCAGGACGGCTGCGCTGAGGGCCCAGGCGGCGACCGGGTTGCCGGTGGCGGTGCGCAGCAGGAGCAGCAGGGCGGCGGCGATGGTGAGGGCCAGGGTGACGAGGCCGGTGGCGATGAGGTGGCCCGCGACGTGGATGAGCTCGGGTTTCATGCCGCGGCCGGCGAGGAGGCGGTGGAAGGCCACGGGGGCGACGAGCGTGCCGGTGGCGAGGGCGCCGAGGATGACGGTGGCGACGTAGAGGTCCTTGTCGAAGTCGGGCAGGCCGGCGAAGCGCGGGGTGAAGGCCACGCTGATGAGGAAGCCGAAGAGGATCTGCGCGCCGGTCTGGCACACCCGGACCTCCTGGAGCATCTCGCTCCAGAGCCGGTCGGCCCGTTCCTGGGGCGTCTCGTCCCTGCCCCCGCCGGGCGACTTGTCGTCCTTCGGCACGGTGTCGTCTTCCTGTACGTGGATGCGCGAGTACGCGATGCGGGCAGGCCTGCGGGCCCGCAGGTCGGTGCCGGCTCCTCGGGCCGTCGGGTCAGGGGCGGTCCTCGTGGTGGCCGCAGAGCCAGGCCAGTGCCTGGTAGGCGCCCAGGGCGTACGCGGCGTTCGCGCCTTCGTCCGCGCCGTCGCCGTCGCCCTCAGCCGAGGCCAGGGCCAAGGCCGAGACATCGCGCAGACGGACGGCGGCGGCCTGGCACTCGGCCAGGAGCTGTGCCCGGCACGGCCCGCTGGCGCCGAGCGCGGCGGCAGCGGTGAGGGGCGCCGCGACCTGGGCGCCGGCGGCCCATCGGTAGGCCCCCAGGATTCCGTGGTCGAAACCGGTCCACGGCTGCGGGCGGCCGTTGGCCGCCTCGATCGCGTCGAACACCTCGTCCAGCAGGCGCACCCCTACCGCCGGGATCGTCGTCTCGTCACTGGTCATGCCCGCAACCTACGTCGCCCGGACGCGGCCCGCCCCCGGGCGTCCGGTCCGCCCCGGGGACGGCCGGACGGACGCTGGGCAATCGGGTGAACCCCGCGACGGCCGCCGCGGTGGCGCCGACGGGTCCGGCTCTGAGCGCGGTGCGCAGCGCCGGGACCGGGTGGCGGCGGCGGACCGCTCAGTCGCCCGTCGCGGGCAAGGCGATGCGGCGCACCTGACCGGCTTCCAGCTCGACGACGACGGCCAGCACCGGGCGCAGCCAGCGCACCATCGACCGCGCGCCCGGATGCGGCTTTCGCAGCCGCCCGGCGACGGGCGACCCGAGCTCCGCCCGCTCCTGCCCGGACAGCTCGCGCGTCACCAGCCGCCGACCGTCGACGAGCACCACCAGCAGCCGCCCCGGCTCGCCGGGTCTGCACGGCTTGCCCGGTTCGCCGACGGCCCCGACCACCCAGCCCCTCACCGCAGCCCGCCCGGACACCGTTCCAGCGCGGGCGGCACGATCATCGACGGACTCCCTCCGTGCACGAGGTGTGATCACCCGAGCATGGCAGCAGGCCCCGACGGGCGCGATCCACGCGGTCGTCGGTCCTGCCGCCCTTCCGGACGGAGCCGGGCCGAATCGGGGCAGGGGTGCGCCTCAAAAGGCCCACCCCCGGATGTGGGTCCGTCGGCAATGGCCGAGGCTCGGTGCATGGCATCGATCATCGTGCTCGTCGAGCTGGAGCCCGACGTGGCCATCGGCGCGGACGGTGTCGAACCCGCCGTGATCGCGGTGCACGCCGCCGGGGCCGATCCCGACGTGCCCGAGGACCCGCAGCCGTACACGCTGTGCGGGCTGGAGACCGGCCCGATGGAACACACGCACTACCGGCCGATCCGGCCCGGCGAACCCTGGTACCCGCCCACGCTCGCCGACCAGCGGTGCCAGGAGTGCGAGCGCGCCCTTCGCGCGCTGTGACCGCCGCGCTGTGACCGCCGCGCCGGGGAGAAGCGGGCGGCCCCCCGGGCGGGTTCCACCCCGTCGCCGTACCTGAGCTGATCACCCGCCGGCGCCACGTCGCCGCCGATCACGGGCGGCGTCGCGCTGGGACGGGGCACGCCTTCAGGTTCTCCGCCTTCAGGTTCTCCGCCGTCGCGCACGCGGCCGGTCGGAGCCCGTCCGCCAGGGGTGGCCCGGGCTGGTCCGGATGCCACCGAGCGGGTGCGGCGGACCGGCCCAGCAGCCACGTTGAGAAGATGGACATCGTCGTCGTACTTGAGCTAGACATGCCGACCAACGTGCGGCTCCTCGGCCCCGACCACACCCCGGCGGACCCGGAGAGCCCGGTCCGCCGCGTACACGCCGCCCCCGCGGAAGCCTCGGGCACCTGCGGCCACCTCACCCTGTGCGGCCTGGACACCGACGGAATGACCCTCGCCCCACACCGCTACGCCCACCAACCTCCGGCGCACTGGCTCACCTGCAGCACGTGCCAGGCGGCCAGACAGGGCCCCGCACCCGACGCCGCCGAAGCGGCCGACGTCGTCGAAGCGGCCGCCCAGGACCACCACGAGGACGACGCCCACCCGGCGGAAACCGCCGCGCACTGAGCACCGCACCACCGCCCCCACCGCGTCGAGCGCGCGGCCGTCGGCCGGTCGCCCCCTCAGCGCGAGCCGACCGCTTCGGCCTGTGCGCGCAGCGCGGCGTCGATGCCCCGCAGGAAGTGTTCGAGGTCGTCGGGGTTGCGCGAGGTCACCAGCCGCCAGCCGTTGGCATCGTCCGTGACCAGGGGTTCGTCCGTCCAGGTGGCGCCGGCGTTGGCGAGGTCGGTGCGC
Organism: Kitasatospora sp. NPDC057940; assembly: GCF_042887425.1. Taxonomy (NCBI): domain Bacteria; kingdom Bacillati; phylum Actinomycetota; class Actinomycetes; order Kitasatosporales; family Streptomycetaceae; genus Kitasatospora; species Kitasatospora sp. NPDC057940. Next base: position 110,433 of record NZ_JBHVPH010000021.1, read on the forward strand.
ACGGAGGGATAGGAGGTGAGCCGCTTGCCGTACGCGACGCCCGCTTCGGCCAGCAGCCACGGGCCGTGACAGATCGCGGCGATGGGCCGCCCGGCGATGGTGAAGGCGAGCACGGTGTCGACGGCCGCCTGGCGGAGTCGGAGGGTGTCCGCGTTGATGGTGCCGCCCGGGATGAGCAGCAGGTCGTAGCCGGCGGGGTCCACCTCGTCGAGGGTGTGGGTCGGGCGCACCGTCTCGCCGGGGTCCCTGTCCCCGATCAGGGTGCGGATGTCGTCCCGGTCGGGGGCGGCGATGTCGACCTGGACGCCGTCGTCGCGCAGGTGCCGTACGGGGACGAGCAGTTCGTCCTGCTCGACGCCGTAGTTCGTCACGATCGTCAGAACCTTGGTCTGCTGGGTCATGTCTCCTCCTGGTCGGCGGGATCTCCTCGAGTACGGGTACGGCCCCGCACCCTTGCCGCGAGCGGGTACCCGTCGATCCCGCCACCATGCCGGACCGGCGGGTACCGGTCCGGGCGAGCCGACGGTCCTCCTTGTCCGCCGCTCCCCGGTCATCCGCCGCTCCCCCGACCCTCGGCGCAGGCGCAGAGCACGGCGAAGGCGATCGCGAGGGTCAGCGCCCAGCAGCCCGTGAGGGCCCACAGGACGGGCGCCTCCGCCGTCCGGAGTCCGGCCGCCAGCAGGCCGAGCGACAGCAGGGCGAGCGCGAGGACGGTGCGCGGCCGTACCCCGCGCATCATGTCCCAGGCCCTGCTGCGCAGTCCGAGGCCGAACCTGTGCAGCCGTGCTCCCGGGACGCGGTCGCGGCGCAGCTCCCGTTCGGTCCCGAGCAGCGCCTCCTGCTCGCGTCCGTCCATGGTGCGTCCTCCTCGCGGGGTCATCCGTCGTGGTCCGGCGGAGCGGTTACCCGGGAAGCGCGGAGGCTAACGCCGCCGCCGGCGGCGCGGAGGCTAACGCCGCCGCCGGCAGCGCGGCCTGCCGGGGGAGGGCCGCCCGCCCGCCGAGGAGCGCACTGCGTGCGGGACCGCCCGCCGTTACATTGAGGCGCAGGGGGCGGCGGAACGGACGGCGGAACGGGCGGCAGAAGGGGCGGGAGATCCCGAACGGGGTGGCTGATGCACTCGATCACCGACTGGCTGGACGGCCTGTCCGGCCCGGTCGTGTACGCGGTCGTCGCCGCCCTCGTCTTCGCCGAGGACGCCCTCTTCTTCAGCTTCCTCATCCCCGGCGAGAGCGCGGCCGTCCTCGGCGGTTTCCTCGCCCACCAGGGCCGGGTGTCCATCGGCTGGCTGGTCCTCGCCGTGGTCTGCGCGGCCGTCCTGGGGGACTCCGTCGCCTACGAGATCGGCCGCCACATCGGCCCGGCGGTCCTCGACACGCGGATGCTGCGGCGTCATGAGGAGCAGGTCGACAAGGCCCGTGACCTGATCCGCCGACGGGGGCCGGCGGCCGTGTTCTTCGGCCGCTTCGTCGCCTTCTTCCGCCCCGTGGTGCCGACACTGGCCGGCGTCTCCCGCATGCCGTACCGCCGCTTCCTCCTCTTCAACGCCCTCGGCGGCCTCGCCTGGGGCGTCGGGTTCACCCTCCTCGGCTACTTCGCCGGGGCCGCCTACACCAAGGTCGAGGGCACGGTCGGCGGTGTCGTCGCCGCCCTGCTCGCCGCGGCGGTCGTCATCGCCCTCATCGTCTGGCGCGTGCGCCGCCGCAGGTCCGCCGCCCGTGCGCGGTCCCGCCGTATGCGGTCCCCCGACGGCCAGGACGAGAAGCGCTGAGGGCCGGACCACCCGGCCGACCGCACCGCGCGCGCCCGGCGACGGGCCGGGACCGGGGCGGGTCCCGGCCCCGGCCCGTCGTGGTCGGCGGGGTGCCGTCAGTGCTGGTTCTCGGCCTGGAACATCCAGCTGTGCTTCTCCAACTCGGCGGTGAGTCCGATCAGGAGGTCCTGACTGACGGGATCCGCCGGGCCGGTCTCGTCGATGCGCACCCGCATCCGTTCGATCACGGCGGCGAAGGCCTTCACCAGGTGCTGGACGGCCTTCACGTCGGCCGTCCAGCCCTCGGGGAAGTCGGGCAGGTTGCTGGTGGCGGCGATCGTGGCGGCCCGCCCGTCCGGGCTGACCCCGATCGCGGCGGCGCGCTCGGCCACCTGGTCGGCGTAGTCGCGCGCGGTGACGACCACGTCGTCGAGCTGGAGGTGGACGGAGCGGAACCGGGGCCCGTAGAGGTTCCAGTGCGTCTGCTTCGCCACCAGGGACAGGTCCAGCAGGTCGACCAGGGTGCCTTGCAGGGCCTCCCCCGTCGTCTTGCGTTCGCTGTCCGGCAGCGGGCTGCTGATGACGATACCCATCGCTGAGTTCCTTCCGGGTCGGGGGAGCCGTCGGCCGGCCCCCGCGGTGCTGGCGGGCCCTCCACCCCCTGAGGACGGGACGTCCGGGACGCCGGCGCGTCCGGAACGCGGACGAACGACCGGCCGCCAGGCCGGGCAGCGGGACCACGCGGCGGCTGCCCCTTCTCGCCGGACGGAAACCACCCGCCTCGCGCCGGGAAGCACCCCGGGGAACCGCGCCGGAACATTCCGTGCACGAGCGAACACACCGCGCACGCGAGGTTTCCGGGACCAGGGCCATGAATCGGCCCGGGGCGGGTAGCCGAGCGCTGCCGCCGCCGGCGTTCGGTGCCGCTGCGGACAACCCGGCGTCACTGCCAGAAACGGAGTCCGTCGTATGACCGTCGTCACCTCCTGGTCCACCGCCGTCACGCTGCCCGAAGGCCCGTTCCCCGATGTGACCGTCGAGGCGCAGCTGCGCTTCGACACCTCGCTGCCGTACGCGGTGTGCCTGGTCTTCCCGCCCCTCGGGGGCGGCGGGGAGGCGCAGTGGGTCTTCGCGCGCGACCTGCTGAACGAGGGCCGCCACGCCCCCGCCGGCCACGGGGACGTGACGGTGGCGCCCGGGCGGGCGGGCCGGGTCCTGGTCACCCTGTGCGCCGAGAACGGCCGGGCCGTGATCAGCATCCCCGCGGACGCCGTGACGGCCTTCCTCCTCGACTCCTTCGCCCTGGTGCCGGCCGGCACCGAATCCGACCACCTCGACATCGACGCCGTCCTCGACCGGATCCGGTCCTGACCCGCCACGGGCGACGGCGGCGACCGCTCGGTGAAGGGCCCGGCATGCCCGAGCGGGGAGCCGAACCATTCCGCTGCGGGCGGGATGGTTTGCCCGGCCCGCAGAGCGGTACACGCGGATCATGGGCGCGGCCGGAGAAACGACGGCTCCACCACCCCCGGACGGTTCCGGCATCACCATCGAACGGCCGGACCGCCCCTCCTGACAACCGTCCCAGTCACCACACGGGAGGACCTCGTGATCGTCCTCGGCGTCATCCTGCTCATCATCGGTTTCGTCACCGGGATCTCGATCCTGTGGACCATCGGCATCATCCTGGCCGTCATCGGCCTCGTCCTGTGGATCGCGGGCTCCGTCGGGCACGCCGTCGGCGGGCGTCGTCACTACTACTGATCCGCTCGTCCTGTCTTCCGCACCACCCGCCCCAACCACCTGATCCACCCGTTCACCGGCTCGTGCGGCTGTCAGCCCCGGCACCACGTGGGTGCCGACGCCGACAGCCGCACGGTGCCGTCAGCCGCGCCGCACCGCCCACCGTCCTCGACGGCAGAGGCGGCTCGCCCTCAACGGCGGTGGCGGCCCGCGCTGCGGCCGGGCGCCGGGATCACGCCCGGGGCGGGGAGGAACAGCCGGGCGACCTCACGGCCCAGGTTCACGCCGATCGCCACCGCCATCGCCGTGGCCGTGGCGCGCCCGACGCCGGCGAGCCCGAGATCGGGCTCGCCCCGGACGAAGGCGAGCAGCCCGAAGTACAGCAGCGAGCCGGGCAGCAGCGGCCCCAGGGCCGCGGTGACGTACGGCAGCGAGGAGCTTCCCCGGTAGCGGGCCATGAGCTGGCCGGACAGGCCCACCAGCCCCGCGGCCAGGCCGGTGGCCATGATGGGCTCGCCGCCGGCGTTGACCAGCACGCCGTACGTCGTCCAGCCGACCCCGCTGTTGAGCAGGACGGCCGGCAGCGTGCCCGGTTCGGTGTTGAGCAGCACCGCGAAGGTCAGGGTGAGCAGGAGCGCCGCCACCAGTTGGAGCGGCGGGTTCGACGCCGCGACCCGGACGGGCTGGGCCGCCAGGTCGGCGCCGTTGTTGACGCCGATGTAGAGCACGGTCATCACCCCGACCACCACGCCGGCCATCATGTACAGCGTTTCCATCAGGCGTGCGGCCGCGGTGAGGTAGAAGCCCGCGAGGCCGTCCTGCGCCGCCGCCACCATGGGCCATCCGGGCAGGAGCGTGTACAGCCCTCCGGTGATCACCACCGATCCGCCCAGGTTCAGTCCGTTGAAGGACAGCAGGATGCCGATCGCCGCCGCCGGGGTCGCGGCCGTCGCGATCCGGTAGAACTCCGGGAGGTCGTGGCGTCCGACCAGCGCCGAGAGCCGGTCGCCGGCCAGTGCCGCGGCGACGGCGCTGACGAACACCAGCCAGGCCCGGCCGTCGGCCCGGCCGCCGACGAGCAGCGTCGCGGCGCCGGCCAGCAGGCCGGAGGACAGGACCAGGAGCCAGGCGGGGTAGCGGCGGCAGTGCCGGCGCACGGCCCTCAGCCGGTGGTGGGCGTCGTCGACGACGAGTCCGCCGGTCGTGATCTCGGTGACCAGCCGGAAGAGCACGGCCAGCCGCGCGTAGTCCCCGGCCGGGTGGCGCACGGACCGCTCGACCGTCACGGGCGGCTCCGAGGGGCCCGGCTGGTACGAGATCGCCACCCGGGTGAAGGTGACCTGGGGGTCGCAGGGCTGGGCCCGGTAGGCCTGCGCGACGGCGAGCATGGCGGCCTCGACGTCCTCAGCGGCTTCGCCGCAGGCCAGCATCAGCTCGCCCACCAGCAGTGCGAGGTCCAGGACGGCGGCCACCGCGGCCGGCCCCGGGTCGTCCGCGCCGGGTTCGCCGGTCACCAGCGGGCGGTCGGTGGTCGGGGTGCGCAGCAGCGGCAGCATCAGGTCCGGCCAGGCCGCCGTGCCGTCGGCGTCGGCGGATCCGCCCCCCGCTCCGGGCGGCGCCGGCCGGCCGGGCGCTCGGCCCCTTCCGGGAGTCCGCTCCTCCCCGGGAGCTCGACCTTCCCCCGGAACTCGGCCTTCCCCGGGGACGGGGGCCGGGGCGGCCCCTGGGGCCTCCTCCGGACTCGCCTGGGGCGGGACTCTTCCGGTCCGGCTCGCCGGCCCGTCCGCCTCGGCCCGCACGCCGAACTGCTCGTGTTCCGGCATCGTCGCTCCCTGCAACACCCCCCACCTGGTGACCTTTCGCACCCATTCGACTACCCGCAGCCATCATTTCGTGAACGTCTCGACCGGAGCGCGGGCGTCCGTTCACGCCCGCCGTTCGTGGCCCGACCCGCCGCGCAGACCGAGGACCGGGGAGAATTCGCAGGTCAGCGGCCTGACACCGGGGCCCGAGAGGGCGAACGGCCATCGAACCGGGGCCGTCCGGGTGAAGCCCGGGGCGGTGGGCGAGCCCCGTCCGGCCGTCCTGCCGCCACGGGATATGGCTATCGGGACACACGATCGGAGCGGACGGGAGGAGCGGCGTGCGGCTGTCGAGGTGGAGGGCGCGGTCCGGGCGGCGGGCGGAGCGGGCCGCCCGGAACACGGCGGTCGCGCTGGACCGGCGGCTGCCGCTGTTCGACGGGGCCAAGGGCCTGCTCCGGAAGGTCTTTCCCGACCACTGGTCCTTCCTGCTCGGCGAGTTGGCGCTCTACACCTTCGTGCTGCTGCTGTTGACCGGCGTCTTCCTGACGTTGTTCTTCACACCGTCCATGGCCGAGCTCGTGTACGCCGGAACGTACCCGCCGCTTCGCGGGGTGCGGATGTCCCAGGCGTACGCCTCGACGCTGTCGATCAGTTTCGACGTGCGCGGCGGCCTGCTGATCCGCCAGATCCACCACTGGGCGGCACTGGTGTTCACCGCCGCGATCTGCGCGCACCTGCTGCGCATCTTCCTCACCGGCGCGTTCCGCCGCCCCCGGGAGGTCAACTGGCTGGTGGGGCTGACGCTGTTCCAACTCGCCCTGCTGGAGGGTTTCGCGGGCTACTCGCTGCCCGACGACCTGCTCTCCGGCACCGGCCTGCGCACGGCCCAGGGCTTCATCCTGTCGGTCCCGCTGGTCGGCACCTACCTGAGCTTCTTCCTCTTCGGCGGGGAGCTTCCCGGGCACGACATCATCCCCCGCCTGTACAGCGCGCACATCCTGCTGCTGCCCGGTCTCCTGCTCGGCCTGATCACCGCGCACCTGATCCTGGTCTTCCACCTCAAGCACACCCAGTGGGCCGGGCCCGGACGCACCAACCGCAACGTCGTCGGGAAGCCCCTCTTCCCGCACTTCAGCGTCCAGACGGCGGGCCTGATGGCGATGGTCTTCGGGGTGCTGGCGCTGGCCGCCGCCCTCGCCCAGGTCAACCCGATCTGGCTGTACGGGCCCTACCGCCCCGACCAGGACTCCACCGACGCGCAGCCGGACTGGTACATGGGGTTCATCGAGGGCGCGCTGCGGCTGATGCCCGGGGCCGAGACGCGGCTGTGGGGCCACACCGTCGCCTGGAACCCGCTGATTCCGGCCGTGCTGTTCCCGCTGCTGTTCTTCGCCGCCCTGTACGGCTATCCGTTCTTCGAGCGCTGGATCACCCCGGGGAGCGACGAGCAGCACCTGTGCGACCGCCCCCGCAACCGGCAGACCCGGACGGCGCTGGGTGTCGCCGGGACGTGCTTCTACGTCGTCCTGCTGGTGGCCGGCGGCCAGGACGTCGTCGCCCGGGCACTGGACGTGCCGGTGGAGGGCCTGAACCGGTTCCTGCGGGTGGTCCTGTTCGTCGGGCCGGTGGCGGCCTTCTGGATCACCCGGCGCCTGTGCCTGGCCTTGCAGGAGCGGGACCTGGAGCGGGTGACGGAGGGCGACGAGACCGGGTTCGTGCACGAGGCCGTCGAGGGCGCCTTCCACGGCGAGCACCGGCCGCTCCCCGCAGGCCTGCGCTACACGCTGGCCCTGCGCGACGCCCCGCTTCCCCTGCCGGCACCGGGCGAGGGCGCCTCGCGGCGCGCACGGCTGCGGGCCGCCCTGAGCTCCTGGTACTACCGGGACGACGTGGAGACGGCGGTGGACGAGCCGCAGCCGGGGCCGCTCACGTCCGCCGACGCGGGCCGCGCCGAGCGGTGAGCGCCGAGCGGTGACCCCGACGACCGACCGCCGACCCGCCGGACTCACTGCCCGCGCTGGGCGTGCTGGAAGACGAAGCCCAGGACGCCGGCGCCCGTCACACCCGCTCCGATGAGGAGGAGCCACAGGGCGTACACCAGCCCCAGCCCGGTGACCGCGACGCCCGCCGCGGTGAGCAGCGGGTAGTAGCTGCGCGGTGCGAAGAACTCCAGCGGCCCGGCACCGGTGACGATCTCGGCGCCGGTGCGGTCCTGCGGCCGACGGCCGCGGCGGGAGTACTGGGTCCGGAAGAAGAACGCGATCAGCGTGGACATCATGAAGGCCACGACCAGCGCCGCCTTGCCGGCCGGCTCCCGGGCGAACCAGCCGTAGATCGAAGCGGCGACGGCGAAGAACAGCGCGACGCCCGCGAACAGGTAGGACTCGGTCTTCACCGCGCGTTCTCCTCGCCTTCGAGCGCCGTGCGCGAATACTCCGGGTGGTGCAGGTCGAAGGCCGGGCCTTCGGAGCGGATGCGGGGCAGGGCGTGGAAGTTGTGGCGCGGCGGCGGGCAGGAGGTCGCCCATTCCAGGGAGCGCCCGTAGCCCCACGGGTCGTCCTCGGTGACCGGGGCGCCGTACCTGGCGGTGCGCCACACGTTGTACAGGAAGGGCAGGGTCGACGCGCCCAGCAGGAACGCACCGACCGAGGAGACGGTGTTCAGGGTGGTGAAGCCGTCCGAGGGCAGGTAGTCGGCGTAGCGGCGCGGCATGCCCTGGGCGCCGAGCCAGTGCTGCACGAGGAAGGTGATCTGGAACGCGGGCAGCAGCATCCAGAAGTGGATCCTCCCGAGGCGTTCGTCCAGCAGCCGGCCGGTGATCTTGGGCCACCAGAAGTAGAAGCCGGCGAACATCGCGAACACGACCGTCCCGAACAGGACGTAGTGCAGGTGGGCGACCACGAAGTAGCTGTCGGTGACGTGGAAGTCGATCGGGGGCGCGGCCAGCAGGACGCCGGTCAGCCCGCCGAGGAGGAAGGTCACCAGGAAGCCGAGGGAGAACAGCATGGGCGTCTCGAAGGAGAGCGAGCCGTTCCACAGGGTGCCGATCCAGTTGAAGAACTTCACCCCGGTCGGCACCGCGATGAGCAGCGAGGCCAGGGAGAAGAACGGCAGCAGCACCTGGCCGGTGGCGAACATGTGGTGGGCCCACACGACCGCGGACAGCGCGGTGATCGCGATCGTGGCACCGATCAGTCCGTAGTAGCCGAAGACCGGCTTGCGGCTGAACACCGGGATGACCTCGGAGATGATGCCGAAGAACGGCAGCGCCACGATGTACACCTCGGGGTGGCCGAAGAACCAGAACAGGTGCTGCCACAGCATCGCCCCGCCGTTGGCCGGGTCGAAGACGTGGGCGCCCAGCTTGCGGTCCGCCTCCAGCGCGAACAGCGCCGCGGTCAGCGGGGTGAAGGCGAGCAGCGCGAGGATCGAGGTGAACAGCACGTTCCAGGTGAAGACCGGCATCCGGAACAGCGTCATGCCCGGTGCCCGCAGGCAGACGATGGTGGTGATGAAGTTGACGGCTCCCAGGATCGTGCTCAGACCGGCCACGATCAGCCCCACGGCCCACAGGTCGGCGCCCGTTCCCGGGCTGTGGACCGGCCCGTTCAGCGGGGCGTAGGCGAACCAGCCGAACGACGCGGCGCCGTCGGTGGTCAGGAAGCCCCCGACCACCATCAGGCCGCCGAACAGGTACACCCAGTACGTGAACGCGTTCAGCCGGGGGAACGCCACGTCCGGGGAACCGATCTGCAGCGGCATCACGGCGTTCGCGAAACCGGCGAACGTCGGTGTGGCGAACAGCAGCATCATGATCGTCCCGTGGATGGTGAACAACTGGTTGTACTGGTCGTTGCTCACCACCTGAAGTCCCGGCCGCATGAGCTCCGCGCGCATGAGCATCGCCAGCAGCCCGGCGAACAGGAAGAACCCGAACGCCGTCGTCAGGTACAGGTTGCCGATGGCCTTGTGGTCGGTCGTGCTCAACCACCGCAGCACCGCCGAGCCTTGACGCCGCCGGACCGCGCCGGGCGCCGGGCGGGCGGCGGCCCGCCGCCGGGTCTGCGCCATCCGCTTCCTCCTCCTGCCGGGGCCCGCCCGTGCCCGCGGGGGAAAGACGCGGAGACGCTCGCCGGGGCACACGCTGTGGCGCCATGCAATCACCCAGCGTGGCAAGGTTCTCTGAACCGGAGTCGGCGTGGCGGCCCCGGCCGGGCGCGGATGACGGACTCGGCGCACCGGTGCGATCCGGTGCGGCGCCGTCTCAGGTCCGCGACGGGTCAGCCGCGAGTCAGCCGCAGGTCCGCGACGGGTCAGCCGCGGGCCAGCCGCGAGGCGTCGAACTCGGCCCAGATCGTCTTCCCGTGGCTGTGCGGTTCGGCGCCCCACCGGTCGGCGGTCCGCTCCACGATGAACAGGCCGTGGCCGCCGGGCAGGGCCGGGTTGTGCGGGCGGCGCGGGGTGGGCAGGGTCGGGCTGCGGTCGCTGACCTCGGCCCGCAGGCGGGTCCCGGTGGCGTCCAGGACCAGTTCCAGCGGGCCGTCGCCGTGGAGCATGGCGTTGGCGACGAGCTCCGCCACCAGCAGGACGACGTCCGCGAGGGCGTCTTCGTCGACGCCGGGCCCGGCGGCGGCCGCGTACCAGTCGTCGAGGGCGCGGGCGGTGAAGGTCCTGGCGAGGGCGACCGGCTTGGGGATGCCGGACAGGGTCAGCCGCCTGCGCTGGCCGCCGACGGGCAGCACCGGGCCCGGCTGGTACGGATCGCCGTCCAGGGTTCCCCGGCTCATCGTCATGTGAGGACACCCTTTCGGATCGACGGCGGTCTCGCACGGTCGGTTTCCCGGCAGTTCTCGGATTATGCCCCGCTCCGGCGTCGAACCGGGGCCGGGGCGGGCGGCCGGCCCGCCTCGGGCCGAGGCCCTGGCGGCCCGAGCCGGGGCGGTCAGGCCGCCAGGGCCTCGTCGACCGAGTCGTGGATGGAGAACACCGCCTGCGCGCCGGTCAGTTCGAGGACCCGCATGACGGTCGGCGCCACGGCGGCCAGGTGCAGCTCCAACCCCTCCTCCGCCGCCGCGAGGCGGGTCTTGAGCAGGAGGTTCAGGCCGGAGGAGTCGCAGAAGCCCACCCCGGCGAGGTCGATCACCACCGCGCCGCGGCGCTGCGCGATCACACTGGTGAGCAGGTTGGCGGCCGAGGCCAGCGTCTCGATGTCGAGATCGCCCACGAGGGCGCACACCACCGCGCCGGAGTCCGTGGCACGGGTCTCGACCACCAGTTCCCCGGGGCGCGGGGACGCTGCCGGCGCGGCGGCCCGGACGTCGTCGAATGGCATCATCGTCGTCTCCTCCATGTCCATGCCTTCCGACCATACGGAGGTTGTGCCGGACTGCCAAACACGGGGGTGTGCACCCGGCTTGGTCCTCCCCGGGGCTTGTCTGGCCACACATCCTCAGCCGTCCTCCAGCCCGTCACGCAGGTGCCGCAGGGTGCGGCTGAGCAGCCGGGAGACGTGCATCTGGGACAGCCCGAGGCGGGCGCCGATCTGCGACTGCGTCATGTCCTCGCAGAAGCGCATGGACAGGATGAGCCGCTGCCGCTCCGGCAGGTCGGCGATGAGCGGCTTGAGCGTCACCAGGTCCTCGACGAGGGCGAGGTCCCGGTCGTCCTCGCCGATCCGGTCGCCCAGGGGCCCGGGGGCGTCGTCGTCGTTGCTGCCGCCGAGGTCCAGGGAGCCGGCGGTGTGCGCGTTCGCAGCGGTCAGCCCTTCGACGACCTCCTCGGGGGAGAGCGCGAGATGCTCGGCCAGTTCGGCGACCGTGGGGGCCCGGTCCAGGTCCTGCGACAGGCGTTCCTGCGCCTTGGCCAGGAGGATGCGCAGCTCCTGGAGGCGCCGTGGCACGTGGACGGCCCACGTGGTGTCGCGGAAGTGGCGCCGGATCTCGCCGAGGACGGTCGGTATGGCGAAGGTGGTGAACTCGGCGCCGAGGTCGGGGTCGAAGCGGTCGATGGCCTTGATCAGGCCGACCGCGCCGACCTGGAGCAGGTCCTCCTGCGGCTCGCGGTGCGAGTTGAAGCGGCGGACCGCGAACCTCACCAGGGACAGGTTCGTCTCGACCAGGGTGGCGCGGACGTACGAGTACTCCTTCGTCCCCTCCTCCAGCGTGCGGAGCCGGCGCAGCAGCACCTTGTTGAGCTCACGCGCGTCGGCCGGCGCGATCTCCCGCAGGTCGTCGGCGTCGGCGAGCTCCGGCGGGAGCAGGTCCCGCAGCCCTCCGGCGTCGGCGAGTTCCGGCGACGGCAGGTCCCGGGGCTCTCCGGCAGGAGCGGCCGTGCGGGACGGACCTCCCGTCGACGGGTGGGCGGAGGCGGGCAGTTCCCCAGTGGTCGTGGCCATCGGACTCCCTCTCTCGTGCTCTCTCGTGTCGGCGCGGTCTGCCCCCCGCTACCCCGTGTCGGCGGATCGATGCAGCCGCCCCCCGTGGAGGTTTCGTGAAGCCCGCACCGGCTCCGGGGCGCGGACGCGCGTCCGGGCGCGCGTCGGGGCGACGGACGGGGCATACGGCCGGGTGGCGACCGTTGTCCGGCGGTGTACGGGCTGGGGTAGCCTCCGAGGGCGGTACAACACCTGGAACGACGGCCAGGTCCCCCGGCCCGTCCTTCGGGGTGCCCACGACCGGATTCGGGCCAGTCGGCCCGGCGTTCCACGGAGGCGACGTTCGATGGCTGGCCCGACCCCGTCCCGCGACTCACAGCACCACCCGGACGAGGGGGCGGGCGCCGCGCAGGTGGGCGAGCCGGAACTGCGGCTGCTGCTGGCCGGGTTGACGGCGGTGCGCGACGGCGACTTCAGCACCAAGCTGCCGGGCGACGCGGACGGGCTGCTGGGCGAGATCGCCACGGTGTTCAACGGCATGGTCGACCAACTGTCGCGGTTCACCTCGGAGGTGACCAGGGTCGCCCGGGAGGTCGGCACCGAGGGCCGGCTCGGCGGCCAGGCCCAGGTGCCCGGGGTGTCGGGCACCTGGGAGGACCTGACCGACTCGGTCAACGCGATGGCGGGCAACCTCACCACCCAGGTGCGGGACATCGCCCAGGTCGCCACCGCGGTGGCCAAGGGGGACCTGTCGCAGAAGATCACCGTCGACGCCCGGGGCGAGATCCTGGAGCTGAAGAACACCGTCAACACGATGGTCGACCAGCTGTCCTCGTTCGCCGGTGAGGTGACCCGGGTGGCGCGGGAGGTCGGCACCGAGGGCATCCTCGGCGGCCAGGCCGACGTCAAGGGCGTCTCGGGGACGTGGCGCGACCTCACGGACTCGGTGAACTTCATGGCCGGCAACCTCACCGGCCAGGTCCGCGCGATCGCCCGGGTGGCCACGGCCGTCGCACGCGGCGACCTGTCGCAGAAGATCACCGTCACCGCGCGCGGCGAGATCCTGGAACTGAAGGAGACCATCAACACGATGGTCGACCAGCTGTCCTCCTTCGCCGACGAGGTGACCAGGGTCGCCCGGGAGGTCGGCACCGAGGGCCGGCTCGGCGGCCAGGCCGAGGTGGAGGGCGTCTCCGGCACCTGGAAGCGCCTCACCGAGAACGTCAACGAGCTGGCCGGCAACCTCACCCGGCAGGTCCGCGCGATCGCCGAGGTCACCAGCGCCGTCGCGGCCGGCGACCTCACCCGCTCGATCAGCGTGGACGCCTCCGGCGAGGTCGCCGACCTCAAGGACAACATCAACGCCATGGTCGGCTCCCTGCGCGAGACCACCCGCGCCAACGAGGAGCAGGACTGGCTCAAGACCAACCTCGCCAGCTTCTCCGCCCTGATGCAGGGCCGGCGCGACCTCGGGGTCGTCGCCGAGTCCGTCATGGACGAACTCGCCCCCCTCGTCGGCGCGCAGTGCGGCGTCTTCTACCTCGCCGAGGACAGCCCCGTCGGGACGGTGCTCCAGCTGGTCGGCTCCTACGCCTTCCCCGACGGCGAGCGCCCCACCCGCTTCCGCCTCGGCGAGTCGTTCGTCGGCCAGGCCGCGCGCAGCCGGCGCGCCATCACCGTCGACTCGCTGCCGCCGGACTACCTGGCCGCCGCCTCCGGCCTCGGCCGCACCGGGGCGCTGTCCCTGGTGGTGCTGCCCATCGTGGTCGAGGACCAGGTCCTCGGCGTCATCGAACTGGCCTCCGTCCAGCCGTTCACCCAGGTCCACCTGGACTTCCTCGACCAGCTCATGGAGACCATCGGCGTCAACGTCAACACCATCATCGCCAACGCCCGCACCGACGAGCTGCTCGACGAGTCCCAGCGGCTCACCGCCGAACTCCAGGTCCGCTCACAGGAGTTGCAGTCACGCCGGGACGAGCTGCAGGCCTCCAACGCCGAGCTGGAGGAGAAGGCCGACCTGCTGGCGGCGCAGAACCGCGACATCGAGACCAAGAACCTGGAGATCGAACAGGCCCGCCAGGAACTGGAGGAGCGCGCCCACCAGCTGTCCCTCGCCTCGAAGTACAAGTCGGAGTTCCTGGCCAACATGAGCCACGAACTGCGCACCCCGCTGAACAGCCTGCTCATCCTCGCCCAGCTGCTCGCCCAGAACCCGACCCGCAACCTGACCTCCAAGCAGGTCGAGTACGCCGGGATCATCCACTCCGCCGGCTCCGACCTGCTCCAGCTGATCAACGACATCCTCGACCTGTCCAAGGTCGAGGCCGGAAAGATGGACCTCAACATCGAGGCGGTGCCGCTGCGCGCGCTGCTCGACTACGTCGAAGCCACCTTCCGCCCGCTGACCAGCCAGAAGCACCTCGCCTTCACGGTGCGGACGGTGCAGCAGATCCCCGCCGAACTCCTCACCGACGACTACCGGTTGCGCCAGGTACTGCGCAACCTGCTGTCCAACGCCGTCAAGTTCACCGAGCAGGGCCGGGTCGAACTGCGCATCGAGCCCGCCGACGAGGCCGATCTGCCCGACGCCGTCCGGCGCGGCGGCCCGGTGCTCGCCTTCCACGTGAGCGACACCGGAGTCGGCATCGCCCCCCAGCACGTGGAGAGCGTCTTCGGCGCCTTCCAGCAGGCCGACGGCACCACCAGCCGCAAGTACGGCGGCACCGGCCTCGGGCTGTCCATCAGCCGCGAGATCGCCTACCTGCTCGGCGGCGCGATCACGGTGGAGAGCACCCTGGGCCGGGGCAGCACCTTCACCCTCTACGTCCCCGCGACCCGCCCCGACCTGGCCGAGGCCGGCGCCGACGGGGCCCGCAGGGCGCTGGGCACCGGTGGCACCGGCCCGTCCGAGGCCCCGGAACGCGCCCCCTCGCCTCCCGCCGCCGGTCAGCCGCGGCGCCTGCTCGTGGTCGAAGGCCGCCCCAACGGCCTGCTGTCCCTGGTGGCGGAGAACGCCGTCGCCGACATCGCCCGCTCCGACGGCGCCCAGCGCCGGGTCGAGATAGTCACCACGGTCGGCGCCCCGGAGGCCGCCACCGCGCTCGCCACCGCCCCGTACCACTGCGTCGTCCTGGAACTCGACCTGCCGGACCGCGCGGCGGCCACGCTCCTGACGGAGATGGAACGCGACCCGGCCCTGCACACCGTCCCGGTGCTGGCCCACAACAGCCGGGGCGTCACCACCCACGACGAGCACGCCGTCCGCCGGGAGGGGGAACGGCCGCTGGAGCTCATCTCCAGCCTCGACGAGCTGCGCGAACGCATCGCCCTCCACATGGGCGCCGACGGGCCCGGGCGCGTCCTGCCCCCGGTGCGCCGCACGGACGGGAACCCCGCCCGGGGCCGCGGGGCCGACCCGGTGCTCTCCGGCCGCACCGCGCTGGTGGTCGACGACGACGACCGCAACCTCTTCGCGATCACCAGCATCCTGGAGCTGCGCGGCATGCGGGTCCTCCAGGCCGAGAACGGGCTCGCCGCGCTCGAAGCCCTGCGCGTGCACCCCGGGATCGACGTGATCCTGATGGACGTGATGATGCCCGAGATGGACGGCTACACCGCCACCGCGGCGATCCGCGCCATGCCCGAGCACGAGGGGCTGCCGATCATCGCGGTCACCGCCAAGGCCATGATCGGCGACCGGGAGAAGAGCCTGGCCTCGGGAGCCAGCGACTACATCACCAAGCCGGTGGACGCCGACGAGGTGATCGGCAGGATCAGGGACCACCTCACCCGGTAGCCGCCCTGCCCCGTGCGCCCCGCGTCCCCGCGAGCCCGCGCGCCCACCCCGACAGTCCAGAACCCAGGAGCCGACAGCCGTGCACCACCCGCAGGAGCCGCGCGCCACGGACCGTCCGCAGGAGCCGCACGCCACGGACCGCCCCGCAGCGGTCGGACCGACCGACACGCCGAGGGTCGGAGCGCAGCGGGGCGCCGCCGAGGCGCAGGCGGCGGCCCGGGCCCGCGCCGATGGCGAGTCCGCGGCGGTCGACCGGCTCGCCACCACGGTGGAGCGGCTCAGGCTGGAACTGGAACAGGCCCAGGCCCAGGCGGCGGGCCGCGCCGTCGTCGAGATGGGCGTCGGAGTGCTGGTGGAGCGCCTGCGGTGCGGGCCCACCGAGGCCGCCAGGCAGCTGGAGAGCCTCGCGGAGCAGGCCGGGGTGACGGTCCTGGCGCTCGCCGCCGACCTGGTCAACCAGGCCGCGGCGGACGAGATCTCCGCCCTCGCCCGCGAGTTCGTCGCCGACGCCTCGGCTCCCGCGGCCGAAGCGGTGGCCGTGCGGCTGCGCAGCGCCGAGGCGGACGTGCTCGCCGGCGGTGACGCCGCGGCGGCGGCGCGTTCCATGCTGGAGCACGCGCTGCGGCCGCTCGGCGCGTCCGCCGTCGCCATCTGGGCCGCCCACCCGGACCTCTCCCTGTCGCTGGCGGGCAGCGCCGGTTTCCCCGAGGAGGAGGCACGCCGCTGGCGCCACGTCCCGCCGGGCGTGCCGACCCCCGCCCGCCGGGCCCTGGACGAGCGGGCGGCGATCGGCTACCCGACGCTCGCCGGCGCCTCGCTGCCCTCGATCGGCCAGCACGAGATCCACGGCGGCCGGCTCGCCGTCCCGGCCGGCGTCGGCGGGCGGCTCATCGGCGTCCTGGAGATCTGCTGGCCCGGCACGCTGCCCGAGCGCCCCCAGCCGCTCCAACGCCAGTTCGAGGCGCTCGCCGAGCTGGCCGCCACCACGCTGGAGTCCTGGAGCGGGCAGGAGCCCGCCGCCTGCGACCCGGCCGACGCGCAGTTCAACGAACTGCGGCAGCTCACCGACGGCCTGCTCGACCCGTGCATGATCCTGCGGGCGGCGCCGGACAGCGACGAGTTCCCGCCCCGGTTCGTGATCCGGCACCTCAACCCGGCCTTCGTCGACTTCGCCGGCCGGCCCACCGGCGTGATCACCGGCACCCGCCTGCTGGAGGCGTACCCGCTGGCGGCCGAACCGGGCGGTCTGGCCGACAAGGTCGAACACGTCTTCGCCACCGGAGAACCCTTCCGCGCCCAGGACATGCGCCTCGCCGCCCTGGTCGACGGAGTGCCGCTGACCACCCGGGCGCAGGTGAGCATCAGCCGGCACGGCAGCCACCTCGCGGTCGTCTGGCGCCTCGACGACGGCACCCCGCGCGTCGCCCGCCTGCTGCAGCACGCCCAGCGGCTCGGCCGGATCGGCGGTTTCGAGGAGAACCTGCGGACCCGGCAGATCGCCTGGAACGAGACGGTGTTCGAGCTGCACGGGCTGCCGCCCACCGCCGCTCCCCTGGCCCTCGACCAGCTCCCCGACCACGCCCACCCGGACGACCGCCACGCCATCGACCGGTTCCTGCGCACCCTCCTGCACCACCGGCGCCCGGCCTCCACCGCCTTCCGCCTCCAACGGCCGGACGGCGTCACCCGCCACATCCGCGTCGTCGCGGAGCCCGTCCGCGATCCCGGCAGCGGTCTCGACGGCGATGCCGGCAGCAGGCTCGACAGCGCTCCCGGCAGCGGTCTCGGCACCGTCCGCGGCGCCTACCAGGACATCTCCGCCCAGCACTGGACGGAGGTCGCACTCGCCGCCACCCGCGACCAGCTCGCGCAGAGCGAGCAGCAGGCGGCCGAACGCAGCCGCCTCGCCCTCCAGCTCCAGCACGCCATCATGCCGCCCACCCGGGGCCCGCTGGACCTGCACGACCTGAGCGTCGCCGTGCGCTACCGCCCGGCGGAGAAGGACCACCTGGTCGGCGGGGACTGGTACGACACCCTCGCCCTGCCCTCGGGAGACGTCCTGCTGTGCGTGGGCGACGTCTCCGGGCACGGCATCGAGGCCGCCACCGGCATGGTCGCGCTGCGCAACGCCCTGCGCGGCCTGGCCGCCACCGGCGCCGGGCCGGCCCAGCTGCTGAGCTGGCTCAACAGCGTCACCCACCACCTGACCGACAACGTCACGGCCACCGCGGTGTGCGGCCTCTACGAACCCGCGACCCGCCGGCTGCGGTGGGCCCGCGCCGGGCACCCGCCGCCGGTCCTGCTGCGTGGCGGGCGGGCGGCCGTCCTGCCCCAGCTGGGCGGCATCCTCCTCGGCGCGATCGGCCACGCCGACTACGAGCAGGGCGAGCTCGTCCTGGAGGCCGGCGACACGCTGGTGATGTACACCGACGGGCTCATCGAGCGCCGCGACGAATCCCTCCAGGCGTCGCTGACCAGCCTGACGGCCCTCGCCGAGGAGTCCCGCACCGGGGCGACCACCAGCTCGGACACCGGTTCGGACACCGGTTCGGCCAACCTCGAAGAGCTCCTGGACCACCTGCTGCGCTACAGCAACGCCGACACCGACGACGACACCTGCCTGGTCGGAGTGATGGTGCGGTAGCGGTCGGACGGGCAGGACCGGCGCATGTGCGCGCCGAACCGGGGCACCCGAGCCGCCTCCCAGGGGCGGAACCGACGGGTGTCGCGGGCGCGGCCCGGGGCACACGCCCGGGCATGAACCCGATCGAACGGGCCCTGCGCGCCGTGGACCGCTTCCAGCAGCACCACCGGGTGCCCGCCGTGGTCATCGGCGTCGTGCGCAAGTACGGGGACGACCGGGGCGGACTGCTGTCCGCCCTGATCACCTACTACGGCTTCGTCGCCCTGATCCCGCTGCTGCTCCTGCTCAGCACCGTCCTCGGCTTCGTCCTGCACGGCCACCCCGGGGCCCAGCAGTCCGTGCTGAACTCGGCGCTCGCCGACTTCCCGATCATCGGCGACCAGCTGCGCCAGAACGTCCACTCCCTCCAGGGCAGCGGCCTGGCACTGGCCATCGGCGCGCTCGGCCTGCTGTACGGGGCGCTCGGCATCACGCAGGTCCTCCAGCACGCCATGGCCGAGGTCTGGAACGTGCCCGGGGTTCAGCGGCCCGGCTACTGGCCCCGGCTGGCGCGCGGCCTGCTGCTGTTCACCGTCCTGGCCGCCGGCCTGGTGCTGGGCACGGCGGCCGCCTCGCTGGTCGGCAGCGCCCTGGGCGGCGTGCCCGCCCGGGTCGGGGGCCTGCTGGTCTCGGCGCTGCTGAACACCGCCCTGTGCCTGGCCTGCTTCCGCGTCCTCACCCCGCGCGAGATCCCGACCCGGGCCCTGCTGCCCGGCTGCGTCGTCGCCGGGCCGCTGTTCACCGTCCTCCAGGCGTTCGGTTCGCTCCTGGTGACCCACGAGCTGCGCCACGCGGGCCAGGTCTACGGCTTCTTCGCGACCGTGATCGGCCTGCTCTCCTGGCTCTACCTGGCCGCGCAGATCACCGTGTACACCGCCGAGGCCAACGCGGTGCTCACCCGTCGGCTGTGGCCCCGCAGCCTCCTGCAGCCACCGCTCACCGCCGCCGACCAGAAGGTGCTGTCCTCCGTCGCCCGCCAGGAGGAGCGCCGCCCCGAGCAGCACGTCGAGGTCTCCTTCCACGACGGGGAGCGGCCCGGCGGGGCCGGGGACGACGGGCCGCGCGGCCCGTCGTCCCCCGACGCCCGGTGACACCAGGTGAAACCCCCTGCGGCTACCGCCCGCCCCCGCCCGGGCCCCGCAGCTCACCCGCCGGGGCGGCGATCGCGGGCCGGTACACGGTGAGCCCGGCCGGGGCCTTGGACAGTCGCAGGGCACCGCGCGCGGGGACGCTCTCGCCGTCCACGGCGATGCGGTCGGCGTCGCCGAGGGAGTCCAGGTCCAGGGCGCGCAGCCGAACAGCCCGGTAGACCCGGGAGCGGTCCAGGGTGCCGGAGAGGAAGGCGGCGGTCAGGCGGGTGCGGGCGAAGGGCCGGCCGCCGTCGACGACCCGGACGTCGAGCTGTCCGTCGGCCAGGGCGGCGCGGTGGGTGGGGGCGAAGCCCGCCGGTTCGTACGCCCCGTTGCCGGCGAACAGCAGCCACAGCCGGTGCGGGCGGCCGTCGGCGTGGACGGTGACGGGTTCGGCGGTCGGCAGCAGCTTGGCGACGGCCACCGCGAGGGCCGGCCACTTGCCGATACGCTTCTCCAACTTCTCCCGCTGGTGGACGAGTTCGGGGTAGATGCCGAGGCTGAAGGTGTTCACGAAGGTCCGGGTGCCGGCGTCGTCGGCGGCCAGGCCCAGGTCCACGCCGACGGCGGTGCCGGCCTCGACGGCCTCGGCGGTGGCCTCGTGGGTGGTGGCGCCGAGGTCGAGGGCGAAGTGGTTGAGGGTGCCGCCGGGGAAGACCGCCAGCGGCAGCGCGCGCTCGACGGCCAGCGCCGCGGCCAGGTTGACGCTGCCGTCGCCGCCGCACACCCCGAGCGCGCCGCCGGCCCGGGCGGCCCGGTCGGCGGCCTCCGTCAATATCTTCGCCAGGTCGTCCTGCGGCCCGCACACCCGGACGTCCGCCTCGGGCAGCAGGGCGCGCAGCGTCCCGGCCACGTCCTCGGCGTCGGGGGCGAGCGGAGAGCCGCTGCCGGAGCCCGAGTTGACCACCACCGACAGCCCCCTCCCCTGCGGCAGGGCCGGGGCCGGAGAGGAGGCCGGGGCGGCGGGCGGCGGCACGTCGGAGGAGCGCGGCCACCAGTGCAGGGTCGCGGCGGCGGCCGCCGTACCCAGCGCCGCACCGGCCAGGACGTCGCCCGGGTAGTGCACGCCGGTGTAGACGCGCGAGAGGGCGACCGCGGCCGCGACCGGCGCGACGGCCGCGCCCAGCAGCGGGGACTCGATCGCCACGCCGGCGGCGAAGGCGGCCGCGGACGCGGAGTGACCGGAGGGGAAGGAGGTGGTGACGGGCTGGCGCAGCAGCCGGCGCACGGCCGGGACGGCGTCCAGCACCGGGCGGGGTCGGCGGGTGGCGTGCTTGGCGACGGTGTTGGCGGTGGCCGAGGCGATGGCGAGCGAGCCGAGGCCGCGCAGGGCCGCGCGTCGCCCGCGGCGTCCGCCGACCGCGCCGAGGACTGCGGCGGTGCCCATCCACAGCACCCCGTGGTCGGCGGCCCGGCTCAGCGCCCGCAGCCAGGGGCGGGTGCCATGCAGTGGCGCGGCGGCGATGCGGTCGAAGAGGGCTCGGTCTATGGCGTCCAGTCGGGTGGTCTTCAATCGCTTCATCCGACGAACCTACGGCGCGCGGGCGACAACGCCGAGGAGGAGGCCGGGGGTGTGTCGCGCCGCTGTCCCGCGTCGCTGTCCCGCACCGCTATCCCGCGTCGCGCGGCGGCAGCCCCCGGGTGATCCGGTCGAACAGCTCGGCCAGCGGCTCGCCGAGGTCCTGACCGAACTCGGTCAGCCCGTAGGTGACCTGGGGCGGTGTCGTCGGCTCGACCCTCCGCCAGACCAGGCCGTCCTGGACCAGCGCGCGCAGGGTCTGGGCGAGCATCTTCTCGCTGATGCCGTGGATGCTCTCGCGCAGCTCGTAGAACCGCAGGTCGTTGCTCTGCAGGGAGATCAGCACCCAGATGCCCCACCTGCTGGTCACGTGGTCGACCACATCGCGCGCGGGGCAGTCGGTGTGAAACACCTCATACCGCTTCCCGGCCTCACCCTGCCTGCCCTGCACACCTACCACCATGTCCTGAGCTTACGTCAAGGTATGTCCTTACCAAGGGTTAGCCCTGGCTCCTAGCGTGAGGACCACCGAGGCCGCAGCGGCCGCGGCGGACGTCGAACGAGGAGCTGACCATGATCGTGGTGACCGGGGCTACCGGAAATGTGGGCCGGCCGCTGACGCGGGCACTGGCCGAGGCGGGCCGACAGGTGACGGCGGTGTCGCGGCACGCGGCGGCGGTGCCGGACGGTGTCCGCCACGTGGCGGCCGACCTGGCCGGGCCGGCCGGCCTCGAACCCGCGCTGGCCGGGGCGGAGGCGCTCTTCCTGCTGCTGTCCGGCGACCTGCACGCCGCCGGGGCCGACCCGGCCGACCTCATCGGCCAGGCCGTGGCCGGCGGGGTCCGCCGGATCGTCCTGCTCTCCTCGCAGGGCGTGGCGACCAGGCCCTTCGGCCCGACACGGATCGCGATGCGCGAACTGGAGGACGTCCTGCGGGGGTCCGGCGTGGACTGGAGCATCCTGCGGCCGGGCGGCTTCGCCTCCAACGCCCTGTGGTGGGCCGAGTCCGTCCGCGCACAGCGGGTCGTCGCCGCGCCCTTCGGCGACGTCGGGGTGCCGATCATCGACCCGGCGGACATCGCCGACGTCGCGGCGGCCTGCCTGCTGGAGGACCGGCACAGCGGCGGCGTGTACGAGCTGACCGGCCCGGAGGTGATCACCCCGCGCCGGCAGGCACAGGCCATCGCGGCCGCCCTGGGCTCGCCGGTGCGGTTCCACGACCTCACCCGCGACGAGGCCTCCGCCGCCATGGCGCAGGGCATGCCGGTGGAGCTCGCCGAGGACACCCTGGACATCCTCGGCTCCCCGAACCCGGCCGAGCTGCGCGTGAGCCCGGACGTGCAGCGGGTCCTCGGCCACGCCCCGCGCCCCTTCGCCGACTGGGCCGCCCGCAACGTCGCCGCCTTCCGCTGAGCCGGCCCAAGCGGCCCCTTCGGCACCGCGCCGGTCCACGGCCGACGGCCGACTCCGGATGGTCCGGGTGTGGAACCGCCGATCCCGGGCAGACGCCGTCCGGGGTGGACCGAGCCCCCACTACCGAGAGGACTGATCCGATGAGTGCCAAGGACAAGCTGCACAACGCGGCCGAGAAGGTCCACGGCAAGGCCAAGGAAGCCGCCGGACGGGCCACGGGCGACCGGGTCGTCGAGGCCGAGGGCCGGGGCAAGCAGATCAAGAGCGACCTGAAGCAGGCCGGCGAGAAGATCAAGGACATCGGAAAGGACTGACCCGATCCGACCGGCTCGACCGTCCCCGCCCCCGGCCGCTGGACCCAGGAACCCGTGGGGACGCCGTAGTCCCGCGTGACCGGCGAGGGCGCCCGGCCGCCACGCGCCAAGGCCCGAACCCTCTCGGGGTTCGGGCCTGGCGGTGGCGGTCCGCGCACGCGGTGGGTCTGCGGCTGGGGTGCGATCAGCCGATCTGGCCCCAGGGAGAGAAGGGGCCGCCGGGGGTGGCCTGGCTGCTGCCGGCGACGTTGCCACTGGTGGAGGTCACATAGATGGCGATGGTGTTGAACTGGCTGAACACCGCGCTCGGATCGCTGGCCACACCCGTCGGGTCACCCGCGTCCGCGACCGTGACCCACGATCCGAACGGACCACCCGGGGTGTTCTGGTTGCTGCCCTGGATGGTCCCGGCGGTGGTACGGGCGTAGACCACCATCGTGCCGTTGGGCACCTGGAGCGCAGCGGGCTTGCCGACGAACCCACCACCCGACGAAAGCTGCTGCCAGGGGGAGAAGGGACCACCAGGTGTGCCCTGACTGGCACCGACAACGTTGCCGCCGGCAGACGTCACATAGACCGCGATGGTGCCGGACTGGGTGAACACCACACTCGGGTCACTCGCCACACCCGTCGGATCACCCGCATCAGCAACCGTGACCCACGACCCGAACGGACCACCCGGAGTGCTCTGGTTGCTGCCCTGGATGGTCCCGGCGGTGGTACGGGCGTAGACCACCATCGTGCCGTTGGGCACCTGGAGCGCAGCGGGCTTGCCGACGAACCCACCACCCGACGAAAGCTGCTGCCAGGGGGAGAAGGGACCACCAGGTGTGCCCTGACTGGCACCGACAACGTTGCCGCCG
>NZ_JBHVPH010000021.1:133926-149756 GCF_042887425.1 Kitasatospora sp. NPDC057940
CTCGGGTCACTCGCCACACCCGTCGGATCACCCGCATCAGCAACCGTGACCCACGACCCGAACGGACCACCCGGAGTGCTCTGGTTGCTGCCCTGAATGGTCCCGCCCGTAGTCCGGGCGTAGACGACCATGAGGCCGCTCGGTGTCTGGAGCGCGGCCGGCTTGCCGACGAACCCACCGCCCGTCGAAAGCTGCGCCCACGGGACGAAGGGACCGCCGGGGGTGTTCTGGTTGGTGCCGTACACGTTGCCGTCCGCACCGACCCGGTACAGGGCGATGGTGCCGTTGCTGGTGAGCACCGTCGAGTCGGCGGAGCCCCGGGCGGTGGAGGCCTGCGGCGCGATGGTGAAGACGCCGCCCTGGTAGGTGTGCTCCTGGCCGTCGATCTCGTTGGCGATCATCGAGATGCTGAACGTGCCTGCCGCCAAGGGGGCGGTGTCGAAGGGGACTTGGTAGTTGGTGGCGCCGCCGCTGGTGGCGCGGAAGCGGTTGTAGTAGCCGTTCGGGCCGGTGACCACGTAGTCGAGCCAGTTGATGACGCCGCTCTGCGTCGGGTGTGCCGTGAGGTTCAGCGTGCCGGACACGGTCTGGCCCGAGTCGAAGCCCCACAGCAGGACGTTGAAGTCGGCGGGGATGGCGGGAGCGAGGTTCTTGGAGCGCAGCAGCTCGAAGGAGGAGGTGGGGTAGCCGTCGATGGAGGACCAGTGGGTGTTGGCCGAGTACTCCTTGGTCGGGACGCTGCTGTTGTCCTCGGCGATGTACGTGAAGTCGCCGGCGGCCTGGTTGGTCCAGCCCGCGAAGAGGTTGATGTGCTTGCCGGCGACGGCGAGGGCGTCGCCGGGCTGGAGCTGCGACCAACTGCTGAGCTTGGTGCTGTACTTCGGGTCGTCGATACCGGGCGCGGGGTACGTGACCGGCGGGCTGCCGGGGAGTTGCCAGGCCATGTCGACGAGACCGCCGCAGTCGGTGCGGTACGGGCCGCCGACCGCACTGTCGGAGAACGACTGCCCCTGGTTGTAGGTGACCCCGTGGGCGACCCAGTCCCGGGCACGCTGGACCATCTGGGCGCCGGTGAGCTTGTTCCCGACACCGGTGCCGAGGGTGCCGGTGGAGGTCGGCGTCCTGTTGCCGTCCGGGTAGTAGGTGCCGTCCGCCGAGGCGGGGGAGACGGTGAGAAGACCGGCGGCCACGGTGGTCGCGGCGAGCACGCAGACGCGGCGCAGGGCACGGGCAGGACGGGGCGTGCTGGGCATGGGGTCCCCTTGGACGTGGGCGGGCGGGCGAGGGTCGGTACAGGTCGGCGAGGGTCAGTGCGGGTGGACGGCGGCGGCGTACCGGCCGGCCGTTGCCGCGGTGAGGGCCCGGGCCAGCAGGTTCTCGGCCAGGGCGTGCGCGGTGGCCGGGCCGTCCGCGCGGACGAAGAGCACCAGGGCGATGCGGCCCCGGTCCGGTACGGCGCGGACGTGTTCGAGTCCGTGTTCCGGGGTGGCGTGCGCCCACAGGACGTCTTCGACGATCCGCGCCGCGGCGGTCGTGGTGGGCGCACCGCTGGTGTCCACGACGGTGGCCCGGACGGGGAGCACGACGATCAGTCCCAGCCGATGCCGCCGGCGGACGGGCCGGCCACGACCGGCGGCACGGTGGTGGTGCCGTCCCAGCCGATGCCGTCCCCGGCCCCGCCCGCCACGACCGGCGGCGCGACGGTGGTGCCGTCCCAGCCGATGCCCGCCGGCGCCGTGGTCGCGGCGGTGGCGGAGGCCGCGGGCGCCAGGATCCCCGACAGGGCGAGGGTGACGGCGGCGGTGGCGAGCAGGCGGGCGGTCTTGGACATGGCGGCACCCCAGGCGGCTTGTGTGGTGGGAGATCTGATCGAGGACCAGAGCTTCGGGGAGGCTGTTCGGCGGTTGCCCCGCCGCTCTCCCGGTGACCACCATCCTGCTGGCACCGCCCGCGCCCCGGAAGGTGAGCAGCCCGTCAGCAACCGGCCTGGCCGCTTCAGGACCCGGCACCCCGCCGCCCGCCGCGTCGTTCCCGAGATCCCCGTACCCATCACCGGCACAGCGGTTGATTTTTGGTCATTGACCAACTTTACTGGGGGCAGAAGTTGGTCAATGACCAAAATTGGAGGTGGTGAACGATGCCCGGAATCAAGGCGTTGGTCTCCGGCGCCGGCATCGCGGGCCCGGCACTCGCCTACTGGCTGGCGCGGTACGGGGCGCAGGTCACGGTGGTCGAGTCCGCGCCGGCGCGCCGCACCGGCGGGCAGCTGATCGACATCCGCGGCTGCGGGCGCGACGTGATCGCCCGGGCGGGCCTGGCCGAGGCGGTCCGTGCCGCCCGGACCGGCGCGGACGGGCTGTCGTTCGTGGATGCGCGAGGACGGCGGCAGGCGTCGATGCGGGCGGACGGCTTCGGCGGCGACGGACCGGTGACCGACACCGAGATCCTGCGGGGCGCGCTGGTGGAGATCCTCCACGACGCGACCGGCGGCTCGACCGAGTACGTCTTCGACGACCGCATCAGCGCACTCGACGACCGCAGTGACGGCGTGCACGTCACCTTCGAGAAAGCCGCACCGCGCCGCTTCGACGTCGTGGTCGGGGCCGACGGCCTGCATTCGGGCGTGCGCGCCCTGGCGTTCGGCCCGCAGGACACGGGCGGCGCACGGCTGCGCCACCTCGGCCACTACCTGTCGTTCTGGACCGCGCGGAACACGCTGGGGCTGTGCGACTGGACCGAGGTGTACTCCGAACCGGGCCGCACCATCGGCGCCCGCGCCGTGAACGACAACACCCAGCTGATGGCGTTCCTCTCCTTCCGGTCCGCCCCGTTCCGGTACGACCCCCGCGACAGCACCGCGCTGAAGACCGTCGTGCGCTCCCGCGCCGCCGGGATGCGCTGGCACGCCGACGAGCTGATCGCCCAGCTGGAGGACACCCCGGACTTCTACTTCGACGCGTGCAGCCAGGTGGTGGTGCCGCACTGGTCGTCGGGCCGGATCGCCCTCGTGGGCGACGCCGCGTTCTGCGCCTCGCCCCTGTCCGGGCACGGTACGACCATCGCACTCGTCGGGGCCTACGTGCTCGCCGGCGAGTTGGCCCGGGCGCGGGGAGACGTCGCCGCCGGGCTGCGCGCGTACGAGGAGCGGCTGCGGCCGTGGATCAGCCGCGTCCAGCGGTTCGGGCAGGGCAACGGCCGGACGATGACGCCGCGGACCCCGGCCGGCATCGCGTTCCGGCGCGGCGTGGTGGCGCTCCAGGAGCGGCTGCCGCTCGGCGATCTGCTGTTGCGCGACCAGATCCGCCTGTCGAACGGCTTCGCGCTGCCCGACTACACCCTCTACGAGGGGGCACGGCCGTGATCGCGGCTCACCCCGTACAGCCGGCAGGAACCGCCCGGCACCGAGGAACACCGGCACACGACATGACCACGGAGCACAGCATGACCACGGAGCACGACATGCCCACGAAGACGAAGACCTGGTTCATCACCGGCGCCTCCAAGGGCTTCGGCAGGCAGTGGGCCGAAGCCGCCCTGGAACGGGGCGACCGCGTCGCCGCGACGAGCCGCACCCCCGGCGCGTTCGACGACCTGGCCGCCGCCCACGGTGACGACCTGCTGCCGATCCAGCTGGACGTCACCGACCGCGCGGCCGTCCACGCCGCCGTACGCCAGGCGGCCGACCGCTTCGGCCGCCTCGACGTCGTCGTCAACAACGCCGGCTACGGCCTGTTCGGCATGGTCGAGGAGATCAGCGAGGAGCAGGCCCGGGCACAGATCGACGTGAACCTGCTCGCCCCGCTGTGGGTCACCCAGGCCGCGCTGCCGCACCTGCGGGCCCAGGGCGGCGGACACATCATCCAGGTCTCCTCGATCGCCGGCGTCTTCTCCCTGCCGGGCCTGGGCGTCTACCACGCCTCGAAGTTCGGCCTGGAGGGATTCACCGCCAGCCTCGCCAAGGAGGTCAAGGACTTCGGCATCAAGGTCACCCTGGTCGAACCCGCCGGGTACTCCACCGACTGGGCCGGGCCCTCCGCCGTCCACGCCGAACCCCTGCCCGCCTACGACGGTTTCCGCGCCGCCATGCAACGCCCGGCCGGAGTGCGCGGCGAGCCGACCGCCACCCGCGCGGCGATCCTCACCGTCGTCGCCGCCGACGAGCCGCCCTTGCGGATCTTCTTCGGCAAGGGGCCCCTCGACGTGATCCGGGCCGAGTACGCCTCCCGCATCGAGGAGTGGGGGCGCTGGGACGCGGTGTCCCAGGCGGCGTTCGGCGCCTGAACAGGGCCCTGAACAGGCTGCTTGTACCGAACAGGCTCCTTGTACCATGACCGGGAAGTCGCCGGTGGGTGGCGCAGGACGGAACGGGACACGAGGATGCGCTGGACGCTGGACGACGTGATCGAGGCTGCGTTCACCACGCTCGAAGCCGACGGCCTCGACAAGCTGACGCTGCGCGGGGTCGCCCGGACCCTCGGTTCCCACCTCAACTCGGTGAGCTCGTACGTGAAGACGAAGCAGACACTCATCGAGACGATGGCCGACCACATCGTCGGCTCCGTCGACGTCACCCACCTGCCCGACGAACCGGTCGAGCGGGCCCGCACGGTCGCCACCCGCTACCGGGACGCCCTGCTCGCACACCGCGACGGCGGCCGCCTGGTCGCCGGCACCTTCAACGGCACGGGCAAGACCCTGCGCGTGGCCGACACCATCGCCGGCGCCCTGCTGGACGCCGGACACCCCGAGCCGGACGCCGCCCGCCTGTGCTGGTCGATCGTCTACTTCACCCTCGGCCTCACCCAGGAACAGCAGACCCCCTCCGACAGCCCCCGCGGCTCGTTCCACGACCTCGTCGCCACCGGCGGCTACCCCGCCCTCGCCCGGATCGGCGAGGACCTCATGGTCGCGGACTCCTTCGACAACCGCTTCCACTACGGACTGTCACGGCTGCTGCCCCCGAGCGCCTGAACCCGCGACCGGGAGACGAGCACGGGGGGCGAGCACAGGAGACGAGCGCGGCGAATCGGCCGGACCCCGCCCGGGGCAGGACTGCTTGTGGAGTCGAAGCCGGGCTGGGATGATCCCGATGTGTCGCACGGCGGCACGGCACGTTCGACACCGCACCGGGGGGCTGCGCGCATGCTGGACATGCTGGGGTTGGACCGTGTCTCGGAGGCCGTCTACCGGGCCATGCTCGCCGATCCGCAGGGCGGCGTCAGGGAGTTGTGCGACCAGCTGGGCCTGCCCGAGCCCGCCGTCCGGGAGGCCCTCGACCGGCTCGCCGATCTGCAGCTGCTCCGGGCTTCCCGGGAGGCACCCGGGCTTCTGCTGCCGGTGAGCCCCGCGCTCGGGCTGGAGCTGATCCTGCGCCGCCAGGAGCAGGAACTGCTGCGCCGCCAGCAGGATCTGGAGATCGGCAAGGCCGCGGCCGCCCGGGCGATCGCCGAGTACGCCGACCTGCGGCCGAACACCCCGGTCGAGACCGCCGAGCGCCTGGTGGGCCTGGACGCGATCCAGGCCAAGCTGGAGATCCTCGCCCAGGAGGTCACCGGGGAGTGCCTGTCCGTGATGCCCGGCGGAGCGCAGTCCCAGGCCAGCCTGGACGCCTCCCGGCCGCTGGACGAGGCGGCCATGCGACGCGGGGTGGCACTGCTGACGCTCTACCAGGACAGCGTGCGGCACGATCCGGCGACGCTCGCCTACGCCCGCTGGATGACCGAGGAGAGCGGCCTGGTCCGCACCTGCCCGACGCTGCCGCCCCGGATGCTCATCTTCGACCGCCAGGTCGCCGTGGTCCCGATCGACCCGGCCCACACCCGGCTCGGCGCCCTGTGCACGCGCGAGCCCGGGATCGTCGCCTCCCTGGTCGCCCTCTTCGAGCGGACCTGGCAGGCCGCCGTCCCGCTCGGCGCCGACCGGCGCAAGGACACCGAGACCGGCCTCAGCGCCACCGAACAGGAACTCCTGCGGCTGCTCGCGTCCGGCCTCACCGACGAGGCCGCCGGCCGGAACCTGGGCCTCTCGGCGCGCAGCGTCCGCCGCCAGATGGCCGGGTTGATGGAGCGCCTCGACGCGTCGAGCCGCTTCGAGGCCGGTCTCAAGGCGGCGCAGCGCGGCTGGCTCTGAGCGACCGCTCCCCCGGCACCCGGCCGACTGCGGCTGCCGGGCGACTGCGGTTACCGGGCGAGCAGGTCCTCGATCACGGTGTCGAACCCCCGTGGGGGGCGACCGAGAAGGTCGGCGACGTCGTTCGTCGCCCGGTCGTACCGGTTCTCGCCGTGCAGCCTGGCCATCGTGGCGATGTGGTCGAACACGTGGTCCGGCAGTCCCTGGTTCCTGAGGTCGTGCTCCAGCCACTCCTGGTAGGGCACGTCGACGTAGGTCACCTCGCGGCCCAGGGCGGCGGAGAACTCGGCCGCGATGGCCGTCATGTCGCGGGATCGGGCCCCGGTCAGTTCGTAGACGCGGCCGGTCCGGGGGGCGGGGTCGAGCAGGAGCACGGTGACGACCTCGGCCACGTCGGCGGCCGCGACCGGTGAGGTCCGGGCCGCGCCGAAGGGCAGGCGGATCGTGCCGTCCCGCCGGATCGAAGCGGCCGCCACCCCGGTGAAGAGCGGATTCTCCATGACCACGGTGGGCCGGACGTGGACGACCGGCGCCCCGGACCAGTCGAGGACGTGTTCGGCGAGGTAGTGCAGTCGCTGCTGCCGGGACTCGGTGTCGCTGGTGAGGTCCATCTGCGAGACGGTCATCTGCGAGATGCTGACCAGCAGTTCCAGGCTTGCGCTCTCCCGGGCGGCGGCCGCCACCGTCGCCGCGGCCTCCAGGTAGGCGGACGACACGCTCATCCCGAAGTAGGCCCGGCGGCAGCCGGCCAGCGCCTCGACCACGTCCGCGCCACGGGTGAGGTCGCCGACCACCACCTCCACGCCGCCCATCGCCCTCAGCTCCGAGGCCCGTTCGTCGTCGTGGTGCACGAGAGCCCTGACGGGCACGTTCCGCGCCCGCAGCCCCTCCAGGATCCTTCGTCCGACTCCGCCGACCCCACCGCCGGCGCCGGTGACAAGGACAGGTTCCACGAGCACGACGGTTGCCTCCCACCTACCTGACCGGGACGTCCGGTGCACTGCCAACGCTCCCGCGCCGGGAAGGTTTCGCGGGTCTTGACACCGGGGCGGGCGCATCAGCGTCCGTGGGGGAACGTCAGGCGCATCAGCGTCCCGTCCGGTCCGGGTCGCAGGCCTGGCGGGCGGAGGCGGCGAGCCGGTCGGCGAGCGCGAGGACGAGGCCGCGGAGTTCGTCCGGCCGCTCGATGACGAACGGCCGGTCGAGCGAGGCGAGGACGGGGGGCAGCCAGTCGAGCCGCTCCGCCCGCAGTTCGACGTGCAGCCACCGCTCGGTGTGCGGATCCGTTCCTTCCTCGGGTACGGGCTCCTCGATGCTCGCGACGCTGGCGGGAAGACGGGCGCGGATCTGCTCGACCGTCCCGTGGATCCGCAGGGTCACCTCGTACCGGTACGCGGCCTTGGCGAGCCCGGACAGGACGCGCTGGGCCGGGTCGAGCCCGGCGGGCGGCTCGAACGAGCCCGGCAGGGGCCGCGCGTCCGCGATGCGATCGAGCCGGAAGGTCCGGTCCTGGCCGGCCCCGGGATCGGTCCCGGGCTCGATCTCGGGCTCGATCCCGGGATCGGTGCCCGTGACGTACCACCGGCCCCCGTGGGTGACGATCCCGTACGGGTGCAGCGTGCGCTCGCTCCGCCGGCCGTCCCGGGCGGTGTACCTGATCGAGATCGGGCGGCAGTGACGCACCGCGTCGGCGACGGCGAGCAGGACGCCCGTCTCCGGGGTGGCCGCCTCGCCGGGCTCGGCCGTGAAGGCGAGGGATTCCAGGACGGCGTCGAGCCGACGGGCGAGGCGCTCGGGCAGCGCCCGGCGGATCTTGGCCGCCGCCGTCTCGCCCGCCGTCCCGGTCGCGGTCCCGGTCGCCGTCAGCAGCCCCGCCCTGCGGCCCGCGACGAGGCCGAGCAGCACGGCGAGCGCCTCGTCGTCATTGAGCATGAGCGGAGGCAGGCGGTACCCGGGGGCGAGCCGGTACCCGCCGTAGCGCCCGCGGACGGCCTCGACGGGGATGTCGAGGTCGACCAGGTGGTCCACGTATCGCCGTACGGTGCGCCCGTCGACGCCGAGCCGGTCGGCGAGTTCGGCCACCGTCCTGATGCCGCCCGACTGCAGGAGTTCCAGGAGGGTGAGCACACGGCTGGTGGGTCGGCCCATGTCCACGAGCCTAGCGCTGATACCGGACCGATTCTGTCCACTATTTCCTCTACCGTCCGGGGTGCAACGGCTTCACCGACCCGAGGAGAGAGCACCATGAACTTCGTTTCGATCCGGATCATCACGGGCGACATCGCACGCCTCGTCGGCTTCTACGAGCGGGCCACGGGGGTACCGGCGCACTGGTCCACCGAGGACTTCGCCGAACTGCGGACCGCCGGCGGGACCCTCGCCATCGGCAGCACCCGGACCGTGGCGCTGTTCGCGCCCGGCTCCGCCCGTCCGGCCGACAACAACAGCGTGATCCTCGAATTCCTCGTCGCCGACGTGGACGCCGTGTACCGGAACCTGACCGGCTTCGTCACCGACTTCGTGACCGAGCCCACCACGATGCCCTGGGGCAACCGGTCGCTCCTGCTCCGTGACCCCGACGGCAACCTCATCAACTTCTTCACACCCGTCACACCGGCGGCCGTCGAGAAGTTCGCCCGCTGACGACGGCGCGGCCGCCCGGGCGGGAGCCGGTCCCCGCAGCACGCTCCGCACCGGCTCGCGGGCCCGGGCCGCCGCCGGGGGTGGTCGCGGGCGGAGAGCGGGTGCGGCAACCTGGTACCACCGCCCCGCCCGACCGCGACACCATGGGGCCCGCCCCACCGCCGATCCCCTGAGGAGCACGTCATGACCGACCGCACCCGCGAGCACCTGCTCGCGGCCATCGAGATCGCGGCCGACGCCCGGGCGCACGGCAACCACCCCTTCGGAGCGCTGCTGACCGACTCCGCCGGGAACGTCCTGCTCACGGCCGAGAACTCGGTGCTGACCGACCGCGACGTCACCGCCCACGCGGAGACCAACCTGGTGCGGGAGGCCTCGCGCACCCTGGCCCCGACGCAGCTCGTCGACGCCGTCC
Organism: Kitasatospora sp. NPDC057940; assembly: GCF_042887425.1. Lineage (NCBI taxonomy): Bacteria > Bacillati > Actinomycetota > Actinomycetes > Kitasatosporales > Streptomycetaceae > Kitasatospora > Kitasatospora sp. NPDC057940. Next base: position 143,114 of record NZ_JBHVPH010000021.1, read on the forward strand.
TGTACACGAGTACCGAACCGTGCGCGATGTGTGCCGGGGCCATCTACTGGAGCGGCATCCGCAAGGTCGTCTACGCGCTCGCCGGGGCGGAGCTGAACGCCATCGCGGGGGTGGACCCGGAGGAGCCGGTGCTCGACCTGCCGTGCCGCCAGGTCTTCGCCGCCGGCGGCAGCACGGTGGAGGCGTCCGGCCCGCACCTCTTCGAGGAGGCCTCCGCGGTGCACACGGGGTACTGGGGGTAACGCTCTGGCCCACCCCGGGACTCCTCCATCCGGCGCTTCAGTCCGGCTCTTCAGTCCGGCGGCTCGGGCGGGCGGGGCAGGCCCGGTTCGGGCTCGGGCTCAGGCCCGGGCGGCGCGGGTGACGGCGTAGCGGGGCCCGGGAGCACCGGATCCGGCGGCGGCTCGGGCACGCCGGGCGGCAACGGAGGATCCGGCACCACCGGCGGACTGATGGATCCGACGGACTGGGACTGGGGCTGGAGTCGGGACTGGGGCTGAGACTGGAGCTGCGGGGAACCGTACGGCATGACTGCTGCTCCCTTTCGTCAGAAGATCCGACCGCCGTAGAACGGGTCGTAGTAGAGCCCGTAGCGGTCGCGGACGTCGGCCGACACGTCGGCCGCGCCGTCGTCGAGGCCGGGACCGTTCCTGATGTCGTCCTTGGACCGGTCGACGTACACCTTCTGCTCGCCGATCTCGATCCGGATCACGGTGCCGGCGGGCAGGAGCACCCGCCTGCCGAGGATCCACGGACCGGTGTCGACGACCAGATGCTGGGCGCCGACCGCCTCGGACAGCTTGTCGATCTTGCCGATCGCTCCGTCGGTGGCCTCGACGTGGAAGCCGATGAGGTCGGTGCCCGCCGTGTGACCGGCGGTGTCCCGGAACTCCCAGATGTTGACGCGATCACTCACGACCGTCTCCTTCCGTCGTCGGGTCTGGCTGTCGGGTCTGGCTGTCAGATCCGGCTGTCAGGTCTGACTGCCGGATCGGGCTGTCGGATTCGGGCTGTCGGTACGCTTCGGCTGCCCCCGATCCGGAGGTTCATGCCACCGTGTCGTCGACCGTGGCCTCGACCGGTCCGCCGCCCTCCTCGACGTGGCGCTTGAAGTCGGTCAGGTCGTCGATCACCCGGCGGTCGACGAACCCGAGCGCCTCGGCGAGGTGCTCCCAGAGTCCGTGCGGTTCGACCTGAAGCTGGAACATCACCCGGGTGACGGCGTCGCCCACGGCGTGGAAGGTGACCACGCCCTGGTGCCGCACCGGGCCGGGGCCGCTGTCCCACGCCACGCGGTCGTTCTCCACCAGCTCCGTGGTCACGGCCGTGAACTCGCGCGGGCCGGCGGCGGTCCGGACCACCCAGCTGGTGTCCTGGCCCGACCGGTCGACCCTGACCACACCCCGCATGAACTGCGGGAACTCCTCACACCTGACCCAGCTCTCGTAGACCGTGCCGAGCGGCGCCGCCACCTCGACGGACTCCTCGATCCGGTGCATCGCTCCTCCTGACATGTCGGTGCCCGCCCGGGCCGGCGGGCCTTCAGGCCCCGGCTGCCCCGTTCCCGGGCCGATATGCACCCGAGCTGAACCCTCGACGCGGCCCCTCGGCTCGCCCCCCTCACCCGTCTCCCCCGTCTCGCTCCCCCTCGCCCCCCTCACCCGAACGGCCTAGCCCACACCTCACCTCCGGCAGGTGTGAATCCCGCCGAACGGGAAAACGGGGTCCGGGAAGCGGGCCCGGGGAAGGTCCGCCCACAGCGCCGGCCCGGGGAAGGCCGGCCCACAGCGCCGCACTGCGGCCGTCGCGGGAGGAGAGCGAGCGTGTGGTGGAGCCTGTTCCGTCTGCTCCTGGCAGGTGCGGGGGTGGCCCTGACCACCTACGTCCTGGACCGGACCGCCGAACGGCTGGTCCGCAGATTCGCCCCGCACCGGCCGGGCAGCGTCATGCCGGGGATGCTGCGCAGCTGCCGGCGCCCCCTGATCACCGTGCTCGCCACCTCGCTGTCCCTCGCCGTCCAGCCGTGGGTCGGCGGTTCGCCGGAGACCCGGGAGCAGCTGCACCACCTCCTGATCCTGCTGGCGATCGCCTCCGGCGGATGGCTCGGCGCCCGGGTGGTCGGGCTCGTCGTCGAAGGCGCCGTCCGCCTCGCCGTCCACCGCCGCGACCCGTCCTCGGCCGGCCGCGCCCGCACCCAGGCGGGTCTGCTCGGCCGGATCTGCCAGGCGATCATCGCGATCGCCGCCCTGGGCGCGATGCTGATGACCTTCCCGTCCGTGCGCGGCATCGGGACCAGTCTGCTCGCCTCGGCGGGCCTGGTCGGCGTGGTCGCGGGCATCGCCGCGCAGAGCGTGCTGGCCAACCTCTTCGCCGGGGTGCAGCTGGCCTTCGGCGACCTGGTCCGGATCGGCGACGTGGTCGTGGTGTCCGGCGAGTGGGGCACCGTGGAGGAGATCACCCTCACCGCGGTGGTGATCGCGACCTGGGACCAGCGCCGCCTGGTGATGCCGATGTCCTACTTCGCCGGCCGCCCGTTCGAGAACTGGTCGCGCCGCTCCAGCCGGATCACCGGCACCGCCTTCCTCCACCTCGACCACCGGGCCCCGGTCCCCCTGCTGCGCAAGGAGTTCGACGCGTTCCTCGCCGACAGCCCCCTCTGGGACGGCGAGGGCAGCGCCCTCCAGGTCGTCGACACCACGCCCACCACCATCGTGGTCCGGCTCCTGGCGACCGCCGCCAACGCCGACGACGCGTTCTCCCTCCGCTGCCAGCTCCGCGAGCACCTGGTGACGCACATCTGCGAACACCACCCCGAGGCGCTTCCCCGGGTGTCCGTCACCCCGGCGCCCCGGACCGAGCCGGACACCCCGCGCGCCCCCTTCCCCCCGCCCGCTCAGTAGTCACTCAGCAGCCGCTCAGTAGCCGCTCAACAGGGCACGCACCCGTCGCAGCTCCTCCGGACCGACCGTGCTGTGCCAGCGGCCCGGGTCCGCCGGACGCCGCCCCCACAACAGCAGGACGCGCACCGCGGCGTCGCTCTCGATGGTGGCCGGGCCCTCGGGCGGGGCCAGGGCGATGGACGCGCCGTCGGCGTCCGCGGTCACCAGGACGTCGTCGGTCCCGGGGACGCGCAGGCGGGCCTCGACGCGTCCCCCGGGCCCGAGGTCGAGTCCGGCCACGCCCCGGGCCAACAGCGGCCGGCCGACCAGCCGCACGCTGTGCGACGTCATCCACGGCTCGGCGAGCGCATCCCGGGCCGTACGGTCGTCGCCGGTGAGGTCCCACCGGTGGAGGATCAGTTCCTCGCGCAGGTGCTCGGCGAAGAACGGCACCGTCACGGTCCGGCCGGTCCACCGCACCTCGGTGTCCGGGGGCAGGTCGCTCTCCGCGGCCGCGGCGACCTCGGCCAGTTCGGCGCAGCGGGCGGCGAAGGCCTCCCACAGCTGTGCGTCGGACATCCGCCGGTACGGCTCCTCCCGGTCGAAGCCGCGGGTCTCCACGGGCTCGCCCGCGTGGAAGGCGCGCAGGACGCGGGCGAGTTCCTCGGCGTTGCCGGTCTGGTGGGCGAGGACGTCCCGCACCGTCCACGCCTCGCACCACGTCCCGTCGTCGGGCCTGCGTTCCTGGACCGCCCGCACGAACGGGACGAGTTCCGGCAGGACGTCACTGACCGCAGCGGGAATCATGCGCCATGGGTATCCCGGCAGCCGCGCCGGGCAAACCTGCCGCCGGACAGTTCGGCTGCCGGATGGTCACCTGGCGACCCAGCCCGTGTCCGTCGGCCTGCGTGGTGACCTGACGACAAATGTTGATTCTTAAACTATAGTGGCGGTGCCGCACCACCCCGCCACCGGCTCTCCCGGGCCGTCCCACACCTTGCGGAGGAACCATGGACCAGCTCGTCACCGACAACACCGAGAAGTCGCGCTTCGAGATCCAGGACGGCGGAGAACTCGCCGGCTTCGCCGAGTACCACCGCTCCGACGACGAGATCGCCTTCATCCACACCGAGATCGACCCCCGCTTCGAAGGCCGCGGCCTGGCCGGCCGACTGGCACGCGCGGCACTGGACACGGCCCGCGAGCAGGGACTCGCCGTCCTCCCCTACTGCCCCTTCATTCGCGGCTGGATCACCAAGCACCCCGAGTACACCGACCTGGTCCCCGCCTCCCACCGCGCCCGCTTCGGCCTCTGAGCCGCCCGCCGGCCGGCGCCACGGCGACAAGCGCGAGGCGCCCGGACCCGGATTGCCAACTCCCCCACCGGGGAGGCGGCTTGCCGGAAGCGGTGACGCCTCGGACAATCGCTGTCATGTCGACGAACACCTCGGAAAGCCACTCCGCGCCGGCCCCGGCCCCGGCCCCCGGCAGGCGCGTGCTCCTGATCGGCGCGTCCCGGGGCCTCGGCCTCGCCCTCGCCCAGGAATGGGCGCGGGCCGGCTGGCAGGTCGTGGCCACCGTGCGCGGCTCGGGCCGGACCGGGCTGCACGAGCTCGCCGACGCCCACGCCGGGCAGGTCGAGATCGAGACCGTCGACATCACCGAGCCCGAACAGGTCGCGGCGCTGAGCGCTCGCCTGGCCGACCGGACGTTCGACCTGCTCTTCGTGAACGCCGGCGTCACGAACCAGCCCGAGGGCACGGTCGCGCAGACCTCCACCGAGGAGTTCGTCCGGGTCATGGTCACCAACGCGCTGAGCCCGTTGCGCGTCATCGAGGCCCTCCAGGACCTCGTCGAGCCCGCGGGCACGATCGCGGTGATGTCCTCGGGCCAGGGCAGCGTGGCCAACAACGAGCACGGCGGCCACGAGGTGTACCGGGGCAGCAAGGCCGCGCTCAACACGTTCATGCGCAGCTACGCGGCCCGGCACAGCGGCGGACCCCGGCCCCTGGTCCTCATGGCCCCCGGCTGGGTGCGCACCGACATGGGCGGCTCGGACGCCCTGCTCGGCATCGACGAGAGCATCCCGAACGTGGTCAGGACGCTCGACGCCCTCCGGAGCAGCCCGGGCCTGCACTACGTCGACTACCTCGGCCGAACCGTGGCCTGGTGAGCGCTGCGCCCCGGAGCACCACGGCGCTGCTGGGCCACGGGTTCGACCCGACCGTCGAGCCCGCGCAGCACCCTGCTCCCCGTTCCCGGCTCCCCGCTCAGGAGGGGAGGGACGCGAGCCAGTCGGTCAGGATCCGGTTGACCTCGGCGGGGCGTTCCTGCTGGACCCAGTGCCCGCAGCCGTCGAGGACGTGGCTGGAGAGCAGGCCGGGCAGGGTCGCGGGGTAGGCCGCGATCGCGTCGGCCAGCCAGGTGGTGGAGGCGTCCCGGCTCCCGCCGATGAACAGGGACGGCTGGGTGACGGGGGCGCCGTCGAAGTCGGCGAGGTCCTCCCAGTCCCGGTCCATGTTCCGGTAGCGGCCCAGCGCTCCGCTCATGCCGGTTCGCTCGAACTCCCCGGCGTAGAAGTCGAGTTCCTCCGCGCTGAGCCAGCCGGGCCGCCGCCCGGCGGGGAACCGGTCACGAAGTGTCCCGCCACGGCTGACGAAGTGCGGGTCGGGGGCGTCGGCCGCCGGCATGGTGTCGGCGGACAGCGCGGCGTAGAAGCCCGCGAGCCAGCCGCGCACGTCCGGTTCGATCTCGGCCTCGGCCCGGCCCGGCTCCTGGAAGTAGGAGACGTAGAACTCCTCGTCGCCGCCCAGGTGCCCGAAGACCTCGCTGGGCCTCGGTCCGCCCCGCGGGAGGTAGGGAACGCTCAGCAGCCCCACCGCGCGGAAGACGTCCGGTCGGATCAGGGCGGAGTTGGCGGCGATGGTCGAGCCCCAGTCGTGGCCGACGATCACCGCGGACCGTTCACCCAGGGCGTGCACCACCGCGACGTTGTCCTCGACCAGGTCGAACATCCGGTACGCGGTCACCTCCTCCGGCTTGGAGGAGCGCCCGTACCCGCGGACATCGATGGCGACCGCGCGGTACCCGGCAGCGGCCAGCACCGGCAGCTGGTGGCGCCAGGAGTACCAGGACTCCGGGAACCCGTGCAGCAGCAGGACCAGCGGCCCGGTGCCCTGCTCCACCAGGTGGATCCGGCCGGCGGGCGAGGGGACCAGCCGGTGCGTGGGGCCCGTGGTCAGCGACGGTGACATGTGTCGTCCTCCTGGGATCTCGATCCGACGTACACCAAGTTCGGTTCGGCAGGCTGCTGTTCGACGGCACGATGCCGATGCGGTGCCGATTCAGGTGCCGACGCAATGCCGATCATGCTGCGCGCGCACCGAGGAGGGCGAGGCTTGTTGCCGTTTCGGCAAACCGACCCGCTGCCCGCCTGTGGCGATGCTCCGATCGGCCACCCCGATGGCCCACACGGCTACGCCCTCGCGAGCAACGCCGACCAACTCAAGAGGCATGCCCTCCTGGGGACTTCCGGCGCCTCGGGGTCTACAGTCCGCCGCCGCAACCTCCCCCGCACCCGCCGCCGCAGCCTCCGCCCCCGCATGCGCCGCCCAGGCCACCACCGTCATGGCTTCCCCCGGAAGCAGCGGCCTGGCGGCGGGCGCGGGGGGCGGCGATCGCCGCCGCGCGCACGGCCCCCGCGGGTGGCGGCGACCCGGCCGTCGCCAACCGGGGGTAGTGGTTAGGGGGGTGGTAGTGCAAGC
>NZ_JBHVPH010000022.1:0-1045 GCF_042887425.1 Kitasatospora sp. NPDC057940
GGTTACATTCCGAACCCGGAAGCTAAGCCTTACAGCGCCGATGGTACTGCAGGGGGGACCCTGTGGGAGAGTAGGACGCCGCCGAACAATCATTCCGAAAAGACCCCCTCCCGTCCGGGAGGGGGTCTTTTTGCGTTAACCTCTGCCAACACACGAACCAGAGTTTGTCGGAGAGGCGCGATCCGTTGCAGAACCTGACCCTTACCTGGCAGTCCGCCGGGGGCGCCGCGGTCGCTCTCTACGGCGGGGCGTACGCCGCCGCCAGGGTCCGGAAACCGTCCCTGTCGGCGCTGCTGCGGGAGGCCGGCACGCTGCTGGCGCTGTTCGCGCTCTGGCAGCTGGTGGGTCACCTCTCGGTGATGAGCGGGGACCACGCGCTGGACCGGGCGGACTGGATCCACCGCACCGAGTCGTTGATCGGTCTACCGGACGAGGCGTCCTGGCAGGCGGCCGTCACGCCGTACCCGGTGCTGGTGAGGCTCGCGAACTACTACTACGCGGCGATGCACTTCGCGGTGATGCTGGCGGTGCTGCTCTGGGTGTTCGTACGGCACCGGGAGCGGTACGCGTGGGTGCGGAACACGGTGGTGATCACCACGGCGGTCTGTCTGCTGGTGCAGTTCATCCCGGTGGCGCCGCCCCGGATGCTGCCGCAGCACGGGTTCGTCGACGTGGCCGCCGAGTACGGGCAGTCGGTGTACGGGGGCGCGATGGGCGGTGTGGTGGTGGCGGACCAGCTGTCGGCGATGCCCTCGGTGCACGTCGCGTGGTGCGTGCTGGCGGCGGTCGCGGTGGTGCGGGTCTCGCGGAGCCCGCTGCGGTGGGTGATGGTGCTGCACCCGGTGCTGACCGTCGCGGTGGTCGTGGTGACCGCGAACCACTTCTGGGCGGACGGCATCGTCGCCGTCGTGATCCTGCTGTTCGCGTACGCCGTCCAGGCCCTGGTGGCACGTCGCCGGGGGGGGGGGGGGCGGGCCCGCCCCCCCACCCCGCGACGGGATGGCGCTACCTGCTACTGGGCACGAGCGCCCGGACCAGAGCCAGC
>NZ_JBHVPH010000022.1:1055-147768 GCF_042887425.1 Kitasatospora sp. NPDC057940
CGGCGTCTGCGCCGGCCGCGGGGCCTGGCCCCTGCGCCCCCCGGCCCCCCCCACCCCGGCGGGCCGCGGCGGATCAGCCGCTGCGGGTCACTTGACCGGCAGGGCGATCCTGCCCCAGGAGCCGTTGCTGAGGGCGGAGGTGGCCCAGTACCAGGCGGTGAGCCCGGAGACGGCCGCGACCCAGCCGGCGAACTTGGCGAGGCCGCTGTAGCCGCCGAAGGCGGCGATGGCGTTCAGCAGCAGGGACAGCGTGAGCAGGCCGTAGACGGCGCGGCTGAACAGGCCCGCGCCCCAGCTGGCGGCGGTCAGGGTGAGGGCGAGCAGGGCCCAGAGCAGGAGGAACAGGCCGGCGGCGTTCTTGCCCGCCCCGCCGGCCGTCGACCAGGTCGCCCAGAAGGCGCCGAGGCTGGTGAAGGCGGTTCCGGTGAAGCCTTCGCCGCCGCGGAGCTGCCACAGGCCCGCGATGAAGAGGGTGACTCCGCCGACCAGGTGGGCGAGGTGTGCCGCGTCCCCGACCCCGGTGCCGCTGAAGACGCCGGTGGAGAGCAGGCCGTAGGCGAGCAGTGTGAGGCCGAGTGCGAGGTAGCCGAGGTTACCCGCGTCGGCTCCGGTGGAGCGGGCGTTCGTTGCCCCGGTAGCTTCGTTGCTCACCGGAGGCTCCTTTCACTTTGGGCGCGCGCAGGGCGCAGTCAACGCAGTGGTGTGGTCCGATGAGGTGGATGCGCGCGACCGCGCCGAGGGCGCACGGCTGGAGCGTGCGCGGGCTGCGGTCAGAAGTGATGGGCCGGCGGGAGAGCCGCCGGTCGTGTCCCCGCCGGGGGATTCCCCGGTGAGATCGGTGTACCCGGCCGCACTCGCTTGTACCCTTGTGAATATAACAATTTGTGACGATGTCAGTTGTGGAACGCTCAGGACCGACCGGGACACCGGGGGCTGACCGAGGGACGGCGTCGGCTCACGAGGAGCGCTGGGTCGGCACCCGCAGGGTCAGGATGGCCATGTCGTCGGACGGCGGTTCCGGGGCGAAGCGCTCGACGGCGCGCTGCACCCGCATCGCGACCGCCCCGGCGGTCAGGCCGGTACAGCCCGTGAGCACCTCGGCGAGGCCGTCGTCGCCCAGCATCCGGCTGCCCTCGCGGCGTTCGGTGACGCCGTCGGTGACGCACAGCAGGACCTCACCGGGGGAGAGCACCAGGCGCTCGGCCACGAGGTCGAGGTCCTCCATGACGCCGAGCAGCGGCTGCGGGGTGGCGGCCCGGTCGACCTGGCCGTCGGTGCGCAGCCGGAGCGGCAGCGGGTGGCCGGCGCAGACCAGGGACAGTTCGGTGCTGCCGTCCGGGCGGGGCGTCAGCTCGCCGTAGAGCAGGGTGAGGAAGCGGCTGCGCGCGCCCTCGTCCAGGATGGCCGCGTTGAGGCGGCGGAGCACCTGCGGTGCGTCCAGGCCCTCGCGGGCGAGCAGGCGCAGCGAGTGCCGGGCGAGGCCGGTGACCGAGGCGGCCTCGGGGCCGGTGCCGCAGACGTCGCCGATCGCGAAGCCGTAGGTGCCCTCGCGGATGGTGAACAGGTCGTAGAAGTCGCCGCCGACCTCGTTGCCCTCGCCGGCGGCCTGGTAGTAGACGTCCACCTCGACGCCCGGGATCTCGGGCAGGTCCGGCGGCAGCAGGCTGCGTTGCAGGGCCTGGCTGGTGGCGGTGCGTTCGGAGTAGAGGCGGGAGTTGTCGAGTGCGAGGGCGGCCCGGCGGGAGAGGTCCTCGGCGAGTTCGAGGATCTCCTGGCGGAACCGGACGCCGGCCGGGACGCCGAGCGTGAGCAGGCCGATGACCCGGTTGCGGGCGGTCAGCGGAAGGACGACGGTCTCGCCGAGGAGTCCGGCGAGTTCGGGGCTGTCGGTGAGACCGCCTGCGGCGGCGGTCTCGGCGGGCGCCGACCAGAAGCGGACGCCGTGGGTCGGGCCGGCGTCGGGGGCCGGGGTCTTGTCGAGCAGGTCGCGCAGCGGGTCGATCCGGTCCTCGTCCTCGTGCAGGACGAAGGCGAGGCCGGCCGCGGCGCCGTGGTCGCCCTTGGTGTAGACGGCGCACCAGGAGGCGAGGGTGGGGACGGCCATCTGGGCCATCAGGGCGAGGGTCTGCTCGTGTTCGAGGGTGCCGGCGAGCAGGTCGGAGGCCTCGACGAGGAAGGACAGCGAGCCCCGGCGGAGCCGTTCGAGCTCGGTCAGCCGGGTGCTCTCGACGGCGAGGGCGACCCGGTCGGCGGCGAACTGGAGCCGCAGGGCGTCCTCGTTGTCGTAGCGGCCGGGCGCGGCGGTGGCGATGCCGAGCGAGCCGATCAGCCGGCCCTCGACCTTGAGCGGGACGGTGACCAGGGAGCGCATGCCGCTGCCGGTGAGCAGGGGCAGGCCGGTCGGGCGGGTGGTGAGGTCCTCGTGGACGGAGGGCAGCCGGGCGGAGTCGTAGCGGCTTCCGGTGTCGACCGGGAAGCGGGTGCGCCGGCGGTGTCCGGAGGTGAAGCCGGTGGCGGCGCGGACCTCGAACTCGGTCTCGTCGTCGGTGGTCAGCAGCAGGTACGCGGCGTCGGCGTCGAGCAGGTCGCGGGCGCGTTCGACGGTGCGCTGGAGCAGGGTGTCGAGGTCGTCGGTGGCGACCGGGCCGGCCAGCAGGTCGAGCCGGGGGCCGGTCGGGTCGGAGCGCTCGCCGGGCAGGGTGCGGGCGGGGGAGCGGAGCACCGCGCGGTCGGGTTCGAGGACGAGCAGGCAGAGGGTGGAGGGGACGCCCTCGGTGTCGCGTACGCGGACCTGGACGCCGTACACCTCGACCTCGTGGCCGTCCGCGCGGCGGACGCCGTAGCCGCCCTCCCAGCGGGCCAGCCGCAGGGTGTCGGCGAGGCCGAGGCCGCGGCCGGCGGACTGCGGCCAGACGGCGAGGTCGGCCCAGGGGCGGCCGAGGACGGTGGCGGCGGGGTACTGGAAGAGCGCCTCGGCGTCCGGGTTCCAGGCGAGGACGCGGCCGTCCTCGTCGAGCTGGACGACGGCGACGTGCACCGGGCCGGGGCCGCTGGGCAGGTCGCTGCCGGGGGTCGCGGGGACGGCGTAGCGGGTGCCGGCCACGGGGGCGGGCAGGGCGAGCCGGAACCAGACGGTCTTGCGCCCGGCCGCGTACTCGACGCCCCAGCGCTCGGCGAGGGCGGAGCACATCAGCAGGCCGCGGCCGCCCTCGCCGTCGGGGTCGGCGTAGCGGTCGGAGACGGGGCCGTCGCCGAGGGAGGGCAGGCCGCGTTCGGGGTGGTGGTCGGTGACTTCGATCCGGACGGTGCCCTCCTCGCGCAGGCAGCACACCTCGGCGGCGGTGCCGGCGTGGACGACGGCGTTGGTGACCAGTTCGCTGACCAGGACGACGGCGTCGTCGACGACCTCGGGCAGACCCCAGCCGAGCAGCGCGTCCCGTACGAAGCCCCGGGCGGCGGCTGCGGACCGGCCGTCGGGGTCGAAGGTGGCGGCTGCGCGCGCGGTGACCACGTTGCCACTTCTCCTCTGCTGCTCTGGCCTTGACTGTCCGGGGCGTGGCGCCGACTCCCGGTGCGTGCCGCCGGGCTGGCGGCGCTGGGTCGGGTCATGGCCCGGTGCAGCGCTCCACCCTACTTTCCGCTTGGTTCCCCGTGGGGGCGGGGCGTTGAAACAGGCACCTGAGAGTGATTCTGCCCACCTGTTTCGGACGGTCGGCTACCAACCGGGCGCAACCGGCCGTATACCCGGCGCCGGTGCTGCCAGACTGGGGGGTCCGCGGCGGCCGGTCGGAGCAGTACGGTCGATGCGGGTGCCGGTGTGCCGCGTGGGGCGCCGGTACGCAGCCCGACCGGGCCGGTGCCCCGGTGCGTGCCGTACCGGCACGGACGGTCACCGGAAAGTTCACGATGTGGGAGGGGCCCGTTGAGTTCGGCCACCAAGGACGCAACCGGTACGACGCCGCCCGTTCCGCGCGGTGGGCGGTCCGGGACCGCGCCGCGGAACGCGGCCGGCCGGCGAGTGAGCCACAACCGGGGGGCGGAGCCGGCCGAACTGCGGAAGCTGTTGGCCGCGCTGACCGCGATGCGGGACGGCAACTTCCGCCGCCGGCTGACGGTTCCGGGGGACGGGCCGCTGGCGGAGATCGCCGCGGTGTTCAACGAGGTCGCCGAGCGCAACCAGCACCTGACCGGCGAACTGGCCCGGGTGCGGCGGGCGGTGGGCCGCGAGGGCCGGCTGAACGAGCGGCTGGAGACCGGCGCGGGCGAGGGCGCCTGGATGGCGGCCGTCGACAACTGCAACGCGCTGATCGACGATCTGGCCCGTCCGATGGCCGAGGTGGGCCGGGTGCTCTCCTCGATCGCCGAGGGCGACCTGGACCAGAAGATGGAGCTGCGCTCGCTGCACAGCAACGGGGTGAGCCACCCGCTGCGCGGCGAATACCTCAAGATCGGCCGGACCGTCAACGGGCTGGTGGACCAGCTCTCGGAGTTCACCGACGAGGTGACCCGGGTGGCCCGCGAGGTGGGCACCGAGGGCAAGCTGGGCGGCCAGGCCAAGGTTCGCAGCGTGTCGGGCAGTTGGAAGGACCTGGCGGACTCGGTCAACACCATGGCCGGCCGGCTGACCGCGCAGGTGCGCAACATCGCCCAGGTGACCACCGCGGTGGCCAAGGGCGACCTGTCCCGCAAGGTCACCGTCGAGGTGGCCGGCGAGATGCTGGAGCTGAAGAACACCGTCAACACGATGGTGGACCAGCTGAACGGGTTCGCCGCCCAGGTCACCGGGGTGGCCAGGGACGTGGGGACCGAGGGCCGGCTCGGCGGCCAGGCGCAGGTGCCGGGCGTGGCCGGGGTCTGGCGGGACCTGACCGACTCGGTGAACTTCATGGCCGACAACCTGACCGGCCAGGTGCGCAACATCGCCCAGGTGACCACGGCGGTGGCGCGCGGGGACCTCTCGCAGAAGATCGAGGTGGACGCGCGCGGCGAGATGCTGGAGCTGAAGAACACCATCAACACGATGGTCGACCAGCTCTCCGGCTTCGCCGAACAGGTGACCAGGGTGGCCCGCCAGGTGGGCACCGAGGGGCGGCTCGGCGGCCAGGCACAGGTGCCCGGGGCGGCCGGGGTGTGGCGCGACCTGACCGACAACGTCAACTTCATGGCGAACAACCTCACCGATCAGGTGCGCAACATCGCCCAGGTGACGACCGCGGTCGCCAAGGGCGACCTGTCGCAGAAGATCCAGGTGGACGCGCGCGGGGAGATCCTGGAGCTGAAGAACACCATCAACACGATGGTGGACCAGCTGGGCGCCTTCGCCGACGAGGTCACCAGGGTGGCCCGTGACGTCGGCACCGAGGGCATCCTCGGCGGCCAGGCGAGCGTGCCCGGGGTGTCCGGGACGTGGAAGGACCTGACCAACAGCGTCAACCTGATGGCCAACAACCTGACCAGCCAGGTCCGCAACATCGCCGAGGTGACCACGGCGGTGGCGCGCGGCGACGTGTCGAAGAAGATCACCGTCGACGCCCGGGGCGAGATCCTGGAGCTGGTGACGACCGTCAACACCATGGTCGACCAGCTGTCGGCGTTCGCCGACGAGGTGACCCGGGTCGCCCGCGAGGTGGGCACCGAGGGGATCCTGGGCGGCCAGGCCCGGGTGCGCGGGGTGTCGGGGATCTGGAAGGACCTGACCGACAACGTCAACTTCATGGCGTCCAACCTGACCGGGCAGGTCCGCAACATCGCCGAGGTCGCCACCGCGGTGGCCCGCGGCGACCTGTCCAAGAAGATCACCATCGAGGCGCAGGGCGAGGTCGCCGCCCTCGCCGGGACCTTGAACACCATGGTCGACCAGCTCTCCTCCTTCGCGGTGGAGGTGACCAGGGTGGCCCGCGAGGTCGGCACCGACGGCACCCTGGGCGGTCAGGCGAGCGTGCCGGGCGTGGCCGGCATCTGGAAGGACCTGACCGACAACGTCAACCTGATGGCCAACAACCTCACCGGCCAGGTCCGCAACATCGCGCTGGTGATCACGGCGGTGGCCCGCGGTGACCTCTCGCAGAAGATCGACGTCGACGCGCGCGGCGAGATCCTCCAGCTCAAGACCAGCATCAACACCATGGTCGACCAGCTGTCGGCGTTCGCCGACGAGGTGACCCGGGTCGCCCGCGAGGTGGGCACCGACGGGCGGCTCGGCGGCCAGGCCCGGGTACCCGGCGTGGACGGCACCTGGCAGGACCTCACCGAGTCGGTGAACGAACTGGCCAACAACCTGACCCGGCAGGTGCGCGCGATCGCCCAGGTCGCCACCGCCGTGACCAGGGGCGACCTGAGCCTGCGGATCGACGTGGACGCCGCGGGGGAGCTCGACGAGCTCAAGGACAACATCAACCAGATGATCGCCAACCTGCGCGAGACCACCCGCACCAACCAGGAGCAGGACTGGCTCAAGACCAACCTGGCCCGGATCTCCGGCCTGCTCCAGGGCCGCCGGGACCTGGAGGCCGTCGCCTCGCTGATCATGACCGAGCTGACCCCGGTGGTCTCCGCCCAGCACGGCGCCTTCTTCCTCGCCCAGCCGGCCGGCCGCACCGCCGAGCTGATCACCGAGGACGACGACGAGAACGACACCGTCCTGCGGCTGATCGGCAGTTACGGCTACCAGCGGCGCGCGATGCCGACCACCTTCCGGCCCGGCGAGTCGCTGATCGGGCAGGCCGCGGTGGAGAAGCGGGCGATCATCCTCAAGGAGGCGCCGCCCGGGTACCTCAAGATCGCCTCGGGCCTCGGCGAGGCCTCGCCGGCCCACATCGTGGTGCTGCCGGTGCTGTTCGAGGGCCGGCTGCTGGGCGTGATCGAGCTGGCCACCTTCAGCTCCTTCACCACCGTCGCGCTGGACTTCCTCAACCAGATCGCCGACCTGATCGGCGTCACCGTCAACACCATCAGCGTCAACACCAAGACCGAGGGCCTGCTGCTGGAGTCCCAGCGGCTCACCGCCGAACTCTCGATGCGATCGGCCGAGTTGGAGGCGCGCCAGGAGGAACTGGAGCGCACCAACGAGGAGTTGCAGGAGAAGGCCGAGCAACTCGCCCAGCAGAACCGCGACATCGAGATCAAGAACAGCGAGATCGAGGAGGCCCGGCAGGTCCTGGAGGAGCGCGCCGAGCAGCTCGCCCTGGCCTCCCGGTACAAGAGCGAGTTCCTCGCCAACATGTCGCACGAGCTGCGCACCCCGCTCAACTCGCTGCTGATCCTGGCCAAGCTGCTCTCCGACAACAACGAGGGCAACCTCTCGCCCAAGCAGGTCGAGTTCGCCGACACCATCCACGGCGCCGGCTCCGACCTGCTCCAGCTGATCAACGACATCCTCGACCTCTCCAAGGTCGAGGCCGGCAAGATGGACGTCCGCCCGGCCCGGATCGCCCTGGTCCAGCTGGTCGACTACGTCGAGGCCACCTTCCAGCCGGTCGCGCTGGACAAGAACCTGGACTTCGCCGTCCGGGTCTCGCCCGCCCTGCCGGTCACCCTGCACACCGACGAGCAGCGGCTCCAGCAGGTGCTGCGCAACCTGATCTCCAACGCCGTCAAGTTCACCGACGCCGGCGCGGTCGACTTCTCGATCTCCCCGGCCGGTGCGGAGGTCCCGCAGCACGTGCGCGAGCGGCTGCTGGAGTCCGGCTCGATCAAGGACCCGGACGACGAGCTGATCGCCTTCGCGGTCTCTGACACCGGCATCGGCATCCCCGGCAACAAGCTGCGGGAGATCTTCGAGGCGTTCAAGCAGGCCGACGGCACCACCAGCCGCAAGTACGGCGGCACCGGGCTCGGCCTGTCGATCAGCCGCGAGATCGCGCGGCTGCTGGGCGGCGAGATCCACGCCGAGAGCGAGCTGGGCAAGGGCTCCACGTTCACGCTCTACCTGCCGCTGCGCACCGAGGCCCCGGACCCGGCCCAGGTCGAGCGCCCGGCCGTGTCGAGCGTCCCGGCGCTGCGCGCCTCCGTCGGCGTGACCCCGATCGGGGTGCCCGTGCCGGTCGGCGAGAACCCGGCCGACCACTGGGCCCAGGAGGTCCGCGAGCTGGCCGAGGAGCGCCGCCGCGGCGCGGTGGAGCGCCGGCGCAGCGCCGCTCTGGACGCCGCCGCCGGGGCCCGCCCGGTGGAGCCCGCGCCGCCCCGCCCCAGCCGCAGCGACGTGCGCTTCGACGGCCAGCAGGTGCTGATCGTGGACGACGACGTCCGCAACGTGTTCGCCCTCACCAGCGTGCTGGAACAGCACGGCCTGACCGTCCTGTACGCCGAGAACGGGCGCGAGGGCATCGAGATGCTGGAGCAGCACGAGAACGTGGCGCTGGTCCTGATGGACATCATGATGCCGGAGATGGACGGCTACGCGACCACCGAGGCGATCCGCCGGATGCCCCAGTTCGCCGGCCTGCCGATCATCGCGCTGACCGCCAAGGCGATGAAGGGCGACCGCGAGAAGTCGCTGGAGGCGGGCGCCACCGACCACATCACCAAGCCGGTCGAGACCGACCACCTGCTGGCGGTGATGCGCGAGTGGTTGCGGGCGGACCGCGCGTAGCGCCAGGGGAGGGCGCGAACTCCGGGGCGGGCTCCGGAGTTCGCGCCGTCCGGTGGGCCGGTTTGCTGGCGGTCGGGCCCGGGAACCCGGTAGGGTCACCGATCGTTGCGAACAGTGACCGGACGGCGACACACTGCTGAGCGTGCGCCGGAGCACTGGGCGCGCGCCGCTCCGGATCGGGTCACGACGGAGCGATGTGCCGGGCGAGGGGGTGCGGCTAGCATGACCGGGGTAGCGGTGGGCAGTACGCGAGTGCCATCACCGGGCGGCAGGCAGGCGACAGGAGGGCGAGCCCTGATGCAGAAGGCGAAGATCCTCCTGGTCGACGACCGACCGGAGAACCTGCTGGCGCTGGAGGCGATCCTCTCCGCGCTGGACCAGACGCTGGTGCGCGCCGTCTCCGGCGAGGAGGCGCTCAAGGCGCTGCTCACCGACGACTTCGCGGTGATCCTGCTGGACGTCCAGATGCCCGGGATGGACGGCTTCGAGACGGCCGCCCACATCAAGCGCCGCGAGCGCACCCGGGACATCCCGATCATCTTCCTGACCGCGATCAACCACGGCCCGCACCACACCTTCCGCGGCTACGCGGCCGGGGCCGTGGACTACATCTCCAAGCCCTTCGACCCGTGGGTGCTGCGCGCCAAGGTCTCGGTCTTCGTCGACCTGTACGTGAAGAACTGCCAGCTGAAGGAGCAGGCCGCGCTGCTGCGGCTGCAACTGGAGGCGGGCGGCGGCGAGCCGCCCCTCGGCGGGGCGCTGCTGGGCGAGCTGTCCGCGCGGCTGGCGGCGGTCGAGGAGCAGGCGGAGGCGCTGGGCAAGCAGCTGGACGGCGTCGAGGACGCCGGGGTGTCGGCCACCGCGGCGCACCTGGAGCGCAAGCTGGCGGGGCTGCGCCGGGCCCTGGACGCGCTCCGGCCGGGAACCGCGTAACCGATCGTCGGGGTTCACTCCTGCGGGTGAATTTCCGACGCGGCCGGGTGAAACCGGGTCAGCGTGACGGTGTGTCTGCGACACGTCCCCGAGCCCCGGCTCGAGCACATGTGCACTGGTGGCCCACCCCGGTAGGCTGCTGACCCATGGCCACTCGTACGCCCGGAAGCGCGGCACGCAACCCGAGTCCGGGACCGTCCAAGAAGGCCGCGGCGAAGGCCCCGGGCAAGCCGCCCGCGAAGAAGGCGGCGGCCAAGAAGGCGGCCCCGGCGAAGAAGGCGGCGGCCAAACCGGCCCCGCCGTCCCCGCCGCCGCCCAAGCCGATACTCTTCCGCGCCGTCCGGGCCGTCTGGCTCGGCGTGGCGAACAGCATCGCCGCGATCTTCCGGGGCTTCGGCGACGGCGCCAAGAACCTCCACCCCGCCCACCGCAAGGACGGGCTGGGCCTGCTGCTGTTCGCACTCGCGCTGGTGACCGCCGCCGGCACCTGGTTCAGCCCGCAGGGCTGGCTGGGCGAGGCGGCCACCGCCGTGGTGTCCGGGCTGTTCGGGCGGCTCGACGTGCTGGTGCCGTTCCTGCTGGCCGGGATCGCGGTCCGGCTGTGGCGCCACCCGGAGCTGCCGGAGGCCAACGGCCGGATCATGATCGGCCTGAGCGCGCTGCTGGTCGGCGTCCTCGGCCTGGTGCACATCGGCTGCGGCGCGCCCATGATGGGCAGCGGCGCCTCGCGGATACGGGCGGCCGGCGGGATCATCGGCTGGGCCGTGTCCACCCCGATGATGGCCGCCGCCGGGCCGGCGCTGGCCGTGCCGCTGCTCCTGCTGCTGTCCTTCTTCGGCCTGCTGGTGGTCACCGCCACCCCGGTCAACCGCATCCCCGAGCGGCTGCGGTCGGCCGGCGTGCGGCTCGGCGTGGTGGAGCCCGGGCCGGAGGACGAGCTGCGCGAGGGGCGTACGCCGGAGCGCGACCTGTCCACCGAGCCGCCCGAGGACGCGGACCCCTCCGCGCTGCCGTTCACCGTGGGCAGCGAGGACCCGGGCGACGAGGTGGCCGCCCGCCGTCGGCGCCGCCGCCGCAAGCCGGTGGACGACGAGGACCAGCCCGACGCCGTCCGGGTGTCCCTGGACAAGGAGCCGCTGGACCCGTACGCCACCCGCGACCTCGCCGCCGGCGCCGCCGCCGACCTGGACGGTGCACTCGTCTACGGGGTGCCCGCCTCCTCGGCGGTGGCGAACATGATGCACCAGGTGCAGGACCGCACCGCCCCGCCGGAGGAGGCCGCCGTCCCGGCCGCCCGCAGCGCGGGCCCGGGCGCGCCCGAGGAGCACGGCCCGGCACCGGTGCGGATGGAGCAGCTCCAGCTGGCCGGCGACGTCACCTACGCGCTGCCCCCGCTCGACCTGCTGGAGCGCGGCGGCCCGGCCAAGGCCCGCAGCGCCCTCAACGACGAGGTGGTGGCCCAGCTCAGCAGCACCTTCACCGAGTTCAAGGTGGACGCCAGGGTCACCGGTTTCACCCGGGGCCCGACGGTGACCCGCTACGAGGTCGAGCTCGGCCCGGCCGTCAAGGTGGAGCGGATCACCGCGCTCGCCAAGAACATCGCGTACGCGGTGGCCAGCGCCGACGTGCGGATCATCAGCCCGATCCCGGGCAAGTCCGCGGTCGGCATCGAGATCCCCAACCGGGACCGCGAGATGGTCAACCTCGGCGACCTGCTGCGCTCGCGCACGGCCGCCGAGGACACCCACCCGATGGTCGTCGGCATGGGCAAGGACGTCGAGGGCCAGACCGTGATGGCCAACCTCGCCAAGATGCCGCACATCCTGGTGGCCGGCGCGACCGGCGCGGGCAAGTCGTCCTGCATCAACTGCCTGATCACCTCGATCCTGGCCCGGGCCACCCCGGACGAGGTACGGATGGTGCTGGTCGACCCCAAGCGGGTCGAACTGACCGCGTACGAGGGCATCCCGCACCTGATCACGCCGATCATCACCAACCCGAAGAAGGCCGCCGAGGCCCTCCAGTGGGTGGTCCGCGAGATGGACCTGCGCTACGACGACCTCGCGGCGTTCGGCTTCCGGCACGTGGACGACTTCAACGCGGCGGTGAAGGCCGGCACGGTCACCCCGCCGCCGGGCAGCGAGCGCGAGCTGACCCCGTACCCGTACCTGCTGGTGATCGTCGACGAGCTGGCCGACCTGATGATGGTGGCGCCGCGCGACGTCGAGGACTCGGTGGTCCGGATCACCCAGCTGGCCCGCGCGGCCGGCATCCACCTGGTGCTGGCCACCCAGCGGCCCTCGGTGGACGTGGTCACCGGCCTGATCAAGGCCAACGTGCCGTCCCGGCTGGCCTTCGCGACCTCCGCGATGGCCGACTCCCGGGTCATCCTGGACCAGCCCGGTGCGGAGAAGCTGATCGGCAAGGGCGACGCGCTGTTCCTGCCGATGGGCGCCGGCAAGCCGATCCGCCTCCAGGGCGCGTTCGTCACCGAGGCGGAGATCGCCGCGGTGGTGCAGCACTGCAAGGATCAGCTGACCGCCGTCTACCGGGACGACGTGACGGTCGGCGGCGGGGCCAAGAAGGAGATCGACGAGGAGATCGGCGACGACCTGGACCTGCTGATCCAGGCGGCCGAGCTGGTGGTCTCCACCCAGTTCGGCTCGACCTCGATGCTCCAGCGCAAGCTCCGGGTCGGCTTCGCCAAGGCGGGGCGGCTGATGGACCTGATGGAGTCGCGCGGGATCGTCGGGCCGAGCGAGGGTTCCAAGGCCCGCGACGTCCTGGTGAAGCCGGACGAGCTGGACGGGGTGCTGGTCGGTCTGCGCGGTTGACGACCCGCGCCCGCGGCGGGTGTTCACTCGTTCGGAGGAGGGTAGGCGCGTGCAGGGGAACCGAACGTCCGTACGTCGCGTCACAGGCCGAAAAGCGAACCCCTCGGGTTCCCCGTGCGGGCCCGCTGACGGCCGTTCAGCGGGGTGCCGGGCCCCCGTCGGGGCGGGCGCGCGCATTCGGGCCTGTTCCGCTTGAGAAACGATCCGCCCGCGCCCCTAGACTGTTCCCCAGCAGGTGGCCATCCGCTCGAAAGGCGTGCCCCGTGACCATCGGCAAGTCCCCCGACCGCGAGAACGCCCCGTCGTCCGTCGAGTCGACCGACGACGCGGTGCAGGCGGCCGATGCCCCGAGCATCGGCCGGGTGCTGTCCACCGCCCGGATCGAGGCCGGGCTCACGGTGGACCAGGTGAGTACGGCGACCCGGGTCCGGGTGCCGATCGTCCACGCCATCGAGGAGGACGACTTCGGCCGCTGCGGCGGCGACTTCTACGCCCGCGGGCACATCCGCGCCATCGCCCACGAGGTCGGCGTCGACGGCGAGGCCCTGATCGCCCGGTACGACGCCGCGCACGGCGGCTCGCCCGCCTCCAAACGACCGACCCAGCTGATCGACAGCGGTCCGATCAAGGTGCCCGCCCGCGGCCGGCCGAACTGGGCGGCGGCCATGGTCGCCGCGATCGTCGTGGTGGTCGTCCTGATCGGCTTCAACCTGGTCAGCGGCAAGAACGGCCACACCGGCACCGGCTCCGCCAGCGCGCCGCTGCCCAGCGGCTCCGGCACCGGCTCGGTCGCCTCCGTGCCCTCGCCCACCGTGCAGCCGCCGGCGCCCGTGCCGAGCGCGGCCGCGATCGCCGCCGTCCCGGCCGACAAGGTCACCGTGAAGCTGGTCGCCGAGGGCAGCACCAGCTGGGTGTCCGCGGTGGACGGCAGCGGGAAGTCGCTGTTCCAGAACAACATCAGCGACGGCCAGGACCAGACCTTCACCGACGCCAAGCAGATCAAGCTGGTGCTCGGGAACGGCGGGGCCGTGCACGCGTACGTCAACGGCAAGGACCTCGGCCTCCTCGGCAAGGACGGCCAGGTGGTGCACGTCACGTACACCCCCGGCGATCCGCAGGCGGGCTGACCACAGGCCTGCGGAGGCCCTGGAGAGCGGCTCCGCGGCCTGGCGAAGATCTGGTAATCCGAGGCGCGCGGCCTCCGGGGCGAACGGCACCGGAGGCCGCGCGTTAATCTTGGCCCTATGCCTGAACGCCGTACTGTCGCCCTTGTCACGCTCGGATGTGCCCGCAACGAGGTGGACTCCGAGGAACTCGCCGGGCGACTGGAAGCCGACGGCTGGTTGCTCGTCGACGACGCCGCCGAAGCGGACGTCGCCG
The DNA here is from genome assembly GCF_042887425.1 of Kitasatospora sp. NPDC057940. Lineage (NCBI taxonomy): Bacteria > Bacillati > Actinomycetota > Actinomycetes > Kitasatosporales > Streptomycetaceae > Kitasatospora > Kitasatospora sp. NPDC057940. Next base: position 14,793 of record NZ_JBHVPH010000022.1, read on the forward strand.
TCGTCAACACCTGCGGCTTCGTCGAGGCCGCCAAGAAGGACTCCGTGGACGCCCTGCTGGAGGCCAACGACCTCAAGGGGCACGGCCGCACCCAGGCCGTCGTCGCGGTCGGCTGCATGGCCGAGCGCTACGGCAAGGAACTCGCCGACGCCCTGCCCGAGGCCGACGGCGTGCTCGGCTTCGACGACTACTCCGACATCTCCGACCGCCTCCAGACCATCCTCTCCGGCGGCCACCACGCCCCGCACCTCCCGCGCGACCGCCGCAAGCTGCTGCCGATCAGCCCGGCCGAGCGGCAGTCCGCCGCCGAGGCCGTCGCGCTGCCCGGCCACGGCGCCGCCGAGACCCCGGCCGAGCCGATCGCCGACCTGCCCGAGGGCCTCGCCCCGGCCTCCGGCCCGCGCACCCTGCGCAAGCGGCTCGACGACAACCCGGTCGCCTCGGTCAAGCTCGCCTCCGGGTGCGACCGCCGGTGCTCCTTCTGCGCCATCCCGGCGTTCCGCGGCTCCTTCATCTCCCGCCGCCCCTCCGACGTGCTGCACGAGGCCCAGTGGCTGGCCGAGCAGGGCGTGCGCGAGGTCGTCCTGGTGAGCGAGAACAACACCTCGTACGGCAAGGACCTCGGCGACATCCGGCTGCTGGAGACGCTGCTCGGCGAGATCTCCGCGATCGAGGGCGTCGAGCGGGTCCGGGTCTCCTACCTGCAGCCCGCCGAGATGCGCCCCGGGCTGATCGACGCGATGACCGGGACCACGGACGTGGTGCCCTACTTCGACCTGTCCTTCCAGCACTCGGCGCCCGCCGTGCTGCGCCGGATGCGCCGCTTCGGATCCACCGACCAGTTCCTGGACCTGCTGAAGACCATCCGCGACCGGGCCCCGGAGGCCGGCGCCCGGTCCAACTTCATCGTCGGCTTCCCCGGCGAGACCGAGGCGGACTTCGCCGAGCTGGAGCGCTTCGTCACGCACGCCGGGCTGGACGCGATCGGCGTCTTCGGCTACTCCAACGAGGACGGCACCGAGGCCGCGACCTACGACGGCAAGCTGTCCGAGGACGTGATCGCCGACCGGCTGAACCGGCTCAGCCGGCTGGCCGAGGAGATGACCGCCCAGCGGGCCGAGCAGCGCGTCGGCACCGAGGTCGAGGTCCTGATCGAGTCCATCGAGGACGGCGTGGTCGAGGGCCGGGCCGCCCACCAGGCCCCCGAGACCGACGGCCTGACCACCCTCACCGGCGTCGAGGACCCGCAGATCGGCCAGTTCCACCGGGCCAAGGTGGTCGCCAGCGAAGGCGTCGACCTGATCGCCGAGGCGCTGGAGCCGGTCCGGGTCCGTCAGGCCCCGGGAGCCGGGGAATGACCAAGGGGCCCGGCGCCCCGGCCGCGGCCCATCCGGGCAGACCGTCGGCCGCGGTGCCGCCGGTGCCGGCTGTCTGGAACATCGCCAACATGCTCACGATGCTCCGGCTGCTGCTGGTGCCGGTCTTCGTGTCGCTGCTGTTCGCCGACGGCGGGCACGACCCCAAGTGGCGCTCGGTCGCCTGGGCGTCGTTCGCCATCGCGATGATCACCGACCTGTTCGACGGCGAGCTGGCCCGGCGCAAGGGCCTGGTCACCGACTTCGGGAAGATCGCCGACCCGATCGCCGACAAGGCGATCATGGGCTCGGCGCTGATCGGCCTCTCGCTGCTCGGCGACCTGCCCTGGTGGGTCACCGCGGTGATCCTGGCCCGCGAACTCGGCATCACCCTGATGCGTTTCTGGGTGATCCGCTACGGCGTCATCCCGGCCAGCCGGGGCGGCAAGATCAAGACGCTGACCCAGGGCATCGCGGTCGGCATGTACGTGCTGGAGCTGACCGGCTGGCTGGCCACCGCCCGGGCCGTGCTGATGGCCCTGGCGGTCCTGCTGACCGTCGGCACCGCGCTGGACTACGTCGGGCAGGCGCTGCGCATGCGCCGCGAGGGACTGGCCGCGGAGCGCGCGGGCCGGTGAGCGACGGGGGAGACCGGGTGACGGACCACGAGCTGGCGGTACGGGCGCACGAGGCGCTGCGCGCCAGGGGCGGCACGCTGGCCGTCGCCGAGTCGCTGACCGGAGGGCTGCTCGCGGCCGCCCTGGTCGACGTCCCCGGGGCGTCCGCGACCTTCCGGGGCTCGGTCACGGCGTACGCCACCGAGCTGAAGGCCTCGGTGCTCGGCGTGGACGAGGGGCTCCTGGCGGTGCACGGGCCGGTCCACCCGGTGGTGGCGGGGCAGATGGCCGAGGGCGTGCGCCGGCTGCTGGGGGCCACGTACGGGATCGCGACGACCGGGGTGGCCGGGCCGGACCCGCAGGACGGGCAGCCGGTGGGCACCGTACACCTGGCGGTCGCCGGTCCGGAGGGAACTCTGGTCAGTTCGCCCCGGCTGTCGGGCGGGCGTGCCAGAATCCGTCACGGGGCGGTGACCGCCGCTCTGGAGCTGTTCGTCGGGCGGCTCCGGGCCGCTACGCCCACGACCTGAACCCCGCGGGGCCCGTACCCGGGCGTCCCGCAGCCCGTGTGGAGGCGCCGCGGAGGCGTGGTGGAGCCCCGATCGCGGCGGTCTCCACCGAACCGAGATCTGCCGATCCGGTCCGCGGGCATGGCACAGCTGGAGGATCGTGTTACATCCAACGGCCTGGTTGGGCAGAAACCAGGTGGCGAACGAGTTGCGTGACGGTGGCCGGGCGGCCCACGGCGGGTACCACGAGGGGCCCGCGGACCCGGGAACGACACCGGAACGAGGAGGGGGACAGCCTTGCAGCCCAGAGTGAACACGACCAGGGTCCCCGCACGCGATGCGGGCAAGGCGGTACGGTGGGGTCGTGACATCTCGATCCGCAGTCCGAGGAGGGAGGCACCGATGATCCTGCTTCGTCGCCTACTGGGCGATGTACTGCGTCGGCAGCGCCAGCGCCAGGGCCGCACACTTCGCGAGGTGTCGGCGGCAGCCAGGGTTTCGCTCGGTTACCTCTCCGAGGTCGAGCGGGGACAGAAGGAGGCCTCCTCGGAGCTGCTCTCCGCCATCTGCGACGCGCTCGACGTCCGGATGTCCGAGGTCATGCGCGAGGTCAGCGACGAACTGTCGCTCGCCGAACTTGCGGCGATGGCCACCCTCTCCGAAGGTGATCTGCTGAGGCCGGTACTCGAACCGGTTCCGCTGCCCGCCCCCGGCACCGACCGGGCGAACATGTCGCCCAAGGCCGCCGCGATGGACGTGGTCGCCGCCTGAACCCGGCCTCGACTCCCGGGCTCCTGGTGCCCGGGGCGAGCGAAGGAGGGCGGTCGTGCGGAGAGCCGCGACGGCGTGCACGGAGGCTCGAATACGGCTGCGGCGACTGATCCCGTGGCCGGCCCGCCGGGTCCTGGTGATCGTGACGGCAGGGCTGGTCTGGTGGCTGCCGGCGATCCGGGGACAGTTGGCCGACGGCGCCGTGCTGGGGCTGCTCGCGGCCGGCGGCTGGGGACTCGGCCTGATCCCGGTCCACGCCGACCGGGACGCCACCGGGCCGCAGCGGCGCCCGTCGGTGGCCGTGGCCCGGGTGGAGGCGCAACCGCCGACGGTCGGCTGAGCCACTCGAACGGGTGATACGAGCGAACGAAGGCCGCGGGGCACCGGATGCCCCGCGGCCTTCGGCGTCGGCGGGCCTCAGGAGGACCGCAGGCGCAGGCCGCGCGGGGTGGCGTGGAAACCGGCCTCCTCCAGCGCGGCGCCCAGCGCCGAGCCGAGGGCCGGCTCGCCGTTCGCCCGCTCGACCGTGACGCTGCCGAGCGCACCCTCGCGGACCGCGGCCGCCAGCGCGCCCACCGCCAGCGCCCGGGTGGCGTCGTCCTCCGGCCAGGCCAGCAGTGACTTGCCGCCCCGCTCGACGTACAGCGCCAGCTCGCTGTCCACCAGGACCACCAGGGCGCCCGCCTTGCGGCCCGGGCGGTGCGCCCGGGTCTCCTTGGCCCCGGGGGCCGTCGGCGGCTCCGGCCAGGGCAGTGCGGAGCCGTAGGCGTTCGCCGGATCGGCGGCGGCCAGCACCAGTACCTGCGGCGGCTCGGTGGCCGGGGCGGCCGGCCACTCGGCGGCCCGGGCCCGCTCCAGCCGGCCGTTCACCGAGCGCAGCCGGTCGGCCGCGCCCTCCATGGCGAACTGGGCGCCGCCCAGCCCCTCCACGAAGTAGCCCCGGCGGGCCCGGCCGCGCTCCTCCATCGCGGCGAGCACCCGGTACACCCCGGCGAAGCCGCCCGGCACCCGCTCGGCGGCCACCGCGCCCCGGGTCACCAGGCCGTGCCGGTCCAGCAGGCTCTGGGCCTGGGTGGTGGCCCGGACCGTCGGGTCGGCGGTGAAGGCGGGCAGCAGCGACCAGCGCCCGGCCACCGTCGGCGGGCCGCTGCGCAGCGCGCCGCCGACCCGGCCGAAGGCGCGGCCGGCGCCGCCGTAGCGGCCGCGCGGGGTCGCCCGGGGCGCGCGGTGGGCGGTGGCACCGGCCGTCCGGCCGGAGCCGAGCAGGGCGCGCAGCGGGGCGAGGGTGTCGTTGGTGACGTACCCGGCCCAGACGAGGTCCCAGAGCGCCTCGACGACCTCCGGCTCCGGGGCCTCCTCCGGCAACTGCTGGACCAGCTGGCGGAAGAACAGGCCGTAGCCGCCGGCCAGCGCCGCCATCAGCGCGCTGTGCACGGGGGTGAGCGCGGGCGGGACGGGCTCGGGCCGCAGCAGGTGGGCGTGCTCGGCCAGGTGCAGGCTGATCCAGCCGTCCTTGCCGGGCAGCGCGCCGGCCCCGCACCAGCCGATCTCGCCGGCCGCCGTCAGCTCGTCCAGCAGGCCGGGGGAGTAGTCGGTGAGCCGGGCCGGGAGGATCAGTTTCTCCAGGGCGGAGGCGGGCAGGGCGGTGCCCTGGAGCTGTTCGACCACCCGGAGCAGGCCGTCCGGGCCGCGCAGCCGGTGGCCGGCCAGGTGCTGCCACTGCGGGAGGAACGCGGCCAGGGCGCGCGGTGGGACGGGTTCGACCTCTTGGCGCAGGGCGGCCAGCGAGCGGCGGCGCAGCCGGCGCAGGACCTCGGCGTCGCACCACTCGGTGGTGGTGTGGTCGGGAGGGGTGGTGTGGAGCGCCTCCGGCGAAGGGTGCAGGCGGGCGGCGGGTGGGCGGAACTGGCCCTGGACCAGGCGGCCGGCGGCGGTGAGCCGGTGCAGGGTGCCGGTGACGACGGCGGTGCCGAGGCCGAAGCGGGCGGCCGCCTCGGCGGCGGCGAACGGACCGTGGGTGCGGGCGTGGCGGGCGAGCAGGTCGCCCAGCGGATCCTTGACCGGCTCGGTGAAGGCCTCGGGGACACCGACCGGCAGCGGGGTGCCGAGCGCGTCGCGCAGCCGCCCGGCGTCCTCGACGGCGGACCAGCGCCGCTCGCCGGCGATCCGGACCTGGATCACCCGGCGGGCCGCCTCCAACTCCAGGGCCCAGAGCGGCTCGGCGCCGCGGGCCGCCAGCTCGGCCTCGGTGAGCGGGCCGAGCAGGCGCAGCGCGTCGGCGACGCCCTCGGCGTCCTTGATCCGGCGCTCGGGGGTGAGGCGCTGGAGCTCGGCCTCCAAGTCGGCGAGGACCTGCGGGTCGAGCAGTTCGCTCAGCTCGGCCTGGCCGAGGAGTTCGGACAGCAGCCGGGAGTCGAGCGAGAGGGCGGCGGCGCGGCGCTCGGCGAGCGGGGAGTCCCCCTCGTAGAGGAACTGGGCGACGTAGCCGAACAGGAGGGAGCGGGCGAAGGGCGAGGGCTCGGGGGTGGTGACCTCGACCAGGCGGACGGCGCGGGATTCGAGGTCGCCCATCAGCTCGACCAGGCCCGGCACGTCGAAGACGTCCTGGAGGCACTCGCGGACGGCCTCCAGGACGATCGGGAACGAGCCGTACTCGGAGGCGACTTCGAGCAGTTGGGCGGCGCGTTGGCGCTGCTGCCAGAGCGGGGTGCGGCGGCCGGGGCTGCGGCGCGGGAGCAGCAGGGCACGTCCGGCGCACTCGCGGAAGCGGGAGGCGAACAGGGCGGAGCCGCCGACCTGGTCGGTGACCAGCTGCTCGATCTCGGCGGCGTCGAACAGGGCGGCGTCGGCGCCGACCGGGGCCTCGTCCGAACCGGACCGCTCCGAGGGGCTGTTGAAGTCGAAGTCGGTGGCGAGGAGGTCGGCGTCCGGCAGGCGCAGCACGATGCCGTCGTCGGCGTGCATGACCTGGGGGTCGAGGCCGTGCTTCTCGCGCAGCCGGGCGCCGAGCGCGAGCGCCCAGGGGGCGTGCACCTGGGCGCCGAAGGGGGAGTGGATGACGATCCGCCAGTCGCCGAGCTCGTCCCGGAAGCGTTCGACGACGATGGTGCGGTCGTCCGGGAGGTGGCCGGTGGCGGCGCGTTGCTGGGCGAGGTAGTCGAGCAGGTTGGCGGCGGCCCAGTCGTCCAGGCCGGCCCGGTGCAGCCGGGCGGTGGCGGCCTCGGGCGCCAGGGCGCCCAGCTCGCGGGTGAACGCGCCGAGGGCGCGGCCGAGTTCGAGCGGGCGGCCGAGGGTGTCGCCCTTCCAGAACGGGAGCCGGCCGGGCACGCCGGGGGCGGGGGTGACCAGCACCTTGTCGTGGGTGATCTCCTGGATCCGCCAGGAGGTGGTGCCGAGGGTGAACACGTCGCCGACGCGGGACTCGTAGACCATCTCCTCGTCGAGCTCCCCGACCCGGCCGCCGCCCTTCTTGGGGTCGACGCCGGCGATGAAGACGCCGAACAGGCCGCGGTCGGGGATGGTGCCGCCGGAGGTGACGGCGAGCCGCTGGGCGCCGGGCCGGCCGGTCACGGTGCCGGCCACCCGGTCCCAGACCACCCGGGGGCGCAACTCGGCGAAGGCGTCGGAGGGGTAGCGGCCGGCCAGCATGTCGAGCACGGCCTCGAAGGCGGACTGCGGGAGGGTGGCGAAGGGCGCGGCGCGGCGGACCACCGTGAGCAGGTCGTCCACCGGCCAGGCGTCCAGTGCCGTCATCGCGACCAGTTGCTGGGCGAGCACGTCCAGCGGGTTGCGCGGGACGCGCAGCGCTTCGATCCGGCCGGCCCGCATCCGTTCGGTGACCACGGCGGACTGCACCAGGTCCCCGCGGTACTTGGGGAAGAAGACGCCGGTGGAGACGGCGCCGACCTGGTGGCCGGCCCGGCCGACCCGCTGCAGGCCGGAGGCGACCGAGGGCGGGGACTCGACCTGGACGACCAGTTCGACGGCGCCCATGTCGATGCCCAGTTCCAGGCTGGAGGTGGCGACCACGGCGGGCAGCCGGCCGGCCTTCAACTCCTCCTCGACCAGCGCCCGCTGCTCCTTGGAGACCGAGCCGTGGTGGGCGCGCGCGATGACCGGCGGGGCGCCCTTGGCGACGCCGGACTCGGCCATCAGCTGGGCGGGGGAGTGCGCCTCGGGCAGCGGCTCACCGGTGGCCCGTTCGAGGGCGATCTCGTTCAGCCGGTTGCACAGGCGCTCGGCGAGGCGGCGGGAGTTGGCGAAGACGATGGTCGAGCGGTGCGCCTGGACCAGGTCGACGATCCGCTCCTCGACGTGCGGCCAGATCGAGGCCTGCCGCTGCGGGTCGGCGTCGGAGGAGGCGCCGGTGGCCGGGGCCGCGGGCAGGTCGTCCAGGTCGGGGACGGGGACGACCACCGACAGGTCGAACTCCTTGGCGGCGGCGGGCTGGACGACGACGGCGCCGCGCTGCGGGCTGAGGTAGCGGGCCACCTCCTCGACCGGGCGGACGGTCGCGGACAGGCCGATCCGGCGGGCCGGGCGCTCCAGCAGTTCGTCCAGCCGCTCCAGGCTGAGCGCGAGGTGGGCGCCGCGCTTGGTGCCGGCGACGGCGTGGACCTCGTCGAGGATCACCGTGTCGACGCCGCGCAGCGCCTCCCGGGAGGCGGAGGTGAGCAGCAGGAACAGCGACTCGGGGGTGGTGATCAGGATGTCCGGCGGGTGGGTGGCGAAGCGGCGGCGGTCGGCGGCGGGGGTGTCGCCGGAGCGGGTGGCGACCTGGACCTCGGGCTCGGGCAGGCCGAGCCGGACGGCGGCCTGGCGCAGGCCGGTCAGCGGGGCGCGCAGGTTGCGCTCGACGTCCACCGCGAGGGCCTTGAGCGGCGACACGTACAGGACCCGGCAGCGGCGCTTGGGGTCGGCCGGGGGCGGGGTGCTGCTCAGCCGGTCCAGGGCGGAGAGGAAGGCGGCGAGCGTCTTGCCGGAGCCGGTGGGGGCGACCACCAGGACGTCGGTGTCCTGCCGGATGGCGCGCCAGGCCTCGGCCTGGGCGGTGGTGGGGGCGGAGAAGGCGCCGGTGAACCAGGCCCGGGTGGTCGGGGCGAATCCGGCCAGGGGGTCGTCGTCCGGCGGGGTCGGGTGCTGGGGCGCCATGCCCCCATGGTGCCGGGTGGCACCGACAACCGGGGCGGGGGAGCGGAGGCCGCACGGGTGTGGTGAGCACGGGTGTAGTTAAAGGAGCAAAAAGGCAAATCCGCTCATATGGTGATGAATCAGGCCAGTGATCCACCCCGGCCCACCCCCGACCGACCCCCGACCCACCGGACCGACGAGCGGAGACCGTGCGATGGCGCAGGTGAACCCGTCCGGCAGTCCCGCCCGTGCCGCCCGCCGCCGCGTCCGCGGACCCGCCCGGGCGCTGCTCGCGATGCTGCTCACCGCACTCGTGGTCGGCGGCGCCGTCCCGTACGTGTCCGGATCCGGCCGGCCCTACCTCAGCTACCTGGTGCTCGCCGCGCAGGAGGACGCCGCCGGGGCCGCCCTGGCCGGGGCCGAGAGCCGGGCGGCGGGCGGACAGGTGGTCCAGGAGTACCCGCAGATCGGGGCCGTCCTGGCGTACGCCACCGGCGGCTTCGCGGGCACCGTGCGGGCCCGGCCCGGGATCGCCGCCGTCGGCACCACCCGGACCGAACCGGTGGTCGCCCCGCCCCGCCTGCTGGACGGCGCCGGGGACTTCACCGCCGGTACCGACCGCGCCGACCGGGCCGGCCGCAGCAGCACCGATCAGGCCCGTCGCGACAGCGATCACGCCCGTCGCAGCAGCACCGACAGCGCCCGTGGCGACGGCACCGACCGGCACGACGGCGGCACCGTCACGGTGCCCGACCCGGGCGAGGGCGACCCGTGGAACCTCACCATGCTCGGCGGCGCCGGCGCCCGGGCCGGCGACGCCTCCACCGGGATCCGCGGTCCCGCCGGAGCGCCGACCGCCGACGCGCTGCACACGGTGCTCGTCGCGGTGCTCGACTCCGGCGTCGACGACACCCACCCGGACCTGCGCGCCGCCGTCGACCCGAAGGCCTCCGTCTCCTGCGCCGACGGCCGGCCCGACGCCCGCTCCGGCTCCTGGCGGCCCGACCCCGGGGTCAGCGAGAGCGGCCACGGCACCCACGTCGCCGGGATCGTCGGCGCCGTCCGGGACGGCCACGGCGTCACCGGGGTCGCGCCGGGCGTGCGGATCGCCGCCGTCCGGCTGCTCGGACCGCTCGGCCAGTACTACGCCGAGAACATCGTCTGCGGCATGCTCTGGGCCGCCGACCACGGCGCCAAGGCGATCAACAACAGCTACTTCGCCGACCCGTGGAAGTACAACTGCCCGGAGGACCAGGACCAGGCCGCGCTGACCGCCGCCGTCGGCCGGGCCTCCGCCTACGCCCAGCGCAAGGGCGCCGTCGTGGTCGCCTCGGCGGGCAACGACGGGCAGGACCTCGGCGCCGCCCGGACGGACGAACGCAGCCCCAACGACCGGGTCTCCGGCCCGGCCCGCTCCCGCTACCTGGGCACCGAGTGCATCCGGCTGCCCGGCGAACTGCCCGGCGTCGTCACCGTCACCGCCGTCAACCGGGACGGCCGCCCGTCCGGCTACTCGAACTACGGCCGCGGCCGGGTCTCGCTGGCCGCCCCCGGCGGCGACCCGGACAGCGGGCCGCAGGGCGCGATCGTCTCCGACTGGCCGGGCGGGCAGTACGCGGCACTGGCCGGGACCTCGATGGCGGCGGCGCACGTCACCGGCGCGGTCGCGGTGGCCGCCGCCCTGCACCCGGACTACGGCTCCGCCCCGCTCGCGGCCCTGCTCGCCGGCACCGCGGCGGCCGCCTGCCCGCCCGGGCCGTACGCCTGCGGGGCCCGGCAGTACTTCGGTGCCGGGCTGCTCGCGCTGCCGCGCTGAGGCGGGCGGAAAACCGGGTGACGCCGTCCGGGCCGACGGGTGAGGATCGGGGCGTGACCGTCTTCCTCACCACCGAGCGGCTGGTGCTGCGCCGCTTCACCGCAGCGGACGTCGACCACCTGGTCGAACTGGACGGCGACCCGGAGGTGATGCGCCACCTCACCGGCGGGCGGCCGACCGCGCGGGAGCGGGTCGAGGGCGAACTGCTGCCGCTGTACCTCGCGCACTACCGGCGGTACGGCGACCTCGGCTGGTGGGCGGCCGAGGAACGGGACGGCGGGGCCTTCCTGGGCTGGTTCGAGTTCCGGCCGACGCGGGACGGCGACCGCTCCGAGGTCGAGCTGGGGTACCGGCTGCGCCGGGCCGCCTGGGGGCTCGGGTACGCGACCGAGGGGGCGCGGGCGCTGGTGCGCCGCGGCTTCACCGAACTGGGCGTGCGGCGGGTGGTGGCGTACACGATGACGGTCAACACGGGCTCGCGGCGGGTCATGGAGAAGACCGGGCTGTCGTTCGTCCGCACCTTCCACGAGGACTACCCGGAGGCGATCCCCGGCAGCGAGCACGGCGAGGTCGAGTACGCGCTGACGGCCGGGCAGTGGCGGGCTCGGGACGGCGCCGAGCGGTCCGGGATACTGGAGCCATGAGGCTGACGGAGTTCTGGCGACGGATGCACGCGCACTTCGGGGAGGCGTACGCGGAGTCCTTCGCCTCCGACCACGTGATGAGCGAACTCGGCGGGCGGACGGTGCGGCAGGCGCTGGAGGCGGGCTGGGAGGCCAAGGACGTCTGGCGGGTGGTCTGCGAGACCCAGGGCGTCTCCGGCGTGCTGCGCTGACCCCCGCCCGCCCGCGGGACCGACCCCGCCCCGGCGGGGTGCCCGGTGCTCGGGCGGCTCCGGGGGATGGGTGAGACTGTCGGAGTGACAAGCAGCGCAGAAGCACAGAATTCGGACAGGGCGGCGCGGGTCGCCGACGAGGCTCCGGGCCCGGCGCCCGAACCGCGGCTGCCGGAGGGCGCGGCCGGCGGCCTCTGGGGAAGCGGGATGCCGCGCTGGCTGCCCCGGGCGATGGTGCTGGCCCTGGTGCTGGTCGGGCTGTTCCAGCTCGCCGACTGGGCCTTCCACCAGCTGATCGACCTCTTCGTGATGCTGCTGGTGGCCTTCTTCCTCTCGCTGGCGCTGGAGCCGGCCGTCGACCGGATGGCGGCGCGCGGGGTGCGTCGCGGGATCGGCACCTTCCTGGTGTTCGTCGCGGTGGGGATCGCGGTGATCGGGTTCCTCGCGGCGCTCGGCACGCTGCTGGTCGATCAGGTCGCGAAGATTGCCGGGGACCTGCCGCACCTGGTCGACAGCCTGATCAACTGGGTGAACCGGACGTTCCATCAGGACGTGTCGCTGGGCGAGCTGCAGAAGAAGCTGCTCAAGGACTCCGGCGCGATCGAGAGCTACGCCCAGCAGGCCGCCGACAACGTCTGGGGCCTCTCCTCCACCGTGATCGGCGGGCTCTTCCAGGCCTTCACGGTCGGACTGTTCACCTTCTACTTCACCGCCGAGGGCCCGCGGGTCCGCCGGACGGTCTGCTCGATGCTGCCGCCCGCCAAGCAGGGCGAGGTGCTGCGGGCCTGGGAGATCGCACTCGCCAAGACCGGCGGCTACCTGTACTCCCGGGCGCTGCTCGCGGTGGTCTCCGCGATCGGGCACTGGGTGATGTTCGCGCTGCTCGACCTGCCGTACGCGGCCGCGCTGGCGGTCTGGGTCGGCGTCATGTCGCAGTTCGTGCCGACCATCGGGACGTACCTGGCCGGCGCGCTGCCGGTGCTGGTGGCGCTCACCGTGCAGCCGGTGGACGCGCTCTGGGTGCTGATCTTCGTGGTGGTCTACCAGCAGGTCGAGAACTACCTGCTGCACCCGAGGATCACCGCGCGGACGGTGGACGTGCACCCGGCGGTCGCGTTCGGGGCGGTGATCGCGGGCGCGGCGCTGCTCGGCGCGGTGGGCGCGCTGATCGCCATCCCGGCGGCGGCCACCCTGCAGGGCTTCGTCGGGACGTACGTGCGGCGGTACGAGGTGGCCACCGACCCGCGGATCGACCGGGGCGAGCAGCGGCGGGCCCGGCGGGAGCTGCGCCGGGAGGCGGCGCGGCGGCTGCGGCGGATGGTCGGCGGCGACGGGAGGTGACCCGGCCGGTGGCGGCGGCACCGTTCGGACGTGCGAAGCTTGAATCGAACATTTGTTCTCTGTACTCTCCGGCGAGGAGTTTTCCACAGGCGGAGCCGGGTCGGGCTCGTTTGTCAGTGGGACGCGCTAGCGTCGAGGACGATGAAGCGCACAGCACAGAACCCGAGGGTGGAAGCCATGGCAGGTACGGACCGCGAGAAGGCCCTTGAGAACGCCCTCGCTCAGATCGAGCGGCAGTTCGGCAAGGGCTCGGTGATGCGCCTGGGCGAGAAGGCCAACGAGCCGATCGACGTGATCCCCACCGGGTCCACCGCCCTGGACGTGGCCCTCGGTGTCGGCGGTATCCCGCGCGGCCGGGTGGTCGAGATCTACGGCCCCGAGTCCTCCGGCAAGACCACCCTGACCCTGCACCTGGCGGCCAACGCCCAGCGGGCCGGCGGCACGGTCGCCTTCGTCGACGCGGAGCACGCGCTCGATCCCGAGTACGCCAAGAAGCTCGGCGTGGACACCGATGCCCTGCTGGTCAGCCAGCCGGACACCGGTGAGCAGGCGCTGGAGATCACCGACATGCTGATCCGCTCCGGCGCGGTCGACCTGATCATCATCGACTCGGTCGCGGCGCTCGTCCCGCGTGCGGAGATCGAGGGCGAGATGGGCGACTCGCACGTCGGTCTGCAGGCCCGGCTGATGAGCCAGGCGCTGCGCAAGATCGCCGGTGCGCTGAACCAGTCGGGCACCACGGCGGTGTTCATCAACCAGCTGCGCGAGAAGATCGGCGTCATGTTCGGCTCGCCGGAGACCACGACCGGTGGCCGGGCGCTGAAGTTCTACGCCTCGGTCCGGCTGGACATCCGCCGGATCGAGACCCTGAAGGACGGCACCGAGGCGGTCGGCAACCGCACCCGCGTCAAGGTGGTCAAGAACAAGGTCGCCGCTCCGTTCAAGCAGGCCGAGTTCGACATCCTCTACGGCGTCGGCATCAGCCGCGAGGGCGGCCTGATCGACATGGGCGTCGAGCACGGCTTCATCCGCAAGTCCGGCGCCTGGTACACCTACGAGGGCGACCAGCTCGGCCAGGGCAAGGAGAACGCCCGCAACTTCCTGCGGGACAACCCGCAGCTCGCCGACGAGATCGAGCGGAAGATCAAGGGCAAGCTCGGCATCGGCCCGAAGACCGAGGAGCCGGCCGAGGGCGAGGCGGCGGCCGCTGCCGCCGACGGCGCCGCGAAGCCGATCACCGCGACCGCCGCCAAGACGGCCGCGGCGAAGAAGACGGCGGCGGCCGCCAAGGCCTGAACCGTTGACGCAGCACGACGCAGTGGGTGAGGGCGGACCTTCGGATCCGGACGGCGACGACTACGGGCCGCCGGACTGGTTCGCCGCCGTGGCGGGGGAGCCGGAGCCGCCGTTCGAGGCGACGCCCAGGGCGCGGTCGCAGTCCCGGAAGGGGCGGCGGCGGGAGCGGTCCTCCGCCGCACAGTGGGCATCCGGTCCGGAACCGGAGTTCGACCGGGCGCCGGCCCGGGCGGTGCGCGGCGCGGCGCCCGGGCCGGCTCCGGCGGAGCCGACGGTGGACGAGCTCGGGCTCGTCTCCGCCTCCGAACTGCCCACCGGCCGCCGCAGGCGGCGCTCGGCGCTGGCGGCCGAGGAGTTCGACGAGGCTGGCGCCGCGACGGCGGGCGACGGCCGGGGCGAGGCCGGGGCGGTCGGTCACGGGGGTGTGACCGCCCCGGCCCCGCGCACCGGTGCCGGCGCACGTCGTGGGCGGCGCGCTGCGGCCGGGCGCTCCGCCGGGCACGCCTCGGAGGAGGCGGGCGCTCCGGGTGACGAGCACGACCCCTCCGCCCGTACCGGCCGGACCGCGCGGAAGCGGGCCGCGGCCGAGGAGACGGCCGATCCCGAGACCCGCGCCCGCGACATCTGCCTGCGGCTGCTCACCGGCGCCGCCAAGAGCCGGAAACAGCTCGCCGACGCCCTGCGCAAGCGGGAGATCCCGGACGACGTCGCCGACGAGGTGCTCACCCGGCTCGAAGAGGTCGGGCTGATCGACGACGCGGCCTTCGCCGCGGCCTGGGTGGAGTCCCGGCACGCCGTCCGGGGGCTGTCCCGGCGGGCGCTGGCCCAGGAACTGCGTACCAAGGGCGTGGCCGCGGACCTGGTCGAACAGGCCGTCGCCCAGCTCGACCACGACGACGAGACCGAGGCCGCCCGGGCACTGGTGGACCGCAAGCTGCGGTCCACCCGGGGGCTGGACCCGCAGGTCCGGATGCGGCGGCTGGTCGGCGTGCTGGCCCGGCGCGGCTACTCCGAGGGGCTGGCGTTCCGGGTGGTGCGGAGCGCGCTGGACGAGGAGGAGCCGGGCTGACCGTCGGGAACCGGGAGGGAATGGTGGCCGTCAGGTAGCCATTGCGTACGGTTCTTGGTCCAGTCCAGGTCGAGTCTTGACCGTTTCGTGACCCGCACCTAGCCTCGCACTCAGTGCGGGGGCGCTTCCGGACGGCGGTCCACGCCGGGCGCCGGACAGCGGTGACGGGGAGTGGGCGGCATGAGGATCTCTGCGGGCACCGGACCGGACGCCTCCCTGCTGCCACTCGCCGGGTCGGCCGGCGCCGTCCTGCTGCTCCTCGCCGTCCTGGTCGGGCTGCTGGCCAAGCGGCTCCGGGCCGCCCAGCGGCGCGCCGGCGTCGAGGCCGAGCGGGTCCGCGGCTGGGCCGAGCAGCAGACCTCCCGGCAGCGGGACGAACTCGCCCGGCGCGAGGAGCAGTTGGCCGAGGAGCTGCGCCGGGTCCGGGCCAGGGAGGACGCACTCGCCGCGCGCTCCGCCGAGCTGGAGCGCGCCCGGGGCGAGGCCGAGGCGCTGGTGACCCGCCGGGTGGCGGTACTGGAACGGGCCGGCGGACTGTCCGCCGAGCAGGCCCGCGCCGAACTCCTGCGCGAGGCCGCGACCACGGCCCGGCGGGAGGCCGCGGTCACGGTCCGGGAGATCGAGCGCGAGGCCAGGGAGGAGGGCGAGCGCCGGGCCCGGGGCATCCTCGCCGGGGCGATCCAGCGGCTGGCGACGGTGCAGACCGCCGAGACGGCGGTCACCGTCTTCCGGCTGCCGAGCGAGGACATGAAGGGCCGGATCATCGGCCGCGAAGGCCGCAACATCCGCGCCTTCGAGGCGGTCACCGGCGTCAATCTGATCATCGATGACACCCCCGCGACGGTGCAGCTCTCCTGCTTCGACCCGGTCCGCCGGGAGACCGCCCGGCTCACCCTGGAACAACTGGTCGAGGACGGCCGGATCCACCCGACCCGGATCGAGCACGTCCACGAGCGCAGCCGCGAGGAGGTCGAGCAGTGCTGCGTCCGGGCCGGTGAGGACGCCCTGCTGGACGCCCGGGTCGGCGGCGGGATGCACCCCGAACTCGTCCGCACCCTGGGCAGTCTGCGCTACCGGGTCTCGTACGGGCAGAACGTGCTCGGGCACCTGCTGGAGTCCGCGCACCTGGCCGGGATGATGGCCGCCGAGCTCGGGGTGGCCCCGGAGCCGGTGCGGCGGTCGGCGCTGCTGCACGACATCGGCAAGGCGCTCACCCACGAGGTCGAGGGCAGCCACGCGGCGGTCGGCGCGGACTTCGCCCGCCGGCACGGGGAGTCCCCGGAGGTGGTGCACGCGATCGCCGCGCACCACGGCGAGGTGGAGCCGCGCACCGTGGAGGCCGTGCTCACGCAGGCCGCGGACGCCTGTTCGGGCGGGCGGCCCGGGGCGCGCAAGGAGTCGCTGGAGGTGTACGTGCGGCGGCTGGCGCGGCTGGAGGAGATCGCCCGCGCGCACGAGGGCGTGGCCGAGGTGTACGCGATGCAGGCGGGGCGCGAGGTGCGGGTGATGGTGCGGCCGGAGGAGGTGGACGACCTCGGGGCGCAGCTGATCGCCCGGGAGGTCGCGCGGCAGGTCTCCGAGGAGCTGACCTATCCGGGCCAGATCCGGGTGACGGTGGTCCGGGAGAGCCGGGCCATCGCGGTGGCGAGTTAGGCCCTGCCCAGCCCAGCCCTGCCCTGCCCTGCCTTGTCCAGCGCTGTCCTGCCCAGCCCTGTCCGGTGCACGCCCGGGGCGCGCCAGGCCCTAGGCGCGGGGTGAGTCCACCTGCTGGGGCGCCTGGCGGGCGGCGGGCTCCGGCGCGGGGTCCTGGTCGGGCTCGGGCTCGGGTGCGCCGGCGAGCGGGGCCGGCCCGCCCCGGGCGCGGTCGGCGAGCGCCAGCAGGTCCTCGGCGGCGGCGCCCTGGGTGGCGCCGACCAGGTGCCCGTCCGGCCGGATCAGCAGCACGGTGTGCGGCCCGGCCTCCGGGTACTCCTCGGTGACCAGCACTTCGGCGGGCACCGGCAGCGCGGCGGCGACCTCGGCGAGCCGGGGCATCAGGCCCGCGCCCAGCCAGTGCTCGGCGGACCAGACGGCGGTGCCGGGGGCGACCAGCAGCAGCAGGAAGGTGACGCCGAGCCGGGCGTGCAGGTGGTCCGGGGTGCCGTCGGCGGCGAGCACCGGCAGGTCCGGGACGAGCACGCCGGGGGCGGTGGCCGGCAGCAGTTCGCTGAGCGAGGTGGTGCCGCGGGCGCCGCGCTGGACCGGCACCCGGCCGGGGACGCCCGAGGGCGCGGCCGGGTAGGCGGGCGCGCCACCGAAGCGGCCGGTGCCGAGCTGTCCGTCGGCGAGCAGCGGCGCGTGCTTGCGGAAGCCGCCGACCAGCAGCGAGCGCCGGGTCTGCTGCCAGCCGCGCAGCGGGCGCAGCAGCGGCATGGACTGGTCGACGGCGCGCAGCCGGGCGCCGACCGCGCCGCGCCGTTCGGCCTCGTAGCCGTCCAGCAGGGAGCCTCCGGGTTGCGGGCCGCCGGAGTGGAGGTGCCAGGCGAGGGAGAGCCGCCAGGCGAGGTTGTCGGCGTCGCGCAGCCCGTCGGCCAGGTTCTGCATGCCGAGCGCGCCGTGCAGGTGGGCGGCGTCGCCGGCGAGGAAGCAGCGGCCGCTGCGGAACCGGGCGGCGAGGCGCTGCTGGGCGGTGTGGTCGGCGGCGGCGAGCAGGTCGAAGCGGGGGAGTTCGCCGCACCAGCCGGTGAGGGTGGCGGTGACCCGGGTGAGCAGGGTGTCGCCGGTGACGACGCCGGGCCAGGTGGCGTGCGGGTCGACGGTTTCGGTGGGGGCGGGCCGCCCGGGGGGCAGCCGCCAGTCGAGCCGCCAGACGCCGTCCGGGAGCGGGCGGGCGGAGGCCTCGCGGTCGCCGCGCCACGGGGGCTCGCGGTGCAGCCGGGCCTCGTGGAAGGGCAGGTCGACCCGGACGGTGGCGATGGCGTTGCGGTCGACGGCGGGGCGGCCGGGGAAGCGGATCTTCAGGAGCTTGCGGACGGCGGATCTGGCGCCGTCGCAGCCGACCAGGTGGCTGCCGCGCCACCAGGTGCTGGAGCCGTCCTGGGTGCCGTGGGTGCGGACGCTGACGCCGTCGCGGTCCTGTTCGAGTTCGACGACCCGGCTCAGCGGGACCAGCCGGACCAGCGGGGTGCCGGTGAGGGCGTCGCGCAGGCCGCGCTGGAGGCGGTGCTGGGGCAGGTGGAAGGCGGGGGAGTCGGCGAGGTCGATCCGCAGCACCTCCTGGCGGCGGCGCCAGACGGTGAAGGAGTCCCAGAGGGCGGAGTCGGAGACGGCCCGCGGGTAGCCGATCCGGGTGAGGAAGGCGGCGGTGTCGGCCCCGAGGACGACGCTGCGCGGGCCCTCGGGGCAGAGCCCGGAGCCCTCGTCCAGGACGATGGTCGGCACCTCGTGCCGGGCGAGGGCGAGGGCCAGGGCCAGACCGACCGGTCCGGCCCCGACCACGATCACCGGGTCCATGTGGTGACCTCCGGGCACGAACCGGCCGATGGGCCGGCGTCAGTTACCGCTGCCGCATATGCCGCGTGGATGCTCCCGGGAGGTGTCACGAAGAGCAATGCAACAGTTCACCTGCGTGTGCGTCAAGCAGCAGCTGAAGTGCGCCGGTTCGCGCCGCGACGGCCGCGCGCTTCGATCCACCGGGCGAGGGCGGTCAACAGCAGGCACATGGCGATGTAGATCGGACCGATCACGAGCACCACGGGGATGTAGGGGAAGCCCGCGGCGTTGATCGGCTGGCTGGCGATCGCCTTGCCGACGAACAGCAGTTCCTGGTACGTGATGATCAAGCCGAGCGAGGTGTCCTTCAGGGTGACGACCAGCTGGCCGATCATCGTGGGGAGCATCGAACGGACGGCCTGCGGCACCAGGATGGAGGCCATCACCTGGGTCTTGCGCATGCCGAGCGCGTAGGCCGCCTCGCCCTGGCCGCGCGGGACGGCGTTGACGCCGCTGCGGATGATCTCGGCCTGCACCGAGCCGTTGTAGAGGGTGAGGCCGAGCACCAGCGCCCACATCGGCTCCTTCGCGAAGAACGCGTAGTAGAGCGCGACGATCAGGATCAGCAGCGGCATCGCCCGGAAGAACTGGACGAAGCCGACGGCCGCCCAGCGGACCGGCTTGTGGTCGGAGAGCTGCCCGGCGGCGAGCAGGCCGCCCAGGGTGAGCGAGAACAGCGCGGCCAGGCCGAAGGCCTTCAGGGTGGAGAGCAGGCCGTCCACGATGCGCTGCTGGACGGTGTTGTACTGGAACGCGTCCCACATCTGCGGGTCGAACTGGCCGTTGTCGGAGAGCGCGGTGAAGACGTACCAGAGCAGGGCGGCGACGCCGATCAGCGCCAGCGCCCCGAACAGCCGGTACCGGAAGCGGGCCCGCGGGCCGGGGGCGTCGTAGAGGACGCTGGCCGTGGGGGTGCGGGTGAAGAGGTTGCTCATCGGGCCACCGCCAGTCGGGATTCCAGGACGCGGAACAGCGTGGCGACCGTGGCACTGATCACCAGGTAGGCGCAGGCCACCCAGAAGAAGATCCCGAAGATCGCGTAGCCGCGCTCGGAGAGGGTCTGCTGCACGCTGTACAGCTCGCTGACGCTGAACGCGCCGGCGATCGCCGAGTTCCTCGGCAGCGCGATGAACACGCTGCTCAGCGGGGCCATGACGGTCCGGGTGGCCTGCGGCAGGATGACCAGGGTGAGGGTCTGACCGAAGCTCATGCCGAGGCTGCGGGCCGCCTCGGCCTGCCCGAGCGGCACGGTGTTGATGCCCGAGCGGATCACCTCGCAGACGAACGAGGCGGTGTAGCCGCCGAGTGCCAGCACCGCGAAGGTGAGGTGGCTGAAGTGCACCCCGAGCGGCGGCAGGCCGAAGGTGACGGCGAAGAACAGCAGGGTCAGCGGGGTGTTGCGGAACAGCGTGACCCAGGCGGTGCCGAAGGCACGCAGGACCGGCACCGGGGAGACCCGGAAGGCCGCCAGCAGGGTGCCCAGCAGCAGGGCGAGCAGGGCGCTGAGCGCGCTCAGCTCGATCGTCTGCAGGAAGCCGTCGCGGAACAACGCGAAGTTGTCCTGCTCGAACAGGAACCCCATCCGGCGGCCCTCCTCTCATCAGATGGTCAGGACGGATGGTCGGGCGTGGACCGGATCAGTAGCGCTCGAGGGCCGGCACGGCCGGCGCGGCGGAGCCGGACGCGCCCAGGGTCGCGTCGTAGGCCTTCTTCCAGTCGCCGTTGTCCTCGTGGGCCTTGAGCGCGTCGCTGATGGCGTTGCGCAGGACCGCGTCGTCCTTGTTGAGACCGACGCCGTAGTTCTCCTTGGTGAACGGCTTGCCGACCACCTTGAGCTTGGGGGCGTACTTGGAGGCGTAGCCCTTGAGGATCGCGTCGTCGGTGGTGACCGCGTCGACCTCGCCGGAGAGCAGCTTCTCGACGCAGGCCGAGTAGGTGTCGAACTGCGTGATCTTCGGGTTGTACTGCTGGATGTTCTTGATCGAGGTGGAGCCGGTGGCGGTGCAGATGTTCTTGCCGCCGACGCTCTCCGGGCCGGTGATCGAGGTGTTGTCGGCCTTCACCAGGAAGTCCTGGCCGGCGATGTAGTACGGGCCGGCGAAGGAGACCGTCTTCTTGCGCTCGTCGTTGATGCTGTAGGTGCCGACGTAGAAGTCGATCTGGCCCTTGGCGATGGCCGGCTCGCGCTGCGAGGAGACCAGCGTCTGCCACTTGATCTGCTGCGGGCTGAAGCCGAGGTCGGCGGCGATCATCTTGGCGATCTCGATGTCGAAGCCGCTGCGGTCGCCGCTGGCGACGTCCTCGAAGCCCAGGAACGGCTGGTCGGCCTTGGCGCCGATGATCAGCTGGCCGCGCTTCTTCGCCTCGGCGAGGATCGCCGAGTCGATCTTGACGTCGGTCTTGACCGTGTAGGTGGGCAGCGCCGGGGCGTTGCCGCTGCTCGCGGCGGTGGCGCCGGGGGTGCCGTCCTTGCCGCAGGCGGCGGTGGCGGTGAGCGCGACGGCACAGAGCGCGACGGCGAGGGTGCGACGAGTCCTCATGAGGGTTGTTCTCCTGGGAGCTGGGCCACGGCTAACCGGGCTCTGGCGTCTGGAAGGTGCGTGCACGGGCAGGGCCGCCCGGCGTCCTTGCCGGTGGCGGCCCCGCGTGGTCTCGAAGCGTCAGTGGTGGAGGATCTTCGAGAGGAAGTCCTTGGCACGGTCGGAACGCGGCGCGGTGAAGAAGGCGTCCGGGGTGTTCTGCTCGACGATCCGGCCGTCGGCCATGAACAGCACGCGGTTGGCGGCGGAGCGGGCGAAACCCATCTCGTGGGTGACCACGACCATCGTCATGCCGTCGGCGGCCAGCTGGCGCATGACCTCCAGCACCTCGTTGACCATCTCCGGGTCGAGGGCCGAGGTGGGCTCGTCGAAGAGCATCACCTTGGGCTTCATCGCCAGCGCCCGGGCGATCGCCACGCGCTGCTGCTGGCCGCCGGAGAGCTGGGCGGGGACTTTGTCGGCCTGCGCGCCGACGCCGACCCGCTCCAGCAGCTCGCGGGCGGTCTTCTCGGCCTGCGCCCGGGCGATCCCGCGCACCTTGACCTGGCCGATGACGACGTTCTCCAGTACCGTCTTGTGCGCGAACAGGTTGAAGCTCTGGAACACCATGCCGACCTCGGCGCGCAGCCGGGCCAGCTCCTTGCCCTCGGCGGGCAGCGGGCGGCCGTCGATGGTGATCGTGCCGGAGTCGATGGTCTCCAGCCGGTTGATCGTCCGGCAGAGCGTCGACTTGCCGGAGCCGGACGGCCCGATCAGGACCACGACCTCGCCCTGGACGATCTTCAGGTCGATGTCCTGGAGGACGTGCAGCGCTCCGTAGTGCTTGTTCACGCTGCTCAGCACGACCAGGGGGGCGGCTGCAGGGGTGGAGTCCTCGACCGGATTCTCGGCCATCGCGCCTGCTCCCTCGTGTCGGCCCGTGAAAGTCTGAACTCCCTTGGGCGGCAATGGTGGTACGAAATCCGGGAGCCGCGACCGGCGGAGCCGCAGCCCCCGGTGGGCCGACCATAGGAGTGATGACGACGTGCCGTCAGCCGATCTGAGCGGAACTTGAGGATCACGAAACGGCCACACGCTGCTCGCGGGCTGTTCGCCGGGGCGCCAACGGGGCATGTGAAAGCGGGCGTCCGCGCCGGCGCGCCCCGCCCCGCGGCAGCCGTCGGGCGACCGAGCCTGGCGCCGGGCCGCCCACTGGCTCATACTGCGCAGGACCGGGGCCCGACCGGGCGGTCCCGGTGATCAGGTGGGGGAAGGAGGAGAACAGGATGCGACTGCTGCTCGTCGAGGACGACGAACGCGTGGCCGCCGCGCTGGTCGCGGTACTGGGCCGGCACGGCTTCCAGGTCCGGCACGCCCGCAGCGGGCACGAGGCGCTGGACGCCCTGGTGCCGGACGGGAACGACCCGTACCGGGTGGTGCTGCTCGACCTCGGGCTGCCCGACCGCGACGGCTTCGAGGTGTGCAGCCGGATCAGGGCCGGCAGCGGCGTCCCGGTGATCATGGTCACCGCCCGCGCCGACATCCGCTCCCGGATCCACGGCCTCAACCTGGGCGCCGACGACTACGTCACCAAGCCCTACGACATGGGCGAGCTGCTCGCCCGCATCCACGCGGTGGCCCGCCGCGGCGCCGCCCCCGCCTCGGTGGCGGTGCCCGCGCCCGACGCCGTCCCGCAGCAGCGCGGCCCGCTGGAGTCCCGCGGCATCCGGATCGACCGGGAGCGCCGCCGGGTCAGCGTGGACGGCCGGGACGTGCCGCTCACCCGCAAGGAGTTCGACCTGCTCGCCCTGCTCGCCCAGAGCCCCGGCGTGGTCTACCGGCGCGAGCAGATCTTCAGCGAGGTCTGGCGCAGCGGCTGGGAGGGCAACGGGCGCACCCTGGAGGTGCACATCGGCTCGCTGCGCAACAAGCTCGCGCTGCCCGGCCTGGTCGAGGCCGTCCGCGGCGTCGGCTACCGCCTGATCCCGGAGTCCCCGGCACCCGCCGCGGACCCGGCCCCGCCCGCCCCCGCGGAGCGCTGACCGCACGTGCGCACCCGCCTGCTCGGCATCCTGATCGCCCTCATGCTCTGCGTCCTGGCCGCCCTGGGGCTGCCGCTCGCGGCGGCGGTCGCGGCGGCCGAGCAGAGCAAGGTGGTCGTCGACCGGCTCGACGACGCCGCCCGCTTCGCCCAGGACCTGCCCACCTCCGGCCCCTCGGCGGTGGACTCCGCGCTCAAGGGCGACCCGGAGCCCGCCCCCGGCGACGTCAGCCGCCGGCACGCGATCGACGCCGAGGTCCGCCGCTACCACGACCTGTACGGCGTGCGGCTGGGCATCTTCCAGCGCGACGGCGTGCCGATCGCCGCCGCCCCCGCCGACTGGCGGGTGCCCCCCGGCGGCTGGGGCGCGCAGGCCTTCCAGGAGGCGCTGGACGGGCGGCGCAGCCACAACCCGCCCCAGGTCTGGCCGTGGACCGACGACCGCACCCTGACCGTCGCCACCCCGGTGGTGCGCGACGGCGACGTGGTCGCGGTGGTGCTCAGCGAGTCCCCCACCGGGGCGCTGCGCACCCGGATCCTGCACAGCTGGCTGGTGATCGGCGCCGGCGAGGCCGCCGCGATGATCGTCGCGGTGCTGCTGGCCGGCCGGCTCACCGAGTGGGTGCTGCGCCCGGTCCGCACCCTCGACCGGGCCACCCACGACATCGCCACCGGCCGGATGGCCGCCCGGGTCGCGCCCGGCGGCGGCCCGCCCGAGCTGCAGCGGCTGGCCCGCTCGTTCAACGAGATGGCCGACCACGTGGTGCTCGCCATGGACCAGCAGAAGGCCTTCGTCGCGGACGCCTCGCACCAGCTGCGCAACCCGCTGGCGGCCCTGCTGCTGCGGGTCGAGGTGCTCGGCCTGGAACTGCCCGAGGGGCACGAGGAGGAGCTCGGCGGCGTCCGGGAGGAGGGCGTCCGGCTGGCCCGGGTGCTGGACGACCTGCTGGGCCTGGCCACCGCCGAGCACGCCCGCCCCGGACCCGAGCAGACCGACCTGGCCGCGCTCACCCTGGCCCGGGTCGACGCCTGGCGGCCGGTCGCCGAGCAGCGCGGGATCGAGCTGCGCTGGGAGGGCCCGGCGCTCGCCGTCGGCATGGCGGACCCGATCGGCTTCGGCTCCGCCCTGGACGCCGTGCTGGACAACGCGCTCAAGTTCGGCCCGGCCGGTAGCGAGGTGCGGTTGAAGGTCTCGGTGCGCCGGGACGAGGTCGCGGTGACCGTCGCGGACGCCGGGCCCGGCCTCGCCGAGGACGAGCTGCCCCGCGCCGGGGACCGTTTCTGGCGCAGCCCGCGGCACCAGAACGTGGACGGCTCCGGGCTCGGCCTGTCGATCGCCCGCACCCTGCTGGCGGCGGGCGGCGGTTCGCTCGCCTTCGCCCCGGTCCAGCCGACCGGGCTCGCGGTGACGCTGACGGTGCCGCGGCCGGAGAAGCGGTAGCCCGTACGGGCCCACGGCGCTCGTACGGCGCCCGCACGGCGTCAGGGCTTCCGGGCTTCCGGGCTTCCGGGCTTTCGGGCCTCACCTTCAGGGCTTCACCGAGCGGTAGTAGCGGGCCGCGCCCTCGTGCAGCGGGAGCGGGTCGGTGTAGACGGCGGTGCGCAGGTCGACCAGCTGGGCGGCGTGCACCTGGGCGCCGATCTGGTCGCGGCTGTCGATCACCGCCCGGGTCATGCCCTCGACCAGGCCCGGGTCCACGTCGTCCCGGGTGACCAGCAGGTTGGGCACGGCCACGGTGGCGACGGCGTCCTTGGGGTCGGCGTTCGGGTAGGTGCCCTTGGGCATGGTGGCCGCCCGGTAGGCGTCGGTGCCGCCGCCCTCCATCTTGTGGATGGCCCCGGCGAGGTCCCCCAGCGGCACGACCCGCATCCGCATGTGGTCGGACAGGTCGGTGAGGGCGCTGGTCGGCAGCCCGCCGGACCAGAAGAAGGCGTCGAGCTTGTTCTCCCGCAGCTGGTCGGCGGCGTCGCCGACGCCCGCCGACACCGGGACGATGTCGTGGTCCGGGTCCAGGCCGGCCGCGGCCAGCAGCCGCCTGGTCACCAGGTTCACCCCGGACTGCGGCAGGCCCACGCCGACCCGCAGCCCCTTGAGGTCGGCCGTGCGGTGCACCGTCGAGGAGGACGGGACGATCAGCTGGAGGTAGTCGTCGTACAGCCGTGCGATCGCCCGCAGCCGGTCCTTGCCCGTGCCCTGGTAGTCGGCGACGGCGTCGGCGGTGGCGATCGCGAAGTCGTCCTGGCCGCTGGTCACCCGGGCCAGGTTGTCGACCGAGCCCTCGGTGTTGTCCAGGGCCAGCCGCACCCCCGGCATGGCCTTGGCGACGTGGGCCTCCAGCAACTGCCCGTACCGGTCGTAGACGCCGCGCTGCACGCCGGTCGCGAAGCGCGTCTCGCCGCGCGGGTAGCCGGGCGAGCGGCCCGCCGACAGCCACCAGCCGCCCAGCCCAGCGACCAGCAGCACCAGCACCAGCACCGTCCGCCACAGCGGGCTGCGGGCCGCGGTGCGGACGGCGGCGCCGAGACGGGACGGGGTGGTGGGGGTCATGCAGGGATACTGCCAGGCGCTCCGCCGGAACGGGAGGGGAAACGGTGGGGGAAAAGCGCTTCGCGGCTGCCCGTACCCTGGTCTGGTGAGCGGTGAGAGCGGATTGAAGAGCTACAAGGTCGTCACGTACGGCTGCCAGATGAACGTCCACGACTCCGAGCGGCTGTCCGGCCTGCTGGAGGACGCGGGTTACGTCAAGGCCGGGCAGGACGGCGACCCGGACCTGGTCGTGTTCAACACCTGCGCGGTGCGGGAGAACGCCGACAACAAGCTGTACGGCAACCTCGGGCAGCTGGCGCCGGTCAAGAGCCGCCACAAGGGCATGCAGATCGCCGTCGGCGGCTGCCTCGCCCAGAAGGACCGCGACACCATCGTCCGCAAGGCCCCCTGGGTCGACGTGGTGTTCGGCACCCACAACATCGGCCACCTGCCGGCGCTGCTGGAGCGGGCCGCGGTCGAGCGCAAGGCCCAGGTCGAGATCCTGGAGTCGCTGGAGACCTTCCCCTCCACCCTGCCGACCCGCCGCGAGTCCGCGTACGCCGCGTGGGTCGCCATCTCCGTCGGCTGCAACAACACCTGCACCTTCTGCATCGTCCCCGCGCTGCGCGGCAAGGAGGAGGACCGCCGCCCCGGCGACGTCCTCGCCGAGATCGAGGCGCTGGTGGACGAGGGCGTCATCGAGGTGACCCTGCTCGGCCAGAACGTCAACGCCTACGGCTCCGACCTGGGCGACCGCGAGGCCTTCTCCAAGCTGCTGCGCGCCGCCGGCCAGATCGAGGGCCTGGAGCGGATCCGCTTCACCTCGCCGCACCCGCGCGACTTCACCGACGACGTGATCGCCGCGATGGCCGAGACGCCGAACGTGATGCACCAGCTGCACATGCCGCTGCAGTCCGGCTCGGACACCGTCCTCAAGGCGATGCGCCGCTCCTACCGCCAGGAGCGCTTCCTCGGGATCATCCGGAAGGTCCGCGAGGCCATGCCGGACGCGGCCATCTCCACCGACATCATCGTGGGCTTCCCCGGCGAGACCGAGGAGGACTTCGAGCAGACGATGCACACCGTCCGCGAGGCCCGCTTCACCAACGCCTTCACCTTCCAGTACTCCAAGCGCCCCGGCACCCCGGCCGCCGAGATGGCGGACCAGGTGCCGAAGGCCGTCGTGCAGGCCCGCTACGACCGGCTGATCGCCCTCCAGGAGGAGATCTCCTGGGAGGAGAACAAGAAGCAGGTCGGCCGCACCCTGGAGATCCTGGTCGCCGAGGGCGAGGGCAAGAAGGACGACAAGACCGACCGGCTCTCCGGCCGCGCCCCCGACAACCGGCTGGTGCACTTCACCAGGCCGACGGAGCCGGTGCGCCCGGGCGACCTGGTGACCGTCGAGATCACCTACGCCGCCCCGCACCACCTGCTCGCCGAGGGCCCGTCGCTCGCGGTGCGCCGCACCCGGGCCGGCGACGCCTGGGAGAAGCGCCAGGCCAAGCCCGCGGCCAAGCCGGCCGGGGTGATGCTCGGCCTGCCGGGCATCGGTGCCCCGGCCGCGCTGCCCCTGGCCGCTCCGGCGGGCGGGGCCTGCTGCGGCGACTGACGGCCCGCTGCTCGAACGGGGTCCGTTCCTCGAACGGCGACCCGCTCCTCCACCGGCGGCCCGGCGGGACTTCGAGTCCGGCCGGGCCGCCGTCGCCGTTTGGCTAGAGTGATCCGCATGCTGGTAGCCGCCGCCGTGTGCCCCTGTCCGCCGCTGCTCGTCCCCGAGGTCGCCGCCGGGGCGGCCGCCGAACTGGACCCGCTGCGGGCCGCCTGTGACGAGGCCCTGGCGGCCCTGGTCGCGGCCGGACCGCAGCTGGTCGTGGTGGTCGGCGCCGGGCCGGAGGCCGAGGTGTGGACCGAGGGCGGGGCCGGCTCCTTCCACCGCTACGGGGTGCCGCTGGTCGCCAAGCTGCCCGGCGGCCGGGTCGAGGGGCCGGAGCTGGCGCCCTCGCTGACGGTCGGCGCCTGGCTGCTGGAGCGCGCCGGGGTGACGCTGCCGACGCACGCCTGCGCGGTGCCCGCCGACGCGCCCGCCGACCGGATGCTCGGGCTCGGCCAGGGCCTGGCCCAGCTGGCCGACCGGGTCGGCCTGCTGGTGGTGGGCGACGGCAGCGCCTGCCGCTCGGTGAAGGCGCCCGGCTACCTGGACGAGCGCGCCGAGGGCTTCGACGCCGCCCTGGCGGCCGCGCTGGGCTCCGCCGACCTGCCCGCGCTCGCCGCCCTGGACACCGGTCTGGCCGCCGAGCTCAAGGCCGAGGGCCGGGCGCCCTGGCAGGTGCTGGCCGGCGCCGCGGAGGGCGCCGGCCTCACCGCGCGGCTCGGCTACCAGGACGCCCCGTACGGCGTCGGCTACGTCGTGGCGTCCTGGAGCTGACCGGAGCGCGGGGCGTCAGGCCCGCGGCCCCTGGCCGTTGCCGCCGGCCGGCCCCTCCTCGCCCGGCTTCGGCTTGTGGGCGAAGTCGTCCACCGCGCCCTTGGCCTTGCTGGCGCCGTGCTCGATCTTCTCGCTGTACTTGCCCTTGGTCGCCTTGTCGATCGCGCCGCCGGCCTTGTCCACCACGTGCTCGATCTGCTCGCTGTGCTTGCCGGCGAGCTCACTGGCCTTGCCCTTGAGCTCCTCGGCCTTGCCCTTGAGGTTGTCCATCAGACCCATGGCGATCTCACCCTTTCGTCCCTGTCTCCTGCCCAACGTCCGTCACCGCCGAACCGTTCGCAAACCGGCTCAACTGCGGAAACGGCCGGAGACGGCCGGAGTCGGCTGGACACGGTCACATCGTCGCGCAGTCGGGGCCGACGGGCAGCCCGGTCACCGGGGCGGCGGCGGTTTTGCGAGACTGGAGCGGTGAGCAGCTCCCGTACCGACCAGTCCCGCGCCGCCCAGCCCCGAGTGGTCTGCATCGTCGGCGCGACCGCCGCCGGCAAGTCCGACCTGGCCGTCGCCATCGCCCGCAGCCTCGGCGGCGAGGTGATCAACACCGACTCGATGCAGCTGTACCGGGGCATGGACATCGGCACCGCCAAGCTCACCCCCGCCGAGCGCGGCGGCGTGCCGCACCACCTGCTGGACGTCTGGGACGTCACCGAGGCCGCCAGCGTCGCCGAGTACCAGCGGCTGGCCCGGGCCGAGATCGACCGGCTGCTCGCCGCCGGGCGCACGCCCGTCCTGGTCGGCGGCTCCGGGCTGTACGTCCGGGCGGCGATCGACGAGATGGAGTTCCCCGGCACCGACCCGGCGGTCCGGGCCCGGCTGGAGGCCGAGCTGGAGGAGGCCGGCCCGCTCGCGCTGCACCGGCGGCTGGCCGAGCTGGACCCGGCGGCCGCGGAGGCGATCCTGACCGGCAACGGGCGGCGGATCGTCCGCGCGCTGGAGGTCATCGAGATCACCGGGCAGCCGTTCACCGCGAACCTGCCCGGCAACACCGCCGTCTACGACGCGGTGCAGATCGGGGTCGCGGTGCCGCGCCCCGAACTGGACGAGCG
The DNA here is from genome assembly GCF_042887425.1 of Kitasatospora sp. NPDC057940. Lineage (NCBI taxonomy): Bacteria > Bacillati > Actinomycetota > Actinomycetes > Kitasatosporales > Streptomycetaceae > Kitasatospora > Kitasatospora sp. NPDC057940. The sequence goes on from NZ_JBHVPH010000022.1 coordinate 43,681, forward strand.
GATCACGCTGCGGGTCGACCTGATGTGGCGGGCCGGCCTGCTGGACGAGGTGCGCGCGCTGGAGCGGGTCGGGCTGCGGGAGGGCCGGACGGCCTCCCGGGCGCTCGGCTACCAGCAGGTGCTGGACCACTTCGCCGGCGAGTGCACCGAGGAGGAGGCACGGGCCGAGACCGTCCGGGCCACCAAGCGCTTCGCCCGCCGTCAGGAGTCCTGGTTCCGCCGCGACGGCCGGATCCACTGGCTGTCCCGGCCGGCCGGCACCGACCCCGTCGAGCTGCTGGAACGCTCCCTGGAGCTGATCGACCGTCAGGAGAGTCCGGCCGGGTAGGCGGGTTCCGGCCAATCCGGCGGTGCACCTGCGCGCGCAGGTGGCCGTGCAGGACGAACCGGCGGTCACGGCCCGATCACGTGATGGCCACGGATCACCCGTCGACGCCGGTCAGGCCCGGAACGCCCGTCTGGACATGCCATCATCGAAGGCGTAGGGGTCGGCCGCGCGGGCCGACCGTGCCCGACCGCGAGTCCGCTCGTGTCGAACTGTCAGGGGAGGCCGCGTGTCGACGGGTACCGGCCCCGAACCCGGCCAGAGCGGGAGTGTCACCGCACCGGCCGACGAGTCGACGAGGGGTGACCTCCCCGTGCTGACCGGCCTGGAGGCACCCACCTCCTACGCGGTCGCACTGCCCGCCCTGGACAACCGCACCCCGGCGGGCGCGGTGCACGAGCGGGAGATCCGACCGCTGCGCCGGCTCCGCTGGTGGCAGACCCTGCCGATCGCCCTGCTGGGCATCCTCGGCTCGCTGATGTTCGCCTTCCCGCTCGCCTTCGGCTCGGCCGGGGCGCGCGCCACCATGGTCGGCATGCTCGGGCTGCTGCTCACCGCCGCCTCGGTCGGCTGGGGGGCGATGGCCGCCCGGCACGCCGGGTACAAGTGGCCGGGCCTGCCGCGCCGCGGCTCCGGGCAGCGGGCCGGCTGGAAGGCGATCGCGCTCTACACCCTGATCGCGCTGGTGGCCTGTGCTCTCGCCGTCTGGCGGGTCGCCTACCTGCGCTGATCCGTCGGCTGCCCCTGCCGGCCCCCCGGCTGCCCGCGCCCATCCACCGGTCGGACCGCCCGGGTGGCCGGTGCGCCCGTTCAGTACCATCGGGAGGGTGAGCGCATCCTCCCCGCAGCCGGTCGGCGTCCCCTTCTTCAAGGGACACGGCACCCAGAACGACTTCGTCATCGTCCCGGACCCGGACGGCGTGCTGGAGATCGGCCCCGCGGCCGTCGCCGCGCTGTGCGACCGGCGGGCCGGCATCGGCGGGGACGGGCTGCTGCGCGTGGTGCGCTCCGCCGCCGATCCGGTCGCCGCGGACCAGGCCGACCGGGCCGAGTGGTTCATGGACTACCGCAACTCCGACGGCAGCATCGCCGAGATGTGCGGCAACGGCGTGCGGGTCTTCGCCCGCTACCTGGTCGAAGCCGGCCTGGCCGAGCCCGGCGAGTTCGCGGTCGCCACCCGCGCCGGGGTGCGGACGGTGCGGGTCGCCGAGGACGCCGGGGACGGGACGCCCGGCGAGGTCACCGTCGACATGGGCCGGGCCCGGCTGCCGGGGCCGGACGGCGTCGAGGTCGCGGTCGGCGCGCGGCGCTGGCCCGCACTGAACGTCAACATGGGCAACCCGCACGCGGTGGCCTTCGTGGACAGCCTCGACCACGCCGGGGACCTGCTGTCCGCGCCGCTGACCAGCCCCGAAGGGGCCTACCCGGAGGGCGTGAACGTCGAGTTCGTGGTGGACGTCGGGCCGCGGCACGTCGCCATGCGGGTGTACGAGCGCGGCTCCGGCGAGACCCGCTCCTGCGGGACCGGCACCTGCGCCGTCGCGGTGGCCGCCATCCGCCGGGACGGCGTCGACCCGGCGGTCACCGGCGAGCCGGCCACCTACACCGTGGACGTGCCGGGCGGCCGACTGGTCATCACCGAGCACCCGGACGGCCGGATCGAGAAGACCGGCCCGGCGGTCATCGTGGCCGCCGGTGAGATCGACGCCCGCTGGTGGGCCGAACTGGGGCGGGTCTGACACGTCTGGGGCGAGGCTCGAACAGCTGACGGCCCGGTTTGCCCATTTCGCGCGGCGGTGAATCCGCCCGTTCGAGTGACGCGTGTCGCGGACGGGAAGCAAGGCATCGCGGAACGTGCTCTGCTCGGTAGCATGGACCACCGGGAAGGCGCCCCTCGGCGGGGTGGCGGCCGGTGATCGCTGCCGGAGGTGCGCCGATGACCATCGAAGCCGGGCAGTCCCTGACGGGGCAGCCGACGTCCGCACGGCAAGCCGGGGCCAGGCGGCCCCTGGGGGAGCTCGGCCGGGCCGCGCTCGGCCGGGCCGGGCGGGCCGCCCTGCTGGCCACCGGCCGGCCGCCCGTCCCGGACGCCCTCGAACCGCTCGTCCGGGTCCACCGAGAGCACCATCCGCAGGCCGACCTCGGCCTGCTCGCCCGGGCCTACCGGCTCGCCGAGGCCAGCCACCGGGGCCAGAAGCGCAAGAGCGGCGGGCCCTACATCACCCACCCGCTCGCCGTCACCATGATCCTGGCCCAACTCGGCGCCGGGACGACCACCTTGGTCGCCTCGCTGCTCCACGACACCGTCGAGGACACCGAGTTGACTCTCGACCAGGTGAGCGCCGGCTTCGGACCCGAAGTCGCCTACCTGGTCGACGGGGTGACGAAACTGGAGAAGGTCGACTTCGGCGCCGCCGCCGAGGCCGAGACCTTCCGCAAGATGCTGGTCGCCACCGGCGACGACGTCCGGGTGATGGTGATCAAGCTCGCCGACCGGCTGCACAACATGCGCACCATCCGGCACATGAAACCGGCCAGCCAGGTGCGGATCGCCAAGGTCACCCGGGACGTGCTGATCCCGCTGGCCGAACGGCTCGGCATCCAGGTGCTCAAGGCGGAGCTGGAGGACATCGTCTTCGCCACCCTGCACCCCGAGGAGCACGCCCGCACCCGGGCCCTGATGGCCGGTCACGAGGGCCGGCCGGACACCCTGCTGGCCCCCTTCGCCCGGCTGCTGGCCCGCCAGCTGTCCGAGACCGGGGTGGCCGCCGAGGTCACCGTCCGCCCCCGGCACTGCGTGTCGCTGCACCGGGTGCTGCTCAAGCGGGCCGCCGCGCCCGGCCCGGACGGGCGGCCGCAGGGGCCGCAGCCCGCCGACTTCGGGCGGCTGCTGGTGGTCGTCGAGGAGAACGCCGACTGCTACGCCGTGCTCGGCGAGCTGCACACCTGCTGGACGCCGCTGCCCGGCGAGTTCAAGGACTTCGTCGCCGCCCCCAAGTTCAACCTCTACCAGTCGCTGCACACCGCCGTGGCGCTCAGCGGCGGCACGGTCGTCGAGGTGCTGGTGCGCACCCGGCGGATGCACGAGGTCGCCGAGACCGGGGTGGTCGCGCTCGGCGACCCGGAGCCGGCCGGCGCCGTCCAGGACGCCGACGAACTCGACCGCACCGACCCGGCCCGGCCCGGCTGGCTCAGCCGGCTGCTGGAGTGGCAGCAGGAGACGCCCGACCCGGACGCCTTCTGGTCCGCGCTCACCGCCGACCTGGCCGGCGACCGCGAGATCACCGTCGTGACGGAGAGCGGCGAAACGCTTCAGCTGAGGGCCGGCGCCACCTGCGTGGACGCCGCCTACCTGCTCGGCGAGGAGACCGGCCACCGGTGCATCGGGGCCCGGGTCAACGGCCGGCTCACCGCGCTCTCCACCGTCCTGCAGGACGGCGACCTGCTCGCCGTGCTCACCGAGGCCGTGCCCACCGGGACGGTGCTCACCGAGGACGGGCCGCGCCCCGCCGAACCCTCCGGGCCCGCGCCCGAGTGGCTCGCGCACGCCCGGACCCCGGCCGCCCGGCTGGCCATCGAACGCTGGCTCGCCGACCACCCGGCCCGGCTCCCGGCGGTGCGCACCGGCCCCTCCAGCGGCCAGCCCGCCCCGCCCGCCCACCGCGCCACCGAGCGCCGGCCGGCCCCGGTCGCGGTGGCCGGCCGGCCCGGGGCACCGGTCCGGCTGGCCCGCTGCTGCACGCCCGTGCCGCCGGACGAGGTGGTCGGCTACCCGATCCGGGGCGGAGCCGTCGCCGTGCACCGCACCGGCTGCCCGGCCGGGGAGCGGATGCGCGCGGACGGGCGCGCCGAGCTGGAGGTCCGCTGGCGGCCGGAGGGCACCCCGGCGGCCGGCCACCGGGCCACCCTGCGGGCCGAGGCGCTCAACCGGCCCCGGCTGCTCGCCGACCTCACGGCGGCCATCTCCGCCGAGGACGTCGGCATCGTCTCGGCCGAGGTCGAACCGCCGCAGGAGCTGCGGGTCCGGCACACCTACACCGTCGAACTGCCCGAGCCGGCCGCGCTGCCCGCGCTGATGCGGGCGATGCTCAAGGTCTCCGGGGTGTATGACGTCAGCCGGCCGCAGGCCCCGGACACCGGCGGGGCCCGCCACCCCGGGGAAAATGGGGATGACCGGTCCGCGCCGGGCGTGGGACCATCATGGGGAATTCACGGCCGGTCCACGGCGTTCTCAGGGCACAGGAGCCCCGACGGCACCCGAGGACCTGAGGGGTAGCTCACCTCGCCCGGCGGTAACCGGGGCGGCAGCTGGGCAGACTCCGGGTGGGACCGCACAGAGCGGTCCCCACAGGCCATCCGCACCAGCGACCAAAGGACAGAATGACCTCCACGTCCGACACCCGCGACCACGCCGACGCCCCGCGCCGCCTGAACGGTCTGCGGGCGGAAGCCCTCATGGACGAGGACCTCGCGGCCATCGACGAGGACCGCGGCCACCACTACGACGGCGACCAGTACGACCGCAGCGAGCGTGCCGCCCTGCGCCGCGTCGCCGGCCTCTCCACCGAACTCGAAGACGTCACCGAGGTCGAGTACCGCCAGCTCCGCCTGGAGCGCGTGGTGCTCGTCGGCGTCTGGACGGACGGCACCCTGGAGGAGGCGGAGAACTCGATGGCCGAGCTCGCCGCCCTCGCCGAGACGGCCGGCTCCCAGGTGCTGGACGGCGTGATCCAGCGCCGCGACAAGCCCGACGCGGCCACCTACATCGGCTCCGGCAAGGCGAAGGAACTGCGCGACATCGTGGCGGCCACCGGCGCCGACACCGTGGTCTGCGACGGTGAGCTCACCCCCGGCCAGCTGATCCACCTGGAGGACGTGGTCAAGGTCAAGGTCGTCGACCGGACGGCCCTGATCCTGGACATCTTCGCCCAGCACGCCAAGTCCCGGGAGGGCAAGGCGCAGGTCTCGCTCGCGCAGATGCAGTACATGCTGCCGCGCCTGCGCGGCTGGGGTCAGTCGCTGTCCCGGCAGATGGGTGGTGGCGGCGCCGGCTCGTCCGGCGGCGGCATGGCGACCCGTGGTCCCGGTGAGACCAAGATCGAGACGGACCGGCGCCGGATCCGCGAGAAGATGGCGAAGCTCCGCCGCGAGATCGCCGAGATGAAGAAGGGCCGCGACACCAAGCGCCAGGAGCGCAAGCGCCACCAGGTGCCGTCGGTGGCCATCGCCGGGTACACCAACGCCGGCAAGTCCTCCCTGCTCAACCGGCTCACCGGGGCGGGCGTCCTGGTGGAGAACTCCCTGTTCGCCACCCTGGACCCGACCGTGCGCCGCGCCCAGACCCCGAGCGGGCGGCTCTACACCCTGGCCGACACCGTCGGCTTCGTCCGGCACCTGCCGCACCACCTGGTCGAGGCCTTCCGCTCGACGATGGAGGAGGTCGCCGACGCGGACCTCATCCTGCACGTGGTCGACGGCTCGCACCCCGAGCCGGAGACGCAGCTGGCCGCCGTCCGCGAGGTCATCGTCTCGGTCGACGCGCAGAACGTGCCGGAGATCGTGGTGATCAACAAGGCGGACGCCGCCGACCCGCACGTGCTGCAGCGCCTGCTGCGCCGCGAGCCGCACGCCATCGTGGTGTCGGCCCGCAGCGGCGAGGGCATCGAGGAGCTGCTGAAGCTCATCGACGACGAGCTGCCGCGCCCGGCGATCGAGGTGCGGGCCCTGGTGCCCTACACCCAGGGCGGGCTGGTCTCCCGGGTGCACGCCGAGGGCGAGCTGCTCGGCACCGAGCACACCGGCGAGGGCACGCTGCTGCACGCCAAGGTGCCGGCCGAGTTGGCCGCCGAGCTGGAGCGCTACGCGGTGGCGCTGCAGGTCTGAGGCGACGGGCCGACGAAGGGCCCCCGGACGTGACCGTGCTGCCCTCGGGCATCGCGCGAGCGTCCGGGGGCCCTTCGCGTGCGGGGCCGGGCGGGGGCTGGTCCGGGTGTGCGGGCGAGCGGGCGTGCGGGCGTGAGGGCGTGAGGGCGTGCGGGCTACTTCACGTTCTTGGCGAAGTAGTCGAAGGCCTGCTTCGCCTGGTCCTGGAGCGAGGGGCCGGCCAGGTACCCGGGCGGGTTGCGGCTGCCGATCGCGGTGACGCTGATCAGGTTGGGCTTGCCGTCCTTGGTGATGAACCAGCCGCCGCCGCTGGAGCCGCCGGTCAGGGTGCAGCCGGTGACGTACATCGGCGGGCGGCTCCGGTCGGGGGAGAGCCTGGCCGGCGGGACCGGGGACTCGCAGCGGGAGAGCTCCAGGCCGTCGGACGGCCGATCGGTCGGGTAGCCGTACGCGGCCGCCGAGCCGATCTGCTCGCGCGGGGCGTTGAACCAGACCGGGACCGAGGCGCCGACCGCCTCCTCCAGCGACGCGCCGGAGCCGCCCTCGCCGCGTACCCGGATGATCCCGTAGTCGTACTGGTGGTGGGCGCCGACGCCGCCCTCCCCGAGCCAGGTCGGCGACACCAGCGCGCGCACCGCCGCCCACCGGCCGTACGGGGCCGCCTGCTGCTCGGTGAGCGGTTTGCCGCGGGCCGCCTGGCCGTCCCGGTTGAAACCGGGCACGAAGGTGATGTTCCGCAGCCAGCCGCCGCCCTTGCCGTCGTGCAGGCAGTGCGCGGCGGTGTAGACGAGGTTGCTGCGGCCCGGGTTGGCCGGGTCGGAGACCACCGTCGCGGAGCAGGCCGCGTCGCCCTGGGGCGTGGTGACGAAGAGCCGGCCGACCACGGCGGTGGCCGGGCCGTACGGGTGCGGCTGCGGCGTGGCCGCAACGGCCGCGGGCGGGGCGTCCGGCCGGTCGCCGTCCGGTGCGGCGGTGAGCGGGTACTCCGGGGTGGGCCGGCCCTTGGCGGCGGCCATCCGGGTGGTCGACCAGAAGCCCGGGGCCACCTCGTTGGCGAAGCCGCTGCCGGAGACGAACCGGGCCCAGTCCTCCACCTTCCAGCCCGTCAGGTCGCCCAGGCTGGTGGGCGCCGAGGTGGGGAGGGCGGGCGGCGGCGCGGCCGCCGCGGCGCCGGAGTCGTCCGGCCCGCAGGCGGTCGCGGCGAGCGCGAGCACGGCGAGCACCGCGGCGCCGGGTCCGGATCGGCGCCGCGGTCCGCGGCCGGTGTGCTTCGGCATGCTGCATCGTCCCCCGGGGGCGGCCTCCGCCGCCCGTACGGCTTGGTCCGGTCCGACCGGAGAGGGCCTACGGCTTCTTGGAGATCCAGTCCAGCGCCTGCTTGGCGACCGTCTCCAGGTACGGGCCGCTCAGCGAGGTGTGGTCCTCGGTGCCGATGGACGTGTTGCTGACCAGGGCGGTCTTCCCGTCCGGCATGGTGGCGAACCAGCCGCCGCCGCTGGAGCCCTGGGTCATGTTGCAGCCGATGGTGAGCATCGACGGGCGCTTGGCGTCGAACGACAGCCGGGTCGGCTTGCCGCCGTCGCACTTGTACAGCTCCTGGCCGTCGAACGGCTTGTAGAGCGGGTAGCCGACCGCCGCGACGGACACCTTGTCGCGCGGGGCGTCGAACCAGACCGGGACGGCCGAACCGACCGTCTCCTCCAGCGACTTGCCGGAGTCGTTCTGGTTGTGCACCCGCATGACGGCGAAGTCGTACTGGTTCGCGGCGTCACCGGTGCCGCCGCCCTCGACCATCCACTGCGGCGAGGTGGTGACCAGGTCGGCCCACCAGGTGCCCAGCGGGGCCAGTTCGGACAGCGGGGCCTTCTTGCCGCCGCTGGAGGCGCCCGAGTTGTTGTAGGCGGGCACGAAGACCAGGTCCTTGAAGAAGTCGCCGCCCTTGCCCGCGTGCACGCAGTGGCCGGCCGTCCAGACCAGGTTGCTCCTGCCCGGGTGCTGCGGGTCGGTGATCACCGTCGCCGAGCAGTTGCCCCGGCCGCCCTGGGCGCTGAAGAACACCTTCCCGGACGGCTGCTTGGTGTACGGGCGGGGCACCGGCACGGCCTTGACCACCGGCGGGTCCGGGTCCGTCACGCCGTTGTCGGCGGCTGGCTTGGCGGTGGGCGGGGCCGGATCGGCGGGCTTGGAGTCGCCCATCTTGTCCGGGTTCCAGAAGTCCTTCACCACCGGGTTGTTGAAGACGTGCTTGGACGCCCACGAGTCCCAGTCCTCGAACTTCCACTTCTTCAGGTCGTCCCAGGACTTCGGCAGGCCCTCCAGCAGGCTGGTCGGGATGCCCGACGGGAGGGTGATCCCGCCGATCACGCCGCCCCCCGGGGCGGCGGCGCTGGACGCGGGCGGCGGCGCGGCGCTGGCGCCCCCGTCGCCCGCCGGGCCGTCCGGCCCGCAGGCGCTCGCCGCGAGCAGCGTCCCCGTGACGAGGGCGACGGCCATGGCTGACCGGTGGATCGATGGCATGTGTGCGCTTCCCCCTGTGCTCGATCGGGCTGTCGTGCGGCGACTCGCCGCTGTGGAGTCTTCCACCGGTCACCAGGACGGCGGCGGCCGCCCCCCGGGTTGCGTCCCTGACCGGAGGTCACCGATCCGTGACGTGGCCGCGGCCGGTCCGTCGGCCCAGCAGGGCCCCGCGCGCCGGATGCGGACAATCCCCGATCTTCACCCGGACGAGTGAGCAGACCTTGTGATCACCCGTCAGGGATAGGTAACCCTTACCTGACGCGACGGTGCGAGCGCCCGCCGATCCTCTCCACCACCCGCGCGCGTCCGCACCCCCACGCGCCCCAAGGAGCAGCCTTGAGCACCGCCCTCACCGGAGCCCCGCCCGCCCCGCTGCTGCACGCGGACCGGCCGGCCGAGCCCGATCCGCTGCTGCACCCGGACCCCGCCGTCGCCGCCGAACAGGCCGCACTGGAAGCCCTGCTGCGCTGCTGGACGCGCGAGACCGGCGCCCGCCCCGGCCCCGACGGCCGGCTGCGGATCGCCGTCCTCGGCGGCGCCGCCCGGCTCTCCGCCCCCGTCCGCTACTGGTCGCCCGGCGGTTGGCACCGGTTCGGCCCCGCCGTCCTCTCCGCCGGGGAGGGCACCGCCGACGCCCCCGTGGACGCCGTCACCACCGCCGCGCTGCTCGCCGCCGCGGCCGCCGACCGCCCCGACCCCGGGCAGGTCGCCGACCTCGCCGCCCGGGTCGCCGACTCGGTCGTCCGCACCGCCGACATCCTCGCCCACCGTCGCACCGCTGCCCCCGTCGGCGGCCCGGAACGCTCGCACTTCCTCGCCGCCGAACAGTCCCTGCTGCTCGGCCACCCGCTGCACCCCACCCCGAAGAGCCGCGACGGCCTCGGCCCGGCCCAGAGCGTCGCCTACTCGCCCGAACTGCACGGCTCCTTCCAACTCCACTGGTACGCGGTCCACCGCGACCTGCTCGCCGCCGGCTCCGCCCTCACCGAGAGCGCCGACCGGATCACCGCGGACCTGCTCGCCGGCCACGCCACCCTGCCGCCCGGCACCGCCGCCCTGCCGCTGCACCCCTGGCAGGCCCGCGAACTCGCCCACCGCCCGGCCGTCGCCGCCCTGCTCGCCGACGGGCTGCTGCACGACCTCGGCCCGGCCGGCGAACCCTGGTACCCCACCTCCTCGGTGCGCACCGTCTACCGCCCCGGCACCCCCTGGATGCTCAAGCTCTCGCTCGGCCTGCGGATCACCAACTCCCGCCGGGAGAACCTGCGCAAGGAACTCCACCGCGGCCTGGAGGTGCACCGGCTGCTGGAGAGCGGCCTGGCCGCCGAATGGCACCGCGCCCACCCCGACTTCGACATCGTCCGCGACCCGGCCTGGATCGGCGTCGACCACCCCGCCCTCGGCGACCCGGGCGGCCTGGACACCGTGCTGCGCGCCCAGCCCTTCGCCCCCGCCGATCGCGCGCTGTGCGTCGCCGGGCTGGTCGCCGAACAGCCGCTCGGCACCGGCGACACCGTGCCGTCCCGGCTCGGCGACACCCTGCGGGCGCTCGCCGTCCGCTGCGGCCGCCCGCTGCGGACCGTCGCCGCCGAATGGTTCCTGCGCTACCTGGACGCCGTCGTGCTGCCCGTCCTCTGGCTGGACGGCACGGCCGGCATCGCCCTGGAGGCGCACCAGCAGAACAGCCTCGTCCTGCTCGACGCCGACGGCTGGCCCAGCGGCGGCCGCTACCGCGACAACCAGGGCTACTACTACCGGGAGAGCGCCGCCGACCGGCTCACCGCGCGGCTGCCCGGGCTCGGCGAGCACAGCGACACCTTCCTGCCCGACGAGGTGATCGACCACCACTTCGCCTACTACCTCGGCATCAACCACGTCCTCGGCCTGGTCGGCGCCTTCGGCAGCCAGGGGCTCGCCGACGAGACCGTGCTGCTGGCCGGGCTGCGCCGCTTCCTGGCCGGCCCGCGGGCCGCCGCCACCGGCTCGGCGCTGCCCGGGATGCTGCTCGACGCGCCCACCCTGCCGTGCAAGGCCAACCTGCTCACCCGGATCAACGGCCTGGACGAACTCGTCGGCCCGGTCGCCACCCAGTCCGTCTACGTGGACGTCCCCAACCCGCTGGCGGGCGCATGAGCCTGCTCGACGACCCGCCGGGATGGGGCGCGATCCCCACCCCGGCCGGCGAGTTCCGGCTCAGCCCGGTCCGGCTCCCCGCCGACCTGGACCTGCTCGCCGGGTGGATGAACGACCCCGAGATCGCCGCGTTCTGGCAGCTCGCCGGGCCGCCCGACGCCACCGAACGGCACCTCCGGGCCCAACTCGACGGCGACGGCCGCAGCGTGCCCTGCCTCGGCCTGCTCGACGGCGCCCCGACGAGCTACTGGGAGGTCTACCGCGCCGACCTCGACCCGCTCGCCCGGCACTACCCGGCCCGGCCGCACGACACCGGCGTGCACCTCCTGCTCGGCCCCGCCGAGAGCCGCGGCCGGGGCCTCGGCGCCGTCCTGCTGGCCGCCCTCGCCGAGCGGATCCTGCGGCGACGGCCCCGCTGCGAACGGGTCGTCGCCGAACCGGACGTCCGCAACCGGCGCTCCGTCCGGGCCTTCGAACGGGCCGGATTCCGGCTGCAAACCGAACTCGACCTGCCCGACAAGCGCGCCGCCCTGATGGTCCGCGCCCGCGTCCCCTTCGTCGTCTAGGACACCCCCGTGGACACCCCAGCACTACAGCCGCCGTACGACCTGCTCGGCGTCGGCATCGGCCCCTTCAACCTCTCGCTCGCCGCGCTCGCCGCGCCCGTCCCCGGCCTGCGCACGCTCTTCTGCGACCAGCGCCCGGAGTTCCGCTGGCACCCCGGCATGCTGGTGGACGGGGCCCGGATGCAGGTGCCGTTCCTCGCCGACCTGGTCTCCCTCGTCGACCCGACCAACCCGTGGTCCTTCCTCAACTACCTGCGCGACCAGGACCGGCTGTTCCCGTTCTACTTCGCCGAGCGCTTCCAACTGCCCCGCCGCGAGTACGACCACTACTGCCGCTGGGCCGCCGAACGCCTCGCCAACTGCCGCTTCGGCACCGAGGTCACCGCCCTGCACTGGGAAGCCCCGCACTTCCGGGCCGAGCTGACCGACACCGCGACCGGGCGGCGGACCGAGGTGCACGCCCGCAACCTCGCCCTCGGCGTCGGCACCCGACCCGTCCTGCCCGAGGCCTTCACCGCCCTCGACGGCCACCCGCGCGCCTTCCACTCCGCCGACTACCTGGACCGCCGCGACGACCTCGCCGCCGCCCGGGACATCACCGTGGTCGGCAGCGGGCAGTCCGGCGCCGAGGTCTTCCTCGACCTGCTCCGCCGCCACGACGGCGACGGCGTCCGGCTGCGCTGGCTCACCCGGACCAGGGCGCTCGCACCGATGGAGTACTCCAAACTCGGCCTGGAGCACTTCACCCCCGACTACACCCGCTACTTCCACAGCCTGCCCGAACCCGTCCGGGACGCGCTGGTCGCCGCCCAGTGGCAACTCCACAAGGCCGCCAGCGCCGAAACCCTCGCCGAGATCCACGACCACCTCTACGAACGCACCATCGGCCGCCCGATCGACGCCGCCCCGGTCGACATCACCCCCGGCACCGCCGTCACCGAAGCCCGCCCCGGCCCCTGCGGCGGCCTCGAACTGCACTGCCGGCACGGCGACTCCGGTGCCGAACACGTCCTGCGCACCGACGCCGTGGTGCTCGCCACCGGCTACCGGGCCGCCCGGCCGGCCGCGCTCGAACCACTCGCCCGGCTGATCGACTGGGACCGGGACGGGCGCTACCGGGTCGACCTCGACCACCGGGTCGCCACCCGGCCCGAACTCACCGGCGGCCTCTACGTCCAGAATGCCGAACTGCATACCCACGGCGTAGGTGTGCCCGACCTGGGGCTCGGCGCCCACCGGGCCGCCGTGATCCTCAACGCCGTCACCGGCCGGACCGTCCACCGGCTGCCCGCCCGCACCGCCTGGACCGGCTTCGCGCCGCCCGGGGCCGCCCCCGCCGCGGGCGCCGCCGCTGTCGCCGCTGCCGCCGAGGGCACCCCCACCGAGAGCACCCCCACCGTCCCCCGTCCCCAGGAGCTGACCCGTGCCGCAACCGTCGGCCGCTGAACCGCCGTTGTACCTGCCCCCGCACCTGACCGCCGGGCACTGGCGGCGGGCCGGGCGCGCCCTGCTGGCCAAGATGCTCGGCGAGTTCGCCTACGAGGAACTGCTCACGCCCGTCCGCGCCGCCACCGACGGCGAGTACCTGCTCTGGCTGCCCGAGGCTGAGTACCGCTTCACCGCCAGCCGCGGCGCGTACGGGAGCTGGCGGGTCGACCCGGAGTCGGTCCACTGCTCCGACCCGGACGGCCTCGACCCGCTGCGCTTCCTCCCGCACGCCCGGCACGCCCTCGGCCTGCGCGGCGAGACCACCGGCCACCTGATCCGCGAACTCACCGCCACCCTGACCGCCGACGCGCACCAGCTCGCCACCGCGCTCACCGCCGCCGAACTCGCCGACCTCGACCACCCCGCCCTGGAGGGCCGCCAGGACGGCCACCCCTGGATCGTCCCCAACAAGGGCCGGATCGGCTTCTCCGCCACCGACGCCGCCCGCTGGGCCCCGGAGGCCCGCACCCCGCGCCCGCTGCCCTGGATCGCCGTCCACCGCCGGCTCGCCGAGTACCGCGGCGTGCCCGGCCTGGAGCGGCCCGAGCAGCTGTACGCCCGCGAACTCGACGACCCGGACGCGCTGCGCGCCGCCCTCGGCCCGGCCGCCGACGACTACCTGCTGCTGCCCGTCCACCCCTGGCAGTGGGACGAGACGATCGTCCCGCTGTTCGCACCCTGGATCGCCTCCGGCGAGATCGTCCCGCTGCCCTCCGACGGCGACCCACGGCTGCCCCAGCAGTCCATCCGCTCCTTCTTCAACACCGCCCACCCCGAGCGCTGCACCGTCAAACTGCCGCTGTCCGTCCTCAACACCCTGGTCTGGCGCGGCCTGCCCACCGAACGCACCCTCGCCGCGCCCGCCGTCACCGCCTGGATCCACGGCCTGCGCGACGCCGACCCGTACCTGCGCGACGAGTGCCGGGTGATCCTGCTCGGCGAGATCGCCTCCGTCACCGTCGACCACCCGCTCTACCGCGAGCTGCCCGAGGCGCCCTACCAGTACAAGGAACTCCTCGGCGCGATCTGGCGCGAACCCCTCGGCCCCTTCCTGGCCGGCGGCGAACGCGCCCGCACCCTGGCCGCCCTGCTGCAGACCGGCTCCGACGGCCGGGCGCTCGCCGCCGAACTGATCGCCCGCTCCGGGCTCACCCCCGCCGCCTGGACCGGCCGGCTGTTCGGCGCGGTGCTGCCGCCGCTGCTGCACTTCCTCTACCGGTACGGGCTGGTCTTCTCCCCGCACGGCGAGAACGCCATCGTCGTCTTCGACGAGCACGACGCGCCGACCAGGCTCGCGGTCAAGGACTTCGTCGACGACGTCAACCTCAGCGACCAGGACCTGCCCGAACTGCGCGACCTGCCCGCCGAGGTCGACGACGTCCTGCTGCGGGACGGCCCGCAGGGGCTCTGCCAGTTCCTCCACTCCGGGCTGTTCATCGGCGTCCTGCGCTACCTCGCCCCGCTGCTGGAGGCGCAGACCGGGCTGCCCGAGGCCGAGTTCTGGGCCCTGCTGCGGGCCGAGATCCGCCGCTACCAGGACCGCTTCCCCGGCCTGGGCGAGCGCTTCGAGCTGTTCGACCTGTTCCGGCCGCGGATCGACCGGCTCTGCCTCAACCGCAACCGGCTGCTGCTCGACGGCTACCAGGACCGCCCGCACCGCCCGCACGCCGCCCGGTACGGGACCGTCCCCAACGCCCTGGTGACCCTGGAGGCGGATCTTCCCGGGCGACGGAGCCGGATTGTCACCCCCGCCCCGTAGGCTGGGAGGGTCATGACGAACGACTCCGAAACCCAGCTCCCCGGCGAGACCGAGCTCCCTGGCGAGGACGGCGGCGCCGCCGCCGACGTCGAGGAAGCCGTCGCCGTTCCGCGCTCCCGCATCCCCGACCTGCTGCACGCCGCGGTGGCGGCCGTCGGCGGCGTCGAGCGCCCCGGTCAGGTCCGGATGGCCGAGGCCGTCGCCGACGCCGTCGACAACGCCGAGCACCTGCTCGTCCAGGCCGGCACCGGCACCGGGAAGTCCCTCGCCTACCTGGTGCCCGCGCTCGCCCACGGGGACCGCGTGGTGGTCGCCACCGCCACCCTGGCGCTGCAACGCCAGCTCGTCGAACGGGACTTGCCGCGCACGGTCGAGGCGCTGCACCCGGTGCTGCGCCGCCGCCCGCTGTTCGCGATGCTCAAGGGCCGCTCCAACTACCTGTGCCTGCACCGGGCCAACGAGGGCACCCCGAGCGACGAGGGCGAGGGCCTGTTCGACGCGGCCGAGGCGCTCGGCGGGCCCGCCAGCAAGCTCGGGCAGGACGTGCTGCGGCTGCGCGAGTGGGCCGACGAGACCGACACCGGGGACCGGGACGACCTCAGCCCCGGCGTCTCCGACAAGGCCTGGGCCCAGCTGGCGGTCACCTCCAAGGAGTGCCTGGGCGCCACCCGCTGCGCGTACGGGCAGGAGTGCTTCGCCGAGAAGGCCCGGGAGCGGGCCAAGCTCGCCGACGTCGTGGTCACCAACCACGCGATGCTCGCGATCGACGCGATCGAGGGCGCGCCGGTGCTGCCCGAGCACGGGCTGCTGATCGTCGACGAGGCGCACGAGCTGGTCAACCGGGTCACCGGCGCGGCCACCGCCGAGCTGACCGTCGGCGCGGTCAACCGGGCGGTCAAGCGCGCCGCCCGGCTCGCCAACGAGAAGGCCGTGGACGCCTTGCAGGCCGCCGCCGAGAACTACCACGGCCTGATGGAGACCGCCCAGCCCGGCCGGGTCGAGGAACTGCCCGAGTACCTGGCGTACGCGGTCACCTCGATCCGGGACGCGGCCCGCCAGGTGATCAGCTCGCTCGGCGAGACCCGTGACAAGGGGCTCAGCGACGAGGACGCCGTCCGCAAGCAGGCGATGGCCTCCGCCGAGTCGCTGCACGAGACCGCCGAGCGGCTGCTGGAGGACTCCGAGTACGACGTGGTCTGGATCGAGCGCAGCGACCGCTTCGGCATGGGCACCGGCTCGCTGCGGGTCGCGCCGCTCAGCGTCTCCGGGCTGCTGCGCGAGGGCCTCTACAAGGAGCGCTCGGTGGTGCTCACCTCGGCCACCCTCAAGCTCGGCGGGGACTTCAACGGCGTCGCCGCCTCCGTCGGCCTGCCCTCGGACTCCCGGCTGCCGGACCAGCGCACCCCCGGGGACAATCCTTCGGCCGGTTCCGGTTCCGGTTCCGGTTCCGGTTCCGGGCTCGGCGAGGACGCGGTGCCGCACTGGCGCGGCATCGACGTCGGCTCGCCGTTCAAGTACCCCAAGCAGGGCATCCTGTACGTCGCCCGGCACCTCGCAGACCCCGGCCGCGATCCCGAACGGCCGGACATGCTGGACGAGTTGGCCGAGCTGATCGGCGCGGCCGGCGGGCGCACGCTGGGCCTGTTCTCCTCGATGCGCGGCGCCCAGACGGCCGCCGAGGCGCTGCGGGAGCGGCTGGACAACCGGATCCTGCTCCAGGGGGAGGACACCCTGGGCGAGTTGATCCGGGAGTTCGCCTCGGACGCGTCCACCTGTCTGTTCGGCACGCTCTCGCTCTGGCAGGGCGTGGACGTGCCCGGCTCGGCCTGCCAGCTGGTCGTGATGGACCGCATCCCGTTCCCCCGGCCGGACGACCCGCTGATGAGCGCCCGCCAGAAGGACGTCGAACAGCGCGGCGGGAACGGCTTCATGGCCGTCGCGGCGACGCACGCGGCGCTGCTGATGGCGCAGGGCGCCGGCCGGCTGGTGCGCGCGGCCGACGACCGGGGCGTGGTCGCGGTGCTCGACCCGCGGGTGGAGACCAAGCGGTACGGGAGCTTCTTCCGCTCCTCGATGCCGGAGTTCTGGTACACCACGGACCGCAACCAGGTGCGCCGCTCGCTGGCGGCGATCGACGCCTCGGCGCCGCCGGTCAAGCCGGTGGTGAAGCGGGGCTGAGCGGTGCGGTGATCCGGGGCTGGGTGGTGCCCCGGGGATCCGGGCTGAGCGGCGCCCCGGGGTTCCGTCCGGCCCGCCCCGCCCCGCCCCCGGGGCCGAGGCGGGGCCCGGAAGCCCCCGGAGACGCCGGAGGGGCTCCCCGCGACCGCGCGGTGGAGCCCCTTCCCGCCGGGTGCGCGCGAGGCGTCAGAGGCGGCGCAGGACCGCGACGACCTTGCCCAGGATGGTGGCGTTGTCGCCGTTGATCGGCTCGTACGCCGGGTTGTGCGGCATCAGCCAGATCCGGCCGTCCTCGCGCTTGAGCCGCTTGACCGTGGCCTCGCCGTCGATCATCGCGGCCACGATGTCGCCGTTCTCGGCGACCGGCTGCCGGCGCACGGTGACCCAGTCGCCGTCGCAGATGGCCGCCTCGATCATCGAGTCGCCGCGCACGGTGAGCGCGAACAGCTCGCCCTCGCCGACCAGCTGGCGGGGCAGCGGGAAGACGTCCTCGACCGTCTGCTCGGCCAGGATCGGGCCGCCGGCGGCGATCCGGCCGACCAGCGGCACGTACGAGGTGGACGGCCGGCCGGCCGTCTCGGCGGTGTTCGGGCGGGCCACCTCGACGCCGCGGACCTCGTAGGCGCGCGGGCGGTGCGGGTCGCGGCGCAGGAAGCCCTTGCGCTCCAGGGCCATCAGCTGGTGGGCGACCGAGGAGGTGCTGGACAGGCCGACGGCCTGGCCGATCTCGCGCATGGACGGCGGGTAGCCGCGGCGCTGGACGGAATCCCGGATGACCTCGATCACGCGGCGCTGGCGCTCGGTGAGACCGGCCTCGTCGGTGCGGATGCCGGGGGGGCGGCCGGGCAGCGCGCGGGTGGGCGCCTGGTGGGCGTCGTCGAGCGCGGGGGAGTGTTCGATCGGCTGGTCGGGAACGCGGCCCGTACTGGAAAGGGCCGGGCCGGAGAGGCGCTGGTCTTCGCTACGGTCCATGCTGATGTCCACGCTCTGCTGATTCGTGGTGCGCTGCCCCACCTTGAACTGGGAGTGTTCCTGCACCGGGATGGTGTTGCTTTCGATGGTGTTCACGGCGGCCCCTCTCGACGGCTGTCCTCTCCCCTTTTCCAGCCCAACGCCCCTCCTATCGAAAGGTTGCGCCAAACACACGTTCGAGTGAATTATTCGAGAGTTGGCTGACTCGATCAAGGCTTTGCTGTACATCGAGCTTGTGCATCGAGTAAATGTTCGAGCGGATCTCGACCTCGGCAGTCTAATCGGTGCCGACACGCCAGGGGTGTCGCTTCCCCCGGAGACCTACATCTAGTGGCTACAGTCCTCTCCGTGCCCAGTACTAGTGGTTACGGCGCATGATCAGCTTGCCGAGGCCGGGGTCGCATCGCATAGACTCAACAGGTCCGCACGTCCTGCCAGGGAGGGATCCTCAGGTGCACTGCCCCTTCTGCCGGCACTCCGACAGCCGTGTTGTCGACAGCCGGACCAATGAGGACGGCAGCTCGATCCGCCGTCGTCGGCAGTGCCCGGACTGCGGCCGCCGCTTCACCACCGTGGAGACGGCCGCACTGATGGTCATCAAGCGCAGCGGGGTCACCGAGCCCTTCTCCCGGGAGAAGGTCATCACCGGCGTCCGCAAGGCCTGTCAGGGCCGCCCGGTCACCGAGGACGCCCTCGCCCAGCTCGGCCAGCGGGTCGAGGAGTGCGTGCGCGCCACCGGCAACGCCGAGCTGACCACCCACGACGTCGGGCTGGCCATACTCGGCCCGCTCAAGGAACTCGACGTGGTCGCCTTCCTACGCTTCGCCAGCGTGTACCAGGCCTACGACGGACTGGAAGACTTCGAGGCCGCCATCGCGGAACTCCGCGCGGAACGGCCCGTCCCCGAGGCGGACGGCGCCTGCGTGCCCGTCGCCGCCGCCGCGCCCTAGGAGGCGCCGGCACCCGGCCCCCTGGCGGGCCTTGCTGCACCACGGGTCCCACGGGGCCCACGCCTGCCCGAAAAAAGGGCACAGAACACAACAAACCGTGCGCAAGCAGGCGAGGTCTCAGCCTGCCCGCACACCGGAAGAACGAACCAGCGGTGCCCGGACTTTTCAGGGCACTTCGGGCGTTTGCCCAGGAGGAGGAAGAAGTGACAGACACCACGAGCGGTTCCGCACGCGGGTCGAAGTCCGACAAGACCACGGCCAAGGGCGGCGGCAAGGCCCCCAAGGGCGGTCTGCCGATCGGGCGCATCTACACCACTCCTGGCGTGCACCCGTACGACGAGGTCCGCTGGGAGCGCCGCGACGTCGTCATGACCAACTGGCGCGACGGGTCCATCAACTTCGAGCAGCGCGGCGTCGAGTTCCCCGACTTCTGGTCGGTCAACGCCGTCAACATCGTCACGTCCAAGTACTTCCGCGGCGCCGTCGGCACTCCCCAGCGCGAGTGGAGCCTCAAGCAGATCATCGACCGCGTGGTGCTCACCTACCGCGCCGCCGGCGAGAAACACGGCTACTTCGCCACCAAGGACGACGCCGAGATCTTCGAGCACGAGCTGACGCACGCCCTCCTCCACCAGGTGTTCAGCTTCAACTCGCCGGTCTGGTTCAACGTCGGCACCAAGCAGCCCCAGCAGGTCAGCGCCTGCTTCATCCTGTCCGTCGACGACTCCATGGAGTCGATCCTCGACTGGTACAAGGAAGAGGGCATGATCTTCAAGGGCGGCTCCGGCGCCGGCCTCAACCTCTCCCGCATCCGCTCCTCGAAGGAACTGCTGTCCTCCGGCGGCAACGCCTCCGGCCCGGTCTCCTTCATGCGCGGCGCCGACGCCTCCGCCGGCACCATCAAGTCCGGTGGCGCCACCCGCCGCGCGGCGAAGATGGTCGTGCTCGACGTCGACCACCCCGACGTCGAGGCCTTCATCGAGACCAAGGTGAAGGAGGAGGAGAAGATCCGCGCCCTGCGCGACGCCGGCTTCGACATGGACCTCGGCGGCGACGACATCACCTCCGTCCAGTACCAGAACGCCAACAACTCCGTCCGCGTCTCCGACGAATTCATGACCGCCGTCGAGAACGGCACCGAATTCGGCCTGCGCGCCCGGATGACCGGCGAGGTCATCGAGACCGTCGACGCCAAGAAGCTGTTCCGCAAGATGGCCGAGGCCGCCTGGGCCTGCGCCGACCCCGGGATCCAGTACGACTCCACCATCAACCACTGGCACACCTGCCCGGAGTCCGGCCGCATCAACGCGTCCAACCCCTGCTCCGAGTACATGCACCTGGACAACTCCAGCTGCAACCTCGCCTCGCTGAACCTGATGAAGTTCCTGCGCGACGACGACTCCTTCGACGCGGAGACCTTCGCCAAGGTCGTCGAGCTGGTCATCACCGCGATGGACATCTCCATCTGCTTCGCCGACTTCCCCACCGAGAAGATCGGCGAGACCACCCGCGCCTACCGCCAGCTCGGCATCGGCTACGCCAACCTCGGCGCCCTGCTGATGGCCACCGGCCACGCCTACGACAGCGAGGGCGGCCGCGCCCTGGCCGGCGCCATCACCTCGCTGATGACCGGCACCGCCTACCGCCGCGGCGCCGAACTCGCCGGCGTCGTCGGCCCGTACGACGGCTACGCCCGCAACGCCGCCCCGCACCAGCTGGTCATGAAGCAGCACGCGGACGCCTCGCTCGCCGCCGTCTCGCGCGACGACCTGGACGCCCCGGTCTGGGCCGTGGCCAAC
Source organism: Kitasatospora sp. NPDC057940 (assembly GCF_042887425.1). Taxonomy (NCBI): domain Bacteria; kingdom Bacillati; phylum Actinomycetota; class Actinomycetes; order Kitasatosporales; family Streptomycetaceae; genus Kitasatospora; species Kitasatospora sp. NPDC057940. Next base: position 64,251 of record NZ_JBHVPH010000022.1, read on the forward strand.
GACACCTGGCAGGACGTCCTGCGGATCGGCGCGCAGAACGGTTTCCGCAACGCCCAGGCCTCGGTGCTCGCCCCCACCGGCACCATCGGCCTGATGATGGACTGCGACACCACCGGCGTCGAGCCGGACCTGGCGCTCGTCAAGTTCAAGAAGCTCGTCGGCGGCGGCTCGATGCAGATCGTCAACGGCACCGTCCCGCGCGCCCTCAAGCGCCTCGGCTACCAGGACGAGCAGATCGAGGCGGTCGTCGCCCACATCGCCGAGCACGGCAACGTGGTGGACGCCCCGGGCCTCAAGGCCGAGCACTACGAGGTCTTCGACTGCGCGATGGGCGAGCGGGTCATCTCGGCCATGGGCCACGTCCGGATGATGGCCGCGATCCAGCCCTGGATCTCCGGCGCGATCTCCAAGACCGTGAACATGCCCGAGTCCGCCACCGTCGAGGAGATCGAGGAGATCTACTTCGAGGCGTGGAAGATGGGCGTCAAGGCGCTCGCCATCTACCGCGACAACTGCAAGGTCGGCCAGCCGCTTTCGGCGAAGAAGAAGGACTCCGAGCCCAAGCTTGAGGTGGCCGCCCCGGCCGCCGCGGTCGAGAAGGTCGTCGAGTACCGCCCGGTCCGCAAGCGCCTGCCCAAGGGCCGTCCGGGCATCACCACCTCCTTCACGGTCGGTGGCGCCGAGGGCTACATGACCGCCAACTCCTACCCGGACGACGGCCTCGGCGAGGTCTTCCTCAAGATGTCCAAGCAGGGCTCGACCCTCGCGGGCATGATGGACGCCTTCTCCATCGCCGTCTCGGTCGGCCTGCAGTACGGCGTGCCGCTGGAGACCTACGTCTCGAAGTTCACCAACATGCGCTTCGAGCCGGCCGGTCTGACCGACGACCCGGACGTGCGGATGGCGCAGTCGATCGTCGACTACATCTTCCGCCGCCTGGCGCTCGACTTCCTGCCGTTCGAGACCCGCTCGGCGCTCGGAATCCACTCCGTCGAGGAGCGCCAGCGCCACCTGGACACGGGCTCCTACGAGCCGCTGGAGGCCGAGGAGCTCGACACCGAGTCGCTCGCCCAGTCCGCCCCGGTGGTCGCCACCCCGGCCCCCGCCGTCGAGGCGCCCAAGGCCCCCAAGGCCTCCCCGGCGCAGGCCCACAACTCCACGGAGCTGATCGAGATCCAGCTCGGCCTCAACGCCGACGCCCCGCTCTGCTTCTCCTGCGGCACCAAGATGCGCCGCGCCGGCAGCTGCTACCTCTGCGAGGGCTGCGGCTCCACCAGCGGCTGCAGCTGAAACTGGGCGGAATTGCATCGAGTGCAACACTCGGCAGTTCTGACCTGATAAACGAGTACTGAGGGAGGGGCGCAGGCTCCTGACCTGCGCCCCTCCCTCAGGGCGTCCTCGGAGGTCGTCCGTTCTCGCCAGCAACCTGGCGCCGTACAGCACAGTTCCGAAGATCTTCCGGTGGTGAGAGCTACTGGAAAGACGAACGCCCGGCCCACGTGTAGGGCCGGGCGCTCGGTGCAGTCAGGACGTGGTGTCCTGCTCGCGTCAGAACCTGCATCACACCACGTTCCGAGCTGCAGCGCAAAACAGCTCGGAGGGAGGTGAATCGTATGGCAACGAACCCGAAGCAGACCGGGAAGAAGGCGGCCTCGGCCGCTGGCAGGGTCCTGTCGGACCCCAAGGCGACGAAGGCCGAGAAGGCCGCTGCGGGCAGCGCCCTCTCGCAGGCGCCGTCCGGTAAGGGCAAGAAGAAGTAGCACCTCGCCGCCCTGGGCTTCGGCCCAGGGCGGCTTGCCCATGCTTGGCGACGCACGCAGTGCGTCGTGGTTCCGTAACCGATTCAACGATGTTGCGTTGGATACAACGTGACCAAAGCGGCTGAACTCGCCGGATCGGCGCGATTGATGCTCGTGGACGGCGTCAGGTTCCTTGACCCCGCTCCCGCAGTCTTCGAAGCGATGCTTGAGGGATGGACCACGCAGCAGCGGGCGCGGTTTCTCAAGGCGGACACGATCAGGGCGAGGATCGATCTGGTGCGCCGGTTCGCCGACTTCACCAACCAGTACCCCTGGCAGTGGCAGGCTGCAGAGGCCGAGGAGTTCATTACACACCTTCGATCGGGGCGTCGTCCGGTGATGGTCTCGACGGCGCGGGGTTACCAGAACGCACTGCGGCTGTTCATGGACTACGTGACGGATGCGCGCTATTCGTGGCCAGCGGTCTGCCACGAACGGTTCGGAGAGGCGCCGGCCCAGATCCTGCACGAGTGGAACACCGTGGCCCACACATCGGAGTACGAAGGGCGACCAGGCCGCAGGCCGCTGACGTATGACGAGGTGCAGTCGCTGCTCGACGCGGCTGACGGAATGGTCGAGGAGATCAGAGCGCGTCGCCGGAAGGGCGCTTCAGCTGCCTTCCGTGACGCAGTTCTGCTGAAGACGGTCTATGCATTCGGGCTCCGACGCAGGGAGGCGTGGGGGCTGGATGTCGTGGATCTGCGGAGGAACCCGCGGGCTGCCGACTACGGGAACTGCGGGGCCCTGTTCGTTCGATTCGGCAAGTCATCACGTGGCGGGCAGCCCAAGCGCAGAACGGTGCTGACCGTGCCAGAGATGGACTGGATCGTTCCGGTGATTCAGCAGTGGGTATCGGAGGTCCGACCGCTCTTTGGGGCTGGGAGCCATCCTGCGCTGTGGGTGACCGAACGCCTCGGCCGCCTGTCCTGGCGTGCTATCAACGAAGCCTTCGAGGAAGCTCGTAACGCTGCCGGACTGCCGGAAGAGCTGGATCTGCACTGTCTTCGGCACTCCTACGTGACGCACCTGGTCGAGTTCGGCTACCCAGAGAAGTTCGTCCAGGACCAGGTGGGTCACTCCTATGCCTCGACGACTGCCCTCTACACAGGAGTGTCGGACGAGTACCGCAATCGGCTGGTGCAACAGTCACTGCGTCAGCGACACGCAGATCTATGGGAGCCGCAGCAGTGATCAAGAAAATGGGGTATCACTGGCACCTGCGCCAAGTGATGGCTACGCGTGGGATGTTCCAGACCAGTGAGTTGGTGCCGCTGCTTGCCGACCGCGGGGTTCACCTGTCCCGAGAGCAGGTCTATCGCCTGGTCACGCAACCCCCGCAGCGAATGTCGATGGACACCCTTGCCGCGTTGTGCGACATCCTGGACTGTGGGGTCCAGGAGTTGATCGAAGTGTCCGTAGTTGAGCAGGCTGTTCGCAAGACCGCCACTGGATCAGCAGTCAATGCGGGAACGCCCCCACAGATCCGACGAGCCACGATCCGCTGGCCGGACCTCACGTGAAGCGTCCCCAGCGGCTCGCAGGGATCGTTGATCTTCTAGCGCCGCAGTTGCCTTCGATGCCTAGGGCAGACCTTCAGGACATCGTCGACCGAGCCGCGCCACAGAAGGCGCTCTATTGGTTGTGTGAGCACATGGAGAGCCATCCGGATGCCTTGACGAGTGGTAGTCCAGCTCTGCCCGCAGCCATGTTCCGGCTCCTCGAAGGGTTGGAGGCTGCTGGATGTACGCAGGTGACGGTGCCATCCTGTGGAGGCTGCGGGAAGCGTCGCTCCCTGCCACGCACCGATTCACGCGGTGCCCGCATCTGCCAGACGTGTGCAGCTTGGAGATCAGCTCGCCCCTGCTGTAGATGTCGTAAGACAGCACCAGTTGCTACTCAAGAAGCCGAGGGTGCGGTCTGCCGGGACTGCTATCGCGCTGACCCCGTTCGACACGAAGTCTGTGTTGTATGCGGCCAGCTCCGCCTTATTGCAACACGCGGACCGAACGGGGAGCCACAGTGCTCCAATTGCTACATCCGTCCGGCGAGGCGTTGTATCCGTTGCGGTGAGGTACGGCCGACCAAAGCAATGGCTGACGCTGGCCCTGTATGTGCGAGCTGTTACACGCACCCTAGGCGGGAGTGTGGTGCCTGCGGTCAAGTTCGCCGTATCAAGAGCCGTGCCCGAGATTCACAGCCGGATCTGTGCGCCAACTGCGACCCAGGGCCAGTGGCGACCTGCCGGCGCTGTGGACGCGAGCGGCCCTGCCTCCACGTCAAAGCGGGCGAACCAGTCTGCCGCACGTGTCGTGATCGCCCGGGTGTCATCTGTGTGCGATGTGAACGCTCGCGGAGAGTTACGGCGCGCTGGCCCATGGGACCGGTATGCGGGAGTTGCTACAAGTACGTCTGCGCTAACCCCGCCGAATGTGCGGCGTGTCAGAAGTGCCGCCCGCTGATTGGGAACGATGAGCGAGGACGGCGAATCTGCGGACCATGTGCCGGGGTTGACTTGATCTACGCTTGCTCCAGCTGTGGTGAAGCAGGTGACATCTACAGGTACGGTGAATGCTCTCGGTGTGTCCTGCAAGTCACGCTGAACGACCAGTTCGGTTCGTCGGAGGAGGGTTCGCCCCTGGCGCCTCTGATCGTCGCGCTGACTGCGGCCGCAACGCCCCGATCTGTGCTGCTGTGGATGCGCAAGGAGACCAGCGGGGCGGCGCTACTTCGAGATCTGATCGCGGCGGGCTACCCCATCACCCACGAACTTCTCGACACGTTCCCAGGCCGACAAGCAGCAGTCCATCTTCGACACTTGTTGGTTCACGTCGGAGTCCTGCCGAAGCGGGACGAGTACGTGGCAGGTTTGGAAGTCTGGCTGAGGCACTTTCTAATGAAGGTTCCAGCCCGGCATCGAACCGTCCTGCAACCGTATGCTCAGTGGGTAGTCCTCCGACGGGTGCGGTACCAAGCCCGTACGCGAGGGAATAGCAGATCTAGCATCAACTATGCCCGTGCGCAGGTATCGGTAACGCTCGACTTCCTGGAGTGGATCGCGGCCGAGCAACTCACGCTGGTGAGTGCTGCTCAGGCCGATGTGGACCGCTGGCTGGCTTCAGGGGCCACCACACGGCGGCGGCTGCGTGATTTCCTTCGGTGGGCTCGTCGTTGCCACCTCGTCGGGGACCTGCAGGTGCCTTGGCAGCCAGACGGCGAACCCGCCAACTTCCTTGATGAGGACGAGCACCTGTCCCTGCTGCACCGATGCATCAACGATCCCGCCCTACCACTGGATGTACGGGTGGCTGGTGCGCTGATCCTGCTCTACGGGATGCCTGCTACCAGGGTCGTGCGGCTTACCCACGAGGACATTTTGCCGCGCAAGGATTCGGTCTACATCCGGCTGGGTGATGACCCTGTTGTGATGCCTCCCGCCCTTGCCCAACTGTTGGAGCAGCAAACGCGGGTCGCCGTACCGTCTGTTGTCGAACGCGGGATGGGATGCCGAGAAAGTTGGCTGTTCCCGGGAAAACTGATGGGTCAGCCTCTGAGTGGGGCCAAGCTCTCCCAAAAACTGCTGAGGCACGGCGTCGATGTCCGCTCTGCCCGCAACTCTGCACTGATGGCGCTGGCCGCAGACCTACCTGCGTCGATCCTGAGCAAGGTTCTCGGAATCCACATCAACACCGCTGTGGACTGGGTCTCCTACGTCAAACGGGATTGGTCCTCCTACCTCGAAGCTCGGAGGGCTCCTGAGCTGAACCCGTGACAGTGAACTGAGTCCTCGCTGCCTATCGAGCTCCTTGACCGAGAGGACTGGCGTGAGACAGCCTGCCTTGGTCTCGCTGCGAAGGACGGCCGATTGCAATGGCTCGTTGGCTCAGGAACGCCCCTAACTGGGCCTGCAGGTGTTCGCAGGAAGCGTGGGGGTTGCCCCTGACCTTGTGGTGATCAATGAGATTCGGCCGACGGCCCCTCCTGAGGCTGCCGGCCGAGTGACAGGAGGTGGGTCGCTGCCGGCGACCCACCTCGCGACGGGATGGCGCTACCTGCTACTGGGCACGAGCGCCCGGACCAGAGCCAGCAGTTGCTTGCTGCTGTCTAGCGCAAACGTCCTGGTGGAGGTCGAGGGGATCAGCATCGCGAGGAAAAGCATGACGCCGACCACCAGCACCGCAATGGTCACCGGAATCGCGAGTGCGAGCCGCGCCCACACGCTGATGGGGACTGTCACCGGCGCCTCCTGGTGGGGGAGGCGCTTACGGATTGCTCTTTACCAGCAACCCAGTTGTGAGTTATCGTCAGGGCCAAGCGTACCTTCCCTAGTCATCGCGGGCGAAGGGCGAGACGGCTCCCGCTGGCACGGGGGCCGTCGGCATATTGGTCGACGGCCGGTCTGCCTCGGTGAGAACGAGGCTAGAGCACCCATGGTTGCCGTTCGCGCAAGGGGCCTTACGTGCAGCAGCCCGAATTTGACAACCCAATCACGAAGTTGGCGTGGTCTCGGTTTGGACGGCAGGGCATCGTCTGGCGTCAGAACGTCGCCTTGAGCTGCGGTGTCATACCCGGTGAGGGCGGCCCTGAGGCCCCGCGCGGCCAGTCTCCGCAGAGGGTCGGATGACTGGAACACCTCTGTCCGGCCACCAGAGTTGTCAGTTAGCGTTGACGGTTATGGGGGATCGAGACCGCTGGAGTGGCCCGTCGTACTTCGACGGCTGTACCGAGTCCTACGGTGACGGACTGGAGTTGGGGCCAGCTACTCGGGTGCTGCGCGAGGCGGTTCAGCGGCTGCGGGAGCTTGTCCCCCGGGATCGGGGGCGTCCGGTCGATGAAGTCTTGGACGCACTGGCGCGGCTGTCTGCGATTGAGCAGGCATTGACCGCGGAACGCACTCTCCTTCTGGCGGAGGCCAGCTACCTAGGTGCGACCTGGCAGCAGATGGCGAAGATCTGCGGGGTTACCAAGCAGTCTCTGCACAAGCGTTATGCGGACGCCGCGCGACGCGTCATGACGATCTGCTCCGATCCGCACCCGGAGAAGCCCCTTCGGTTGATCATGGAGCTTCATCAAGGCACGTTCCATCGTCTGCTGAGACTTGGCGTGCTGATCACTGAGCCAGCCCGTCACGGCGAACACTGGCGGCCTGGCTTCCGGCGCCATGTTCATGCTACTGCCCTCGCAGGTCAGCAGGCGGCCCGAGAAGCTGAGGTGGCACATTCATTGCCCGCCACCATCCCTGCTCAGAGGGCCCTGATGCCGGCTAAGCACTCCTCCGGACGTCCGCGCGCTGACTCCGGTGGCTAAGGAACGGCGGGATCTGGGAATCCGCGCTGACTCGGCGGTGCATGCTGCCTGTTCCTTAGATGGCACTGCCGACCTGCCGGTCGTCTCTGTGGCCCCTGCCTGAGAAATGCTTGGCTGGCCGGCTGGTCTTTGGTTTGTGTGTTGGTGACCGCTGTGACTGGGACTGCTGTCGGTGCGGTTGTATTGGCGCGCCCTGTTGTCGCGGGCTGGAGGGAGACTGGTCGCAAGTGAAGCAGACCGTCGCCCAGTTCACGCCTCGCCCGGATAGCATCTCGTGCCTGGGACCTTCATCTGACAAAGGGGAACGGTGGACCTTCGCGACAGGCTCACCAAAGCTAAAGACCTGCTGATAGCGGGAGAAGACGAATCAGAGGTGCCCGACGTCATCGGGTACCAGGACGTTCAGCACCAGTGGGAACGGGGCTATCGCGAGACGCTGGAACGGGCCGTCGAGAGCGGCGCCTGCGGCCCGGACAGCACCAGCATCATCGACTTCCCTAAGACCGATCTGACCGTTCGCCCGCTAGCCCGATTCTCCACCCGAGACCGACTTATCTACGATGCTCTTGTCTTCACCATCGCCGATCAGATCGACCGTCAGCTTCACCCTAGCGTCTCCAGCTATCGATGGAACCACTTCAAGGGCGAGCCCATCCGATGGTGGTCCAGCTGGACGTCCTATCGGCAAAAGTCTCTGAGGGCGATCCGGTCTGACGCTTCACTCAGAGTCGCCTACCTAGACATCGCGGCCTTCTACGAGCACATCGATGTGGCCATCCTCGGAGACGATTTGGAGGCCCTCGGTGGCGATCGCAGGCCTGCCGGCCACATCATCGATTTCCTCACCCGATTTCAGACCATCAACCACGCTTGGGGCCTGCCCCAAGGACCGGATGCTTCCGGCATACTTGCCAATCTCTACCTTGCCCCCGTCGATTCCTATCTGAACCAGAACGGCGCCCGCTTCCTGCGCTACTCCGATGACATCAAGGTCTTCCACCCCGACTGGAGCGAGCTGCGTGATCTCTTTCTTGGCGTGAACAGTCAACTGCGCTCTAGGAGGCTCGCTGTCTCCTCCAGTAAGACCGTCATCCTCGACCCTCAGGACGCCCGGGAGCGTGAAACCGACATCCGGCATGACTCGCTGGCTCGTGCCATCAGGTATGGGCGCCCACGGGCCCGGGAAGATCTCGTGGCCTACTTCGAGAAGATTGCCAAGGAGGGAGATTTCAACGGCAACCAGGTTCGCTTCGTCCTAGGCCAGCTCCGCAATATCAAAGATGATCGCGCCGTGGGCTGGTGCCTGGAGAATCTCACCCGTCTCCCGCACGCCATCACGAACGTGTTCAAGTATCTTGACGGGGCCAAGAGCAGAACCCCCGAGGTTGAAAGCTCCCTGATCCGGTTCCTGCAGTCCAGCCACAGCGCTTCTCACCCCCTGATAGAACAGCGTGTCCTGCGTTACTTCATTGCCATGGGCAGCAAGGATGAACGAGTTAAAGAAGCCGCATGGACCGTTCTCGGGGACCGCAACCGGGTCGACTACGCCCGCGAGTTCGCCGCTCGCTACATCGGACAGCACGCATCCGTTGCCGAGGCCCAGATGCTCCGCCACCGTTTCGAGGGAGAGACCAGCGCTGCCGCCCGGCGTGCCGTACTTGTCGCACTGTATGAGGCCGGCTACCTCACTACCCGCTACCGCAACGAAATCAAAGCCTCCGTCCCCGGCATGGAATGGATCTGCAACTTCCTTGCCGTTGAGCCTCGCATACGCCCACCCCGGATTGGACCCTATGTCTACTTCTGACACACAGTTCGAAAGTATCAAGTCGAAGCTAGAGCGCATCCAGAGCAACTGCCTCTATACCGCCCAGGGCTACTTTGAAGCGGCCAAGAGCGCCGAGAAGTGGGGGCGGCTGATGGTGTTCATCCCCGCCTGCGTGACCGCGATATCCGGCTTCCTGGTCGCGGTCAAGGTTGGTCCTGAAGCGTTCTTCAGTGGGCTCGGTGCCGTCGCCGGAGCCGTCGCGGCCACCGCGGCCTTCCTTGGCTCGCCGAAGGCGGCCGCTGACCATCTCGCGTCTGCTCGCGCCTACACCGCGCTCAAGCATCGGGCGGACGCTGAGATCAGCCTCATGACCGAAGCCTCCAACTTGGCGGCTCTCGAAGCGAGAACCCGGGAACTGAGCACCGACTACATACGCATCACGTCCACTGACACCCCAATGGCCAACAAGTTCTACGAGAAGGCCCGCCAGCGGATACAGCAGGGCTCGGTCGGGTAGCAGTGGTCGGGTCCGACCAAGCGGCAGGTAGTGGCGAGATTGATCTCGCCCGTGGAACCCGGCGCGGATTCGGCGCTGTGTCTTGGAGATCGGGTGCACCGTAGAACAGCAGGAGGTCCTTCGGGCGGCCTACCTCTCTGCGCTCGACCGCGAAGGTAGACCCGGGCTGGAGTCACCGGCCTTGCTACGGAGGACCACCGATGCGGTGACTCGCGGACTGCTGGGTGCTGAGCTGAGGCTGCATGCCTTCCCCGATCGAGCCCTTGATGCTGGGGAATAGCGCACGCCGAGAATAGGTACTCTCCGCCAGTACCGCCGGTACTGACCCCGCGCGGGTGAGCCACCGCTGAGGCGGGGCGAGGACTTCACGTCCTCGCCCCGCCTCTTCTCGTTGTTCCGGGCACTTCTCGGGTGTCGATGTCACGGATGGGGGCGGTGGGCGGTCGGTAGGGGTGACGGTGTTCGGCGGGAGGAGTGGTGTGGTGATGGGGACGGTGCTGGTGACCGGGGCGACGGGGGTCCTGGGGCGGGAGGTGGTGCGGCTGCTGGTCGCGCGCGGGGTGGCGGTGCGGGGGTTGAGCCGACGGGTGCGGAGCGGGGGCGCGGGGGTCGAGTGGGTGGTCGGGGACCTGCTGACCGGGGAGGGGATCGCCGGGGCGGTGGCGGGGGTCGAGGTGGTGGTGGACTGCGCGACCACGGTGGGGCGCAAGGACGTGGCCGCGGTCCGGACGCTGGTGGCGGAGGCAGGGAGGGCGGGGGTGCGGCACCTGCTGTACGTGTCGATCGTCGGGGTCGACCGGGTGCCGATCCCGTACTACCGGGCGAAGCTCGCCTGTGAGCGGGTGGTGCGGGAGTCGGGGCTGGGGTGGACGGTGCTGCGGGCGACGCAGTTCCACGACCTGTTGCTGAGGATCTTCGACGTGTCGGCGCGGCTGCCGGTGTTCCCGGTGCCGGGCGGGGCGCGGGTCCAGCCGGTGGACGTGCGGGAGGTGGCCGCGCGGGTGGCGGAGCTGGCGGGGGAGGGGCCGGCCGGGTACGCGCCGGAGGTGGGCGGGCCGCGGGTGCGGCCGTACCGGGAGCTGGCCGAGGCGTACCTGCGGGCGTCGGGTCGGCGGCGGGTGCTGCTGCCGGTGCGGGTGCCGGGGGCCTCGGGGCGGGCGCTGCGGGCGGGCGGGAACCTCACACCGGAGCGGGCGGTGGGCCGGGGGACCTTCGAGGAGGTGCTGGCGGAGCGGTTCGGCGACCGCTGATGTCAACCAGGGTTGACATCGCCGCAACTGTCAACCACAGTTGACAGCATGAGTGAGAGCGGAGAACTCGCGGCCGCGGCGAGCAGCCGTGACCCCGCGGTAGGGCTCCGGGCGGTCCGCGCGCTGCGCGACCTGGCGGACCGCCTGGAAGGCCTACAGGTGGGCAACGCCCGGTCGCAGGGCTGGTCCTGGCAGGACATCGCGGTTTGCCTCGGGGTCACCAGGCAGGCGGTGCACAAGAAGTACGCCCGGCGCGGGCCCGGCAAGGACCAGGACGGAGGCTGAACGATGTTCGAGCGTTTCACCGACCCGGCGCGGCAGGTGGTGGCCGGGGCCCAGCAGGAGGCCGGGGAGCTGCGGCACGGCCACATCGGGACGGAGCACCTGCTGCTGGCGATCCTGGCCCGGCCGGACGACCCGGCCGCCGGCGTCCTGATCGGGCTGGGGCTGGACCACGAGGCCGCCCGGCGGGCCGTGGTCCGGCTGCTCGGGCCGGGGGACGACGCGCAGGCGCTGGCCTCGATCGGGGTGGACCTGGAGGCCGTCCGGGCCGCGGTCGAATCGGCCTTCGGCGAGGGCGCGCTGGACGCGCCGGCCGAGGAGGAGCCGAAGCGGCGGGGCTGGTTCAGGCTGGATTCGAGGGCGGGCCGGAGTCCGTTCAGTGCCCGGGCGAAGAAGGCGCTGGAGCTCTCGCTGCGCGAATCGCTGCGGCTGAAGTCCGGTCAGATCGCGGTCGGGCACCTGCTGCTGGGGGTCCTCCGGGAGGGGGACGGCTTCGGCGCCCGGGTGATCGTCGATCACGGGCTGGATCCGCAGGCCGTCCGGCGGGCCGTCGAGGGGGTGCTGGCGTGAACCGGCGGGTTCGGCGGTGCGCCGGCCGGACGGCCGAGCGGCCGGGGGTGACCGGCCGGGGGTGACCGGGGCCGCCTGAGCTACTTGCTGCCGGGCGGAGGGTGGGCGGAGGTCGCGGTCGGGGTGTCGGCGGATGAAGGTCGACGTGGACCTTGGCGGCGGCTGGCGGCTGCGTTAACGTCATCGGATCGGTTCGTCCGTCGCCCGCTCGCGATCTCTGCACGCCCGTCTCCGGTACAGCGCGATGTCGTTCAGCCCACCGTCGGCAGCACGCCCTGGCGAGGAGGACCGCATTGACCCTCAACCCGACCGCGCCGTCCAGGAGTTCCGGTCACCGCGGTTCCGGCCGCCGCTTGGCCGTCGTACCCGCCCTGCTCGCGGCGCTGGCCCTGACCGCGGCCTGTTCCAACAGCTCCGGCGGTTCGGGCGGCGGGGGTGACGCGGCGGTCCCGTCGCTGTCCGGCGACTGCGCCAAGTACCAGCCGTACGCCGGGCATTCGGGCACCACGGTGACGATGTTCGCCTCGATCCTCAGCCCGGAGTCGGACAACCTGGAGAAGTCCTGGGCCGAGTTCGCCAAGTGCACCGGCATCAAGATCAGTTACGAGGGCTCGAACGACTTCGAGTCCCAGCTGCCGGTCCGGGTGGCCGGCGGCAACGCCCCGGACTTCGCGATCATCCCGCAGCCGGGCCTGCTGGCGCAGATGGTGAAGAGCGGCAAGGTGGTCAAGCCGCCCGCCCAGACGGTCACCAACGAGGACCGGTGGAGTCCGATCTGGAAGACCTACGGCTCGGTCAACGGCACCTTCTACGCGGCGCCGATGAGCGCCAACATGAAGTCGCTGGTCTGGTACTCGCCGAAGGCCTTCAAGGCGGGCGGCTACGAGGTGCCGAAGACCTGGGCGGACCTGATGGCGCTCAGCGACCGGATCGCCAAGTCCGGCGGCGCCAAGCCCTGGTGCGGCGGCATCGCCTCGGGCACGGCCACCGGCTGGCCGGCCACCGACTGGCTGGAGGAGGTGGTGCTCGGCACGTACGGCGGTGACGTGTACGACCAGTGGGTCGGCCACCAGGTGAAGTTCTCCGACGAGAAGATCACCACGGCGATGAAGACCGTCGCCGGCTGGATGCAGAACCCGGCCTGGGTCAACGGCGGTTACGGCGACGTCAAGTCGATCGCCACCACCACCTTCCAGGACGCGGGCGCGCCGGTCCTCACCGGCAAGTGCGCCATGCTCCAGCAGGCGTCGTTCTACGAGGCGCAGTGGCCCAAGGGCACCAAGGTCGGCCCGGACGGCGACGTGTTCGCCTTCCACCTGCCCGCGGTGAACCCGGCGATCCCCAACCCGGTCGAGGGCGGCGGCGAGTTCCTGGCCGCCTTCTCCGGCCGGCCCGAGGTGCAGGCGGTGCAGAACTACCTGTCCAGCTCGGACTGGGCGAGCAGCCGGGTGAAGACCGCGACGGGCTGGGTCTCGGCCAACCAGGGCGTGGACAAGAGCCTGTACACCGACCCGATCGACCGGCTGTCGGCGGACGCGCTGACCGACCCCGCGGCGACCTTCCGCTTCGACGGCTCCGACCTGATGCCGGCCGCCATCGGGTCCGGGCAGGAGTGGAAGTCGCTGACCGCCTGGTTCGCCGAGGGGCAGTCGATCCAGAAGACCGCCGCCGACATCGACGCCGCCTGGCCGCAGTAGGCGTACGCCCGCAGCGGGCGCCTGGCTGTAGCGGGCGCCCGGCCGCGGTAGGCGTACGCCCGCAGAGGGCGCCGAGCCGGACTCGTGCCGGGCCCGGCCGGGCGCCGTTCAGGACCACCTGTCGAGGGCGGTGCGGGGCCACCCACCCGCACCGCCCGCCCCTTCCCACCAGAACAGGAGGGACGCACCGTCATGTCCGTACCCGGAACGCCTTCACCGGTCACCGCGCTCGCCACCGGCTCCTGGGGTGACGCGGCGGTCAAGTTCGGCAACAGCCTCGGCGCCGTCGCGGGCTTCCTCGGCATCCTGCTGCTGGTCTTCTTCGCGGCGGGCCGGGCCCGGGGCCGGCTCTCCCGCCCGCTGTCGGTGGTGGTGTTCCTCGGCCCGGCCGCGGTGCTGCTGCTGGTGGGCCTGGTCGTGCCGCTGATCCGCACGGTCTATCTGAGCCTGCAGAACGCCGACGGCAGCGGGTTCGTCGGCGGCGAGAACTTCGGCTGGGCGTTCACCACCGACTCGGTGCAGAAGGTGCTGGTCAACACGCTGCTCTGGCTGGTGGTCGCGCCGTTGGCGGCGACCGGCCTGGGCCTGGTGCTGGCGCTGCTGGTGGACCGGATGCGCGGCCAGGCGGTGTACAAGTCGCTGATCTTCATGCCGATGGCGATCTCGCTGGTCGGCGCCTCGATCATCTTCAAGTTCGTCTACGAGTCGCGCGGACCGGGCCAGTCGCAGATCGGCCTGCTGAGCCAACTCGCCATCGCGGTGGGCTGGGACGACCCGCCGAACTGGATGCTCTCGCAGCCGCTGAACACCTTCCTGCTGATGGCGGTGATGGTCTGGGTGCAGACGGGCTTCGCGCTGGTGGTGCTGTCGGCGGCGATCAAGGCGATCCCCGACGAGGTGACCGAGGCGGCCCGGCTGGACGGCGCGCAGGGGGTGCGGTTGTTCTGGTACGTCACGGTGCCGATGATCCGCACCACGGTGGTGGTGGTGCTGACCACCATCATGATCATCACGCTGAAGGCCTTCGACATCGTCCGCACCATGACCGGCGGAAACTTCGGCACCCAGGTGCTGGCCAACGAGATGTACTCGCAGTCCTTCGTGCAGTTCGACACCGGGCGGGGCAGCGCCCTCGCGGTGATCCTCTTCCTCGCCGTGCTGCCGTTGGTGGCCTACAACATCGTCCAGCTGCGGAAGGAGCGTGGGGTCCGATGAGCGCACCGTACGACAGGCCGGCCCGCGCGATGAGCGCGCCGCACGGCAGCCCGGTCCGGAAGGCCTTCAGTAGCCCGCTGGCCTCGGTCTTCGTGATCGCGGTGACCGTCCTGTGGACGATCCCGACGGTGGGCCTGCTGGTGACCTCGCTGCGCCCCAAGCAGGACGTGACGGCGAACGGCTGGTGGAACGCCTTCCTCCACCCGGACCTGGGCCTGGGCAACTACCACACGGTGCTGTTCGAGGGCGGCTCCGGCGTCTCCACCGGGCTGATGCCGTTCCTGGTGAACTCGCTGGCGATCAGCGTCCCGGCCACCCTGTTCCCGCTGGTGCTGGCGGCGATGGCGGCGTACGGGCTGGCCTGGGTGCGGTTCCGGGGGAGCGACACGGTGTTCTTCGGGGTGTTCGCGCTCCAGGTGGTGCCGATCCAGATGGCGCTGATCCCGCTGCTGCGGCTCTTCTCCGGCGGCGCGCACCTGGGTTCGCTGGCGTTGATCCCGGCGGTGGACCTGAAGGGCAGCTACGCGCCGGTGTGGCTGGCGCACACCATGTTCGCGCTGCCGCTGGCGGTGTTCCTGCTGCACAACTTCATCGCCCAGCTGCCGCGGGACCTGATGGAGGCGGCGGTGGTGGACGGGGCCTCGCACTTCAAGATCTTCCGTTCGATCGTGCTGCCGCTGTGCACCCCGGCGCTGGCCTCGTTCGCGATCTTCCAGTTCCTGTGGGTCTGGAACGACCTGCTGGTCGCGCTGACCTTCGCGGGCGGCACGCCGGAGGTGGCGCCGATGACGGTCCGGCTGGCGCAGCTGTCCGGGTCCTTCGGCGGGCGGTGGGAGCTGCTGACGGCCGGGGCGTTCCTGTCGATCATCGTCCCGCTGATCGTCTTCTTCAGCTTGCAGCGGTACTTCGTCCGGGGCCTGCTGGCGGGGTCGGTGAAGGGGTAGCGGCGGGGTGGTGGAGGGGCCCGCAGGAGGGCTGTGGGAGGGCTTGTGGGAGGGCCGCGAGGGGGCCGCGGGAGCGGTGGCGGGAAGGCGGGCCGAGATTTCTGAACTTGTTCAGAACTGATTTTTGAACCTGTTCAGAATGGTCTACAGTCGGCTGCAGCCGCGGCGCCGAGCGCGCCCGACGGCGGACTGCCCCAAGGGCGGCTTCCGCATGCCCGCCGACCACCGAGGGGGACTCATGTCCGGCCCTTCCACGCCCGCCCCGGCCGACCTGCCACCCGAGCCCGCACCCGCGACCCCGCCCAGCCCCCCTTGGGGGTCCGGCGTGTCCGCGCCGCCGCACCACGGGTGGCTGCGCCCCAGCGCCCCCGAGCGCAGGGCGGCCGCCACGCCCCGGGTCCTCCTCCTGGCCCTGCTCACCGGCCTGCTGACGGCCTGGCTGCTGTTCGACGGCGTGGGCGTCAACCTGCTGATCTGCGCCGGGGCCACCGCTGCCGCGGCCGGTCTCGCCGCCCGGTCGGCGGGCCGCCGGATCCGGCCCTGGACGGTGGTGTGGAGCCTGCTCGCCGTCGCCCTGCTCGCCGTCCCGGCGCTCTGGGAGGCGGGCTGGCCGGTGACGCTGTCCATCGGGTGCGCGCTCGGCCTGGCCTCGCTCGCGCTGCACGGCGGCCGCCGCTGGGCGGGCGTCCTGCTCCCCCTGCCGGCCGTCCTCTGGCAGCTGCCGCCCGGCGCGCTCTGGCTGAGGGACGGGCTGCGCGGCCGGAGCCTGCCCCACCGGGGCCGGATCGTCCCGGTGCTCAAGGCGCTCGTGGTCGCCGCCGTCCTGCTGACCGTCTTCGGCCTGCTGTTCGCCGGTGCGGACGCCGCCATGGCGGACCTGCTGGGCAGCCTCAGCCCCAGCCTCGACCTCGGCGGGCTCCCGCTGCGCGCGGTGCTGTTCGTGCTGGGGGCGTCCACCGCTCTGGGCTTCGCCCACATCGCGGCCGGGCCCCGCCGCTGGGACCGTACGGTCGTCCGGCCGGGCCGCGCCCGCCGCCGGCTGGAGTGGGCGCTGCCGCTGGTCGCGCTCAACCTGATGTTCGGGGCCTTCGCGGTGATCCAGGCCCTGGTGGTGCTCGGTGGCGCCGACGCCGTCCTGCGCAACACCGGGATGAGCCGCTCCGAGTACGCCCGGCAGGGCTTCTGGCAGCTGAGCGTGATCACCGCGCTCACCCTGGTCGTGGTGGCGGTCGCCAAGCGCTGGGCCCCGCGCAGCACGCCCGCCGACCGCCGGGTGGCGCGGATCCTGCTCGGTGCGCTCTGCGTGCTCGCCCTGGTCGTGGTCGCCTCGGCGCTCGGCCGGATGTGGTTCTACGTCGACGCCTCCGGGCTGACCAGGCTGCGGCTCTGGGTGCTGGTGGTCGAGGGCTGGCTCGGCGTCGTCCTGCTGCTGCTGATCACCGCCGGGTTGACCCGCTCGGCGGGCTGGCTGCCCCGCGTCGTCGTCCTCAGCGGCATGCTCACGGCGGCGGTGTACGGGCTGATGGGCCCGGACGCGATCATCGCCGAGCAGAACGTGGCCCGCTTCGAGCGGACCTCCCGGATCGACCTGCGCAACGTCCGCGACCTCTCGCCGGACGCCGCCCCCGCCCTGGACCGGCTCCCCGCCGCCCAGCGGACCTGCGCGCTGCAGCTGATCCGCGCCGGGCTGGAGGAGCACCCCGGGCAGCCCTGGTACGCGACCAGTGCCTCCGCCGCCCGGGCCCGGGAGATCCTGGCGCAACGGCCGCTGGTGGACCAGTTGGAGGAGGGGCGCACCTCCTGCGAGCGGGCCGGGATGAGGTACCAGGACCTCTGGCCCTGACGCCCGGGCCTGTCCCGGGGGGCGTTCGTTCGGGACGGGGCCGGTGTGCGGCCGGGGAAACGCGGCAGGGAAACGCGGCAGGGAAATGCGGGAGGGAAATGCGGGAGGGAAGCGCGGCCGGGAAGTGCAGCCGGGAAAAGCGGCCGGGCCGGCCAGGAGCGTGTTGCTCCCGGCCGGCCCGGTGTGGTGCGGTGTGCGCCCTGGTCGGGCTCAGTGCATCGCGACGCCGGAGGCCCCGCTCGGCAGGTCGCTGGCCTTGGCCTTGATCACGAAGACCGAGACCACCAGCGCCAGCCCGGCGAGCGCGGCGCCCACGATGAAGCCGTGCGAAATCCCCTGGGTGAGGACCGAGTTGGCGGCGTCGGTGCCCTTCGGGAACTCGTGGTGCTGCTGGAGGTAGGCCAGCTGGTCCGGAGTGGCCGACTGGAGGAACTTCGGCTGCTGGAGCTTGCCCTCGGCGGTGGCGTAGTGCGCGAAGACCGTGGTCAGGATCGACAGGCCGAGCGAACCGCCGATCTGCTGCATGGAGTTCAGCAGGCCGGATGCGGCACCGGTCTCCTGGCCGGGGACGCCCGCGACCGCGAGCAGCATCACCGGGACGAAGATCAGGCCCATGCCGAAGCCGAAGATGACCGTGGGGCCGAGCACCCCGTCCAGGTAGCCGCTGTCCTTGCTCATCTGGGTCAGCCAGGTGAGGCCGACGGTGACCAGCAGGGCGCCGCCCGCCATGAACGGCTTCGGGCCGTACTTGGCCTGGAGGCTGGAGGCGAGCTGCGCGGCGATGATGATCGACACGCTGATCGGGAGGAAGGACACGCCGGCCTTCAGCGGGCTGTAGCCGAGCGGGCCCTGCACGAAGAGCGTGATGTAGAAGAAGATGCCGAACATGGCCGCGGCCAGGCAGAGCATCATCACCAGGCCGCCGGTGCGGTTGCGGTTGGCGAGCAGGTGCAGCGGGGTGATCGGCTGGTCGGTGCGGTTCTCGATCACGACGAACGCGGCGAGCAGCAGCACGCCGCCCGCGAAGGAACCGAGCGTGATGCTGTCCGACCAGCCGTCCGAGGCGGCCCGGATGAACCCGTAGACCAGGCCGACCAGGCCGAGCGTCGAGGTGAGTGCGCCCGGCAGGTCGAAGCGGCCCGGGTGGCGCTCGGACTCGGCGATGTAGCGCGGTGCGGCGAGCGCGATCAGCGCCGCGATCGGCACGTTGACGAAGAAGACCCAGCGCCAGTCCAGGTACTCGGTGAGCAGACCGCCGGCCAGTAGGCCGATCGCGGCACCGGACCCGGCCACCGCCGAGAAGACGCCGAACGCCTTGTTGCGTTCCGGCCCTTCCTCGAAGTTGGTGGCGATCAGGGCGAATGCCGTCGGTGAGCAGATCGCGCCGCCGATGCCCTGCAGCGCGCGGGCGGCCAGCAGCATCCCGCCGTCCTGGGCGAATCCGCCCAGCAGGGAGGCGAATCCGAACAGCAGGGTTCCGAAGATGAACACCCGGCGGCGGCCGAGGATGTCGCCCGCGCGCCCGCCGAGCAGCAGCAGCCCGCCGAAGGTCAGCGTGTAGGCGTTGATGACCCACGACAGGTTGGTGGTCGAGAAGTTCAGCGCGTCCCTGATCTGCGGCAACGCGATGTTCACGATGGTGGCGTCGAGCACCACCATCAACTGCGTGGCCGCGATGACGGTCAGGGTGATGCCCTTGCCCCGGCCCTGACCACTGCTCTGTGGTGGTGAGTTCTTGCTGATCGTGTCGGAGATAGCCACGATTGTGCCCCCTGCTGGCTATGTGCCTGGCTGCGTGCTTCGTACGCTGCGGACCGACTGGTCCGGCGTGAGCCCACGGTCTGGCGCGGGCTAGGAAGGAACGGGATCGTTCACTAATGTGGACGATATCCTGGGCCTGATTGTGAACGCAAGCGTTCCCTAAGGATGGTGGCGATGGATCGGTTGGTGCGGCGCCTGACGGCGGACCGGGCGACCGGTCGGGCGGGCGCCCGACCGCTTGAGACGGCGGACGCGCCCCCGTCACCCGCGGCGCGACCGGGGGCGGTGCCCGAGCCAGCGGCTCACTGTGCGATGCGGGTCGCCCGCGAGGCCCTCACGCGGCCGGTGCGGCGCCGGGGGAAGGAGTTGGAGAACGCGATCTTCGAGGCCACGATCGACCAGCTCACCTCCGGCGGATACGCGCGGCTGACGATGGAAGGCGTCGCGGGCGCGGCGCGGACCGGGAAGGCCGCGCTCTACCGGCGCTGGGCGTCCAAGGACGAACTGGTCATCGACGCCCTGGACGCCACTCTCCCACGCCCCTACGACACCCCCGACCTCGGGTCCGCGGATCTCGAATTGCGGCAGCTCATCGAGCTGTTCATGGGTGCGATGAACTCCCCGACGGGCGCCGCGATCCAGGCGTTGATGGGCGAGATCGACCATGAACGGGCCGAGGTGTTCAAGGACTTCATCGGCCAGCGGGTGATCGAGCCGACCAAGGAGACCATCCTGGCCATCCTGCGCCGCGGCGCCGACCGCGGCGACGTCCGGCCCGGCGCGGCCACCGCGCTGGTCGCGGACGTCGTCCCGGCGATGCTGCTCTACCAGGTGAAGATCTGCGGCCGGGAGAACATGGGGCCGGACTTCGGGGCCCGGCTGCTGGACGAGGTGCTGCGTCCGCTGATCCGCGCCTGAGGGCGTCCGTGGCTGTGGCTGTGGCTCCGGCTGCGGCTCCGGCTGTGGCCGCGGCTTCGCGGGCGGGGCTGTCGGCGGCCGGCCCGGGCGGCCGAGCGGCGGGGCTTAGGCTGGATGCTGCCCAGCTGAACGGGCTGCCCCTCCGCCGAACGGAACTCGCGATGCCCATCGTCCCGCCGACGCACTCCGTCGAGCGCTCGCTCCGCCGGGCCGGCGCCAAGATCGTCGTCGGCCTGGACGAGGTCGGGCGCGGCGCCTGGGCCGGCCCGGTCACCGTGGGCGCGGCCGTCACCGGTCTGCGCAAGGCCCCGGAGGGGCTGACCGACTCCAAGCTGCTCACCGAACTGCGCCGCCGCGCGCTCGCCCCGGTCCTCGCCGACTGGGTCACCGCCTACGCGCTCGGCCATGCCTCGCCGCAGGAGTGCGACGAACTCGGCATGACGGCGGCGCTGCGGCTGGCCGCCGTCCGCGCGCTGGAGGCGCTGCCGGTCGAGCCCGACGCGGTGATCCTGGACGGCAAGCACGACTACCTGGGCGGCCCCTGGCGGGTGCGCACGGTGATCAAGGGCGACCAGTCCTGCATCTGCGTCTCCGCCGCCTCGGTGCTCGCCAAGGTCCACCGCGACGGGCTGATGGCCGAACTGGGCGAGGAATGCCCGGAATACGGCTTCGCGGACAACGCCGGTTACCCGTCCCCGGTGCACCGCGCCGCGCTGGAGGAGTTCGGCCCCACCGGGCATCACCGACTCTCCTGGGCATACCTGGACGCGCTGCCGAAGTGGCGGCACCTGAAGCGCGTCCGGGACGTCGCGGGTGCGGCCGAAGGCTCCGCCGACGAACAGTTGACGCTCGGTTTCTGACGGTCCGTCTGGAATTGCCTGGGTGGAGCGGTGGGTGTGCGGTGCCCAATGGGTGGGGTGCGCGTGCGTGTTCGAGCGGCATTTGATAGATATCCGGGTATGCCTGTCTTCCCCGAGGAGTCGGAGATTCACGAGAGCCTCCCGGGCCCCGGCGTTCCCTTCCCCCGCGAGTCGGACGCACAAGCCCTCCGCGCGCCTGCCAACGGCGGCGCTTCTTCCACCGCACCCACCACCGTCGCCGCCGTTCCGGTGCCCGGCCCCCGTCCGGGACCGCCGCGCCCGGCGCCCCCGCGCGCCGACCGCTCCGGTCCGCCGCGACTGATCCCCAAGCCCTCGTCGGCGCAGCGCCGTTCGGGCGGCACCGAACCGCAGGTCGAGATCCAGCGCGTCGCCGCCACCCCGGCGCAGGCGCTGGAACGCGCGGACGGCGCGGTCGACCGACTGCTGGACGCCGGCCGCAATCCGGGCGACATCCTGGTGCTGACGGTCGGCGAGGCGCACCCCTGGCAGCAGCACGAACTCTCCTTCGGCGAGGAGCGCTACTGGGCGCAGCTCGCCGAGGGCGGGGACGTGTTCTACGCGGACGTCGCGCTGACCCGCCCGGTGCGCCGGGAGGTGGTCGTCCTGGTGGTCAACGGCGGGACGGCCGTCCGGGCCGCCGAGGCCCACGCCAAGGCGATCGGCCACACGACCGCGCTGCTCGTGGTCTGCGGTGACGCCGGCCCGGTCGCCGCCGGGGCGGCCGGAACCGCGCCCGGTCGTTCGACCGGCGCCTGACCACGACCGAGCCACCCCGGGCCCGGTGCCGTACGGTGCCGGGCCCGGGTCCGTCGTGCCCCGGTGGCGGCGAGGGCGTACGTACGGTCCGGGTCCGGGGCGCGGGCCGATCCGTGGCTGGTCCTGGTGCCTGGTCCGGGTGTCGGCTGTCGGGCCTTCGGGTCGGCCCCGGCCGTGGCGTCGTCCGTGACCGTCGTCTGTGGCCGTGGCCCGTGGGTGTCGGTGGGACCAGCGGGGTCAGCGGGTGCCGGTGCGCCGGGCGGGCTGGACGGCGGCGACCCGCGCCGGGGGCCACGGGTGCTCGGACTGCCGGGCGTGCTGGGCCCGTTCGGCCGCCTGCTGCCGGGCGCGTTGGCCGCGCGGGGCGTCCAGCGCCGAGCGCGGCGGCAGTTCCGTGACGGTGTGCACCACCCTGTCCGCCCACGAGCCCGCGTGCGGATCGCGTCCGCTCCGGCCGTCCCCGAGGACGTGCCAGCCCGCCGGGGTGAGCCCGATGTACGAGCCGCAGCGCAGGCCGTGCAGGCCGGCCGCGTCCCGCAGCGCCCACATCCAGGCGCCGTCCTGCTCCGTCCAGCCGGGCGCGCCCTCGCGGCAGCGCAACACCACGGCCGTACGGGTCGGTTCGGCCAGCCGCAGGTCGTGCGGGGTGATCTGGCGCAGGTGCGTGAGCAGGGCGTTGCGGTGCTGCCAGCCGTCGGTGTCGTGTGGCCAGGGCGTGAACGAGGCCGAGGCGGACACGTGGTGCAGCGCGTTGAGGACGGCGATCACGACCGTGCCCGGCTGGGGCAGGTGGCGCTGGTGCAGTTCCACGACGAACTCGCGCGGGTCGCGCAGCAACGGGATCCCCGAGGCGGTCCAGGTCTCCAGGTCCAGCAGCCGTCTGGGCGCCGAACTCCGGGCGAGGGGATGCTGACCTCGGCCGATACCGTTGATCACGATCCTCCTTCCTGACCCACTGGCACGCGGGTACGTGGGTACGCCGAAGGCCGGGTCCAGCGGACAGGGTTTCGGGTACGCGCCAATTCTCGCGGTATCCGGGGTGGAGCGGCAACGATGAAACGATGAACGCCACCCGAAAGCCCACGTTCCGCCGGATATGTTCCACCGCGTTCCGAGCGTTGTTCGGGCGGCGTCGGACCTTGATCCAGACCGTGTGCGGGGTCCGGTGAACGGCTCTCGGCACGGTGACCACTCCTTTCCCCGCTCCGGCGTCCCGCGTGTTCGCGCGTGGGCTGCTTTCTCCCTTCGTTAGGCCATTCGAGTGATTGGTGGAGTGGCGGCCCGCTGCCGCCCGGTCACCCCTGCACGGCCAGCACCAGGGGCAACACCGCGCTCGCCCCGGCACGGCGCAGCAGCCTGGCGGCGACGGTGACCGTCCAGCCCGAGTCGACGAGGTCGTCCACCAGCAGCACCGGGCCGCCGGCCTCGGCCACCGCCTGCGCCACCTCCGGCGGCAGCGTCAGCGCGCCGGCCAGCGAGTGCAGTCGCTGGGCGCTGTTGCTGCGCGCGCCGTGCGGGGGGCGACCGTCGGCGTACTCGATTCGGCCGAGCAGCGGCAGTCGGCCGATCTCGGCGATCCGTGCACCGAGGCTGCCCACCAGCTGGGGGCGGGTGGAGGAGGCCATGACCACCACGCCGACCGGCCGCTCCAGCCGGGCGCCGTCCGCCGTCGCGGGCCCGGCCCAGCCGCCGGGGCCGCGGGCCCAGTCGGCGAGCACCGCGACCAGCGCGTCCACGGCCTCGCCTGGGACCGGTACGTCCGGGGCCTGGTCGGCCAGCAGGGTGCGCAGCCGGGTGCCCCAGCCGATGTCGGACAGTCGGCCGAGCGCCCGCCCGTTCTCGGCCTGCTCGCCCGCCGGGATCCGGCCCTTGAGGGGCACGCCGAGGGAGTCCATCCCGGTGGGCCAGAGCCGGCGCGGCTCGAAGCTGATGCCCGGGCGGCCGAGGGCGGCCCGGGCCGCGTCCAGCGCCTCGGCGGAGACCTCGGCGGTGTGCAGCGGCCCCGCGCAGTTGTCGCACCGGCCGCACGGACGGGCCTGCTCGTCGTCCAGCTGGCGGCGCAGGAACTCCATCCGGCAGCCGGTGGTCGCCGCGTACTCGCGCATCGCCCGCTGTTCGGCCTCGCGGGAGGCCGCGACCTTGGCGTACCGGGCGGTGTCGTACGCCCAGCTCTGCCCGGTGGCCGTCCAGCCGCCCTTGACCCGGCGGACGGCGCC
Source organism: Kitasatospora sp. NPDC057940 (assembly GCF_042887425.1). Taxonomy (NCBI): domain Bacteria; kingdom Bacillati; phylum Actinomycetota; class Actinomycetes; order Kitasatosporales; family Streptomycetaceae; genus Kitasatospora; species Kitasatospora sp. NPDC057940. Next base: position 87,972 of record NZ_JBHVPH010000022.1, read on the forward strand.
GTCCACGTCGAGCACCTTGAGCATGGTCTCCAGCCGGGTGCGGCGCAGGTCCACCCGCGGCTCCAGTGCGGCGGTGGACAGCGGCCGGCCGGCCTCGGCCAGCGCGTCGATGGTGCGGCGCACCTGTTCCTCCGGCGGGAAGGCCAGCGAGGCGAAGTAGCGCCAGATCGCCTCGTCCTCGCGCCCGGGCAGCAGCAGCACCTCGGCCCGGTCGACGCCGCGCCCGGCCCGGCCGACCTGCTGGTAGTAGGCGATCGGCGAGCTGGGCGAGCCGAGGTGCACCACGAAGCCCAGGTCGGGCTTGTCGAAGCCCATGCCCAGCGCGGAGGTGGCGACCAGTGCCTTGACCCGGTTGGCCAGCAGGTCGGCCTCGGCGGTGCGGCGCTCGGCGTCCTCGGTGCGGCCGGAGTAGGAGGCCACCGGGAAGCCCCGCTCGCGCAGGAAGGCCGTCACCTCCTCGGTGGCGGCCACCGTCAGGGTGTAGACGATGCCCGAGCCCGGCAGCCGGTCGAGGTGGTCGGCGAGCCAGGCCAGGCGGTGCGCCGGGTCGGGCAGGGGCAGCACGCCCAGGGTGAGGCTCTCCCGGTCGAGGGGCCCGCGCAGCACCAGGGCGTGCTCGTCGGTGCTGCCGGTGCCGAGCTGCTCGGCGACGTCCGCGGTGACCCGGGCGTTGGCGGTGGCGGTGGTGGCCAGCACCGGGACGCCGGGCGGGAGCTCGGCGAGCATCGTGCGCAGTCGGCGGTAGTCGGGGCGGAAGTCGTGGCCCCAGTCCGAGATGCAGTGGGCCTCGTCGACCACGAGGAGGCCGGTGGAGGCGGCGAGCTTGGGCAGCACCTGGTCGCGGAAGTCGGGGTTGTTCAGCCGCTCGGGGCTGACCAGCAGGACGTCGACCTTCCCGGCGGAGACCTCGGCCTGGATCTCGTCCCACTCGTCGGTGTTGGCCGAGTTGATGGTCCGGGCGTGGATGCCGGCCCGGGCCGCCGACTCGACCTGGTTGCGCATCAGGGCGAGCAGCGGGGAGACGATCACCGTCGGCCCGGCGCCCCGGGCCCGGAGCAGGGCGGTGGAGATGAAGTAGACCGCGGACTTCCCCCAGCCGGTGCGCTGCACGACCAGGGCGCGGCGGTGGTCGACCACGAGGGCCTCGATGGCCGTCCACTGGTCCTCGCGCAGGGCGGCCCCGGGCCCGGCGAGCTCGCGCAGGACGGCCTCGGCCCGCGCCCGGACCTCGGCGCGGTCGGCGGTGGCGGTGGTGTGGTTCTCGGACTGCTGCATGGCGTCCATGTAACCCCGAGCCGCTGACATGGGGCGAATGCCGGGGCTGCGGAGAGGTGGAGGCCGGATGTATTTCATCAGCTCCTCAGCTGAACGGCCGCCGACTAATCACCCGGGGGAGTGGGCTCGGTGTGCTCCGAATGAGGGAAGCGGAAAACGAGGGCCGAGTTATCCACAGGAAAAGAGAAAAATCCGGTGCGTCTCTCGGATTGCGTCACGCTTCCGGTCATGAACGCCGCGAACAACCGGAGCGTCATGAACAACGGGAGCGTCATGAACAACGAGCGCGTCACCCTGTCCCTCGGCCCGTCCTCCGGCCACCGTCCGGTCACCATGCACGGCCCGGCCGACATGGCCGAGCTGCTGCCCTACCTCCTGGGGTTCTACCCCGACGACAGCATCGTCGCGGTCGGCCTCCAGGGCCCCGACCTGCACCAGGGCGGAGTGATCCGGGCGGACGTCCCGGAGTCGCCCGAGCAGTGGCCGGCTGCGGCGGAGGAGACGGCCGCCCTGCTGGTCGCGCTCTCCGAGCGGCACGGCGAGCGGCCGGTCCAGGTGCTCCTCTACCTCTGCCAGGATCCGATCACGGCGCACGCCCCTCCGGTGGTGGACGGCCTGCGGCCCCTGGCGGGCGACCTCCGCGCGGCCTTCGGACGCAGGGGGGTGGCCGTCAAGGAGTCGCTCTGCGTCTCGGACGGCCGCTGGTGGTCCTTCCTCTGCCGCCGCGTCGGGTGCTGCGATCCGGCGGGCAACCCGATCCGCCGTGCCCCCGGCCCGGGCCCGGCGGCCGCCGCCGCGGCGTTCGCCGGCCTCGCGCCGCGCGGTAGCCGGAAGGCGATCATCGGCGGGCTGGCCCCGATCGGCCCGCCGGGGGCGGACGCCCAGCGCGCGGCGCTCGCCCGGGCCGAGGCGGCCGAGGCGGCCGAGGCCGCCAACGGTGCTGACGGCGATGGGGGCTCCGGGGGTGCGTCCGTCCAGGAGCAGGGCGCCTGCCTGCTCGACCAGGCCTTCGCCGAGTTCGCGGCCGGGGCCCGGGAGCTCGACGAGGAGCGGGCGGCCCGGCTGCTGGTCGCCCTGCGGGACCGCCTCACCCGGGATCGCGGAGTCGAGTACACCCGGCCCGCCGAGCTCGCGCCCGCCGAGCGGCTCTGGCGCTTCCTCGCCCGGCGCGCCGTGCCGCCCTACGAGGGCTGCGCGGTGGCCCCGCTCACCCTGCTGGCCTGGGCCTCCTGGGTGGCGGGGGACACCGCGACGGCCCGCGTCGTGCTGGGCCACGTCCTCCGCCTCGACCCGTCCTACCTGCTGGCCGAGCTGCTGTACGAGTCGTTGAACGACGGTATGACGCCCGACGCGCTGCTCGCGGCGGTCGAGGCGCAGCGTCGGCGGCGCGAGGCGGCTGGGCCCGTGTCGGTGCCCGGCGGTGAACCGGGGTCGGCGCCCACCGAGGGCCCGGGTGGTGACCAGGCGGGCCGCGGTGGGCCGTCGGGGCTGCCCGGGCCGGCGGGGGCCTCACGCCGCCGGCGGCCCGCTCGCCGGAAGACCTCGAAGGCGGCTCAGGCCACAGCGGCGGCGGCCGAGCACGGCCCCGTCGGCCCGGTCGGCCCCGCCGAGCCGACGCCGCGTCCGGACGGTCCGGGCCCGCTCGCCCTGCTGCCGGTGCCCGGGTGCGCTCCGGTGCCCCGGCAGCGGTCCGCCCGGGGCCTGCGGCTCGGCCGGGCAGCGGTGTCCCGGGCCGCCGCCGCACCGTCGGCCGCCGGGCGCCACCGGTGCCGGGGCGTCCGTCGGGCGGCGAGGGGAGCCCACCATGCGCGCTGACCTCGCCGGGCGTCCGCCAGGGGCCGTCCGGAACCTCGCCGCCCGGCCCGGGCGGGCTTCGCTAGGCCTCGCCGTGCGCCAGCTTGATCAGACGGTCGAGCACCTTGCCACCGCTCGCCCGAAGGCCGTCGTGCTCCCACTCGTTGGTGATCCAGGTCCGCAGACCGCGCACCGCGCGGGCGGTCGCCAGCGAGTCGGCGGTGTCCACGTACATGTCGTCGTGGTAGACCGCCGCCACGACGGGGACGGTGTTGGCGGCCAGCCGCGCCGGGTCGTACAGGTCGGGCCAGTCGGTGCGGGCGGCCAGCAGGTCCGCGGTCTCCTTCAGCGGGCGCAGCGCCGGGTCGGTGTCGAACATCCAGGGGTAGATCATCTCCCCGGTGAACAGCACCGGTGCGCCGGAGTCCAGCGCCGCCCGGGCGTCGAACTGCGGGAACTCCTTGCGGACCCGCTCGGCCGACCAGGCGGTGCCGCCCTGGTCCACCGAGCGCTGGCCGTAGATCGACTCGTGCAGCACGGCGTACAGCGGGCCCTCCGCGAAGGAGAGCTTGGCCTGGACACCGGCCAGGAAGGTGTCGGACAGCTCGGGGCCGGCCGCGCCGTCCACCCAGGCCTCCTCCAGCAGGTAGTGCAGGGTGCCGTAGCCGCTGCCGCCGCCGAGCATCAGCCCGAGGGCCTGGAACGCCTCGACGGTCAGCAGGCCGCCGTCGGGCAGCGTCGCGGGGGCGGCGGCGAGGTGCGCGGCGATCCGCCGTACCGCCTCGACGTCCTGCGGGAACCTGGCGTAGTGGTCCTCGTTCTTGTGGACCACCCGCGGGTAGGCGGCGCGGTAGACGTCGTCCGCCGAACTGCCGAGGCCGGACAGACCGCCGGTGATGAAGGCCTCGGCCAGGCCCTCGGGGGCGAAGGAGAGGTAGGTGAGGGTGCAGAAGCCGCCGAAGCTCTGGCCGAGCACGCTCCAGCGCCGGTCCGCGCCGAGCAGCTGGTGGCGGATCAGCTCGGCGTCCCGCACGATCGAGTCCGCGCGGAAGTGCGCCAGGTAGTCCGCCTGCTCCTGGGCACCGCCGCGCCGGGCGAGGGTCTGCCGGGTCGCGGGCGAGGAGCGACCGGTGCCGCGCTGGTCGAGCAGGAGCACCCGGTAGTCGTCGAGGGCGCGTTCCAGCCAGGCGTCGCGGCCGAGCGGGCGGGCGGCCTTGCCGCCGGGCCCGCCTTGGAGGAAGACCAGCCAGGGCAGGTCGGCCTGCTCGCGGCCGGCGGCCACCACCTCGCGGGCGTACACCTCGATCTGCTCGCCCTGCGGGTCGGCGTGGTCGAGGGGGGCCTGGAAGACGTGGTCGGTCGTAACAATCCCGGGCAGCCGGCTGACGGTGGACATGCAACTCCTCGGTCTCTGCTGGTCACAGCGGTCAGGTCGCGGCTCACGGGGTCACCGGGTGCGGGTGCCGCGACCCCCGCACCGTATCCTGACCGCGGTCGGGCACCGGTTCGACGGCCACCGCCCACTCGGCCAGGCATACGATGCCGGGCCGGGGCGGGTTGCACGGCAGGCCGCGGACCCGGGCGCAGCCGCTACCACCCGACGGCGAGACCGCGCCGCCCTGGTGGCAGCCCGGTGGCGGCCCGACCGTGACGGCTCGACGGCTGCGGCACGACCGCCCGGCGGGCCGGGCTCGACGGGCCGCACCCGTCGCCGGGCGTGACCTGGAGGCGGTGCGCGGCGTTCACCCCGGGGGCCCGGCGACCGGCTGACGGCCGTCCGGCGGCAGGTCCCGGGCGGACCGCCCGCCGAGCGGGGCGGCCACGGCGCCGGGGTGCCGGAGCGTGCGGGGCCCGCTCGGGTCACCTGGCCCGGCCGCCGCCGCGGCCCACGGGCCGGGCGCCACCGGCGGTCCGGGCCGCCGGACCTGACGACGTACCGGGCACCGCGGCGGGCCCGAGGCGAAGGCGCGGAGCGCCGGTACCGGCCCGGTACCGCGCACCGCATGGCACGGCCCGGCACCGGGTACGGCCAGACACGGCACACCCGCCGGCGGGGCACCCCGCCGGCCCGGCACCATCAGCACGCGATCGCGCGTGCTCGCGGCCCACCGGCCTGACCAGGCCACCGGACCGCCGAGGGGAGGAGAGTCCGGTGACCGCCATGAGGCCACCACAGGCCATGCCGGCCGAAAGCGTGGTCGGCGCGCCGAGACCGGTCGGCCGTCCCGACCAGGTCCAGACGGCCGGACCGGCGGGGGCACCCGTCGGTCCGAGTCGGCTCGCGGCCCCGCCAAGGCCACAGCCCCCCGCCGTCCACCACGCGGTGCTCTGCGTCAACGCCCCCGCGATGGCCGCCTCCGGACCGGACGGCCAGCTGCGCGGCCACGGCCTGCACGGCTTCTACCGCAACGGCGTCCGGGTGCTCGCCCGGATGGAGCTGCGTCTGGGCGGCATGGAGCCGCTGCCGCTCCAGGGCGCCCTGACCAGCACCGCGCAGGCCCGCTTCCTCGGCGCCGTCCGGCTCCCCGGCGACCTCGACCCGGACCCGGCGCTCACCGTCGAGCGGCTGCGCCACGCGGACGGAGTGGAGACCGTCATCGTGCGCAACACCGGCGGCCGTCCCGCCCGGCTCCCGATGGAGATCGCCCTCGGCACCGACCTCGGCCCGGTCGCCGAGATCGCCGCCGGGCACCGCCCGGCCGACCTGCCGGGCCAGGTGCAGTCCGCCGGGCTGCGCTGGGCCGGTCCGGCGCACAGCGCGGTGGTCAGCGCCAAGCCCTCCCCGCACGCGGTGCTGGCCGGGGCCGGGGTGCTCCGGTGGGACTTGGAGGTGCAACCCGGCGCCCGCTGGTCGGTCGAGCTGCGCGCCGAACTGGAGAGCACCGCCCCCGGCCCGCGGCCGCCCGGCGGGCGGGGCACGGGCGTGCCGCTGCCCTGGGCCGAACCGGAGGTCCGCAGCGACGACGCCCGCGCCGCCCTGCTGGTCACCCGCTCCCTGGACGCCCTCGGCGGGCTGCTGTTCGCCGACCCTGACCGGCCCACCGACCTCTACCCGGCCTCCGGCGCGCCCTGGCGCTTCGGCCTCGCCCCGGCCGACGCGCTCTGGGCCGCCCGGCTGACCCTGCCGCTCGGCACCCGGCTCGCCGCCGGCACCCTCCGGGCGCTGGCCCGCCGTCAGCAGCCCGCCGCCGCCCCGGGCCGCACCGAAGGCCTGCTGCCCGGCGCCCTCCGGCACGGCGGCCCCGAGCTGCCGCCCACCTGCACCGCCACCGAGGCCACCCTGCTGTTCGTCACCGTGCTGGCCGAGGCCTGGCGCTGGGGCCTGCCCCGTGCGGAGACCGCCGACCTGCTCCCGGCCGCCGAGCGGGCCCTGGCCGCCCTCCGCGAGGACCTGGTCGACGGCTTCGTCACCGACCTCAGCCGCCCGGCGGAGGACCGCGCCGCCCACCCGGTGGCCGCCCGGGCCGAGGTCCAGGCGCAGGCCCACCGCGCCGCCCTGCACGGCGCCGAACTGCTGGAGGCCTTCGGCCGCCCCGGCGCCGAGGAGTGGCGTCGCTGGGCCGCCGAACTGCGCGGGCGCTTCCGCGAGCGGTTCTGGATCGACGACCTCTCCGGCGGCCGCCCCGCCGCCGCGCTGGCGCCGGGCGGCCAGCCGCTGCCGGCCGTCGCCTCCTGCCTGGTGCACCTGCTGGACACCGGGCTCGCCGCCGACGGCGGCCGGCACGAGAGCCTGCTGGACCGGGAACAGACCCGACTGCTGGCCCAGCGCCTGGCCGCGCCGGAGCTGGACAGCGGCTGGGGCCTGCGCACGCTCAGCGCCAAGTCCCCCCGCTTCAACCCGCTGGGCCACCGCGGCGGCGCGGTGCGGGTCCACGAAACCGCGCTGGCGATCGCCGGGCTGGCCGAAGCCGGCCACGAGAACGAGGCCGGCGCCCTGCTGGAGGGCCTGCTCGCCGCGGCCGCACACTACGAGGGGCGGCTGCCCGAGATGTACGCGGGGGAGCAGCGCATCCCCGGCTGCCCGCCGGTGCCGCACCCGGCCGCCTGCCGCCCGGCGGCGGTCTCGGCGGCCGGCGCCGCGCACGCGGTGTTCGCGCTCGCCGGAGTCCGCCCCGACGTGCCGGGCGGCCGGGTCCTGGTCCGCCCGGCCAGCACCGCTCCGCTCGGCGAGCTGGAGTTGACCGGCCTGCGGGTCGCCGGCGAGCCCTTCTCGGTCCGGGTGAGCCGGATCGGCGTGGCGATGGTCGAGGAGGCCTCCGCGGAGCTGCAACTGGTCGCCCGCTGACACCCCTGCCCGGGCCCGCCCGGCTCCGGCGACACCTCAGACGGGCCGGGCGCGGTCCGTGTACGGGCCTGTGCTTATCGTCAGAGAGACGACTATGATCGTCGCCATGTCGCGCTACGATCCGTCGGCCTTCCCCCCGTTCGCTGTCACGGTTGACCTGGTGGTGCTGACGGTGCGCGACCACGCGCTCTGCGCCCTGCTGGTCAGACGCGGCGAGCCGCCGTTCCAGGGGTACTGGGCACTGCCCGGCGGCTTCGTCCGCCCGGACGAGGGCCTGGCCGAGGCCGCCTCCCGGGAGCTGGCCGAGGAGACCGGCCTGCGCGCACACTCCGCCCCCGGCCACGAGGCGGTCGGCCCCGGCGCGGCCGGTGCCCACCTGGAGCAGCTCGCCACCTACGGTCACCCGCAGCGCGACCCCCGGATGCGGGTGGTCAGCGTCGCCTACCTGGTCCTCGCCCCCGACCTGCCGACCCCCCGGGCCGGCGGCGACGCCAGCAGCGCCCGCTGGGCCCCGGTCGGCGAACTGCTCGGCCGGAGCCCGGTCGACGGCGTCCCGCTCGCCTTCGACCACGGGCTGATCCTCGCCGACGGCGTGGAACGCGCCCGCTCCAAGATCGAGTACTCCTCCCTCGCCACCGCCTTCTGCCCCACCGAGTTCACCGTCGGCGAGCTGCGCCGGGTCTACGAAGCGGTCTGGGGCGTGGTCCTGGACCCGCGGAACTTCCACCGCAAGGTCACCGGCACCCCCGGCTTCCTGCTGCCCTCCGGCGGCACGACGACCCGTCAGGGCGGCCGCCCCGCCCAGCTGTTCACTGCGGGCGGCGCGACCGTCCTCAACCCGCCCATGCTGCGCCCGGAGTCCTGACCCGGCCCAAGCCCGCCGCCGACTCCCCCCGACCCGGGAATCGCAGGATCGGATTGTCCCCTGATCGGGTGAGGTGGGTGGCCGACGGGCCCGCGCCGCTCCCGTAATGCCCGGAATCTCCGCCACCGGCCCCTAATGTGCTGGCGCGGGGCCGTGCTGGCACGCGCCAACACACCAGGGGGCGCCCCGCGTCGGGCAGGTCGGCCGAGGGCATGGGAGCAGGCAGCGATGATCCAGATCACCGGACTGACCAAGGTCTACCGCAAGGGCGCGCCGCCCGCGGTGCTCGATCTGACCTTCGACGCCCGGCCCGGCATGGTGACCGCGCTGCTCGGCGCCGAGGGCGCGGGCAAGTCCACCGCGCTGCGGCTGATGCTCGAACTCGAACGTGGCCAGGGCATCACGCTCTTCGCCGGCCGCACCTACCGCCGGCTGCGCCGCCCCGAGCGCGAGGTCGGCGTGCTGCTGCCCGGCCCCGGGCCGGGCGCGGACGCCGTGGCGGGCCACCCGGGCCGCAAGGCGCACGGCCACCTGCGGATGCTGGCCGCGGCGGTCGGCGCCCCCGCACGGCGGGCCGACGAACTGCTGGAGCAGACCCGGCTGGCCGCCGTCGCAGGGCAGCGGCTGCGCAGCTTCTCGCCCGGCATGCACCGCCGGCTGGCCCTCGCCGCGGCCCTGCTCGGCGACCCCGGCACGCTGCTGCTGGACGCGCCGACCGAGGGCCTGTCCCCGCGCAACGTCGAGTGGTTCCACTCCTTCCTGCACTCGTTCGGCGTCGCCGGCGGGACGGTCCTGGTGACCACCCGCACCCCGCAGGAGGCCGCGCAGCTCGCCGACCGGGTCATCACGCTGGACCGCGGCCGGCTGGTGGCGGACCAGCCGGTGGCGGAGTTCCGCCGGACCAGGCTCAGCCCCGAAGTGGCCGTCCGCGGGCCACAGATGGCGCGGCTGGCCGACCTGCTGGTCAGTCAGGGCGCCGAGGTGCGGCGGGACGGCGGCGCGGGCCTCGCGGTGGCGGGCGTCGACCGTACCGAGATCGGTGAACTCGCCTATCGCCACGGCATCCTGCTGCACGAGCTGGCCGACCGGGTGGTCGAGCAGCCGGCGCCCCGGGTCGCCCTGCCGGCCGCATCGGGCCGCTCCGGCCACCTCCGTGTCCAGCCGGGCCCCACCGCTGCCGAGCCGGGCCCCGAACCCGGCCCTGAAATCGGCCCTGAGCCCGCTCAGGAACCGGCCTCCGCCGTCCCGGCCGTCACCGTCCCTCGCCACCGGGGCGCCCGCCGCCCGGAGGCCCGTCCGGCGGACGCCCACCACCGGGACGAGGCGGCGCTGCCCACCCGCGCCCTGCCAGCCGCCTCAGCCGCGACCGCCCTCTCCGCCCTGGGCGTCACCCCCCGCCAGGCCGAGCCCGCCGAGCCCACCCCGACGGTCGTCGTGGAGCGGCTGTTCCGTGACGGCCCCGGCGCCCTGGCCGGATCCGCGTCGGCCCTCGCTCCGACCCCCGACCCCGACCCCTTCCCCGCCCCCGCTGTCGGCGACGGGAGGCCCGCGCCCGACCCGACCAGGGGCCGCCGCGAGAGCGCCGCCGACCTGCTGACCGACGACACCGTCCGGCTCGGCCGCCCGGCCGGGGCCCAGGTTCCGGCTGCGCCCCCGGCCCCCGGCGGTCCCGTCGGCCCCGCCACCCCCGACGACCACCGGAGCGAGTGAACCGTGCGTGACCTGGCCTACGAGCTGCGCCGCCTGCGCGGCCTGCGTTCCACCTGGCTGCTGCTCGCCGCCGTGCTGCTGTGCGATGCCGTCACGGCCGCCGTCCTGGCGAGCCAGGCCCCGGCCGGCCGGCTGGCCGTCCCGGCCGGGGTGCGGCTGCTGACCGCCGCCGTGCCGCTGATCCCGCTGCCGTTCGCCGCGTTGGGGGCCGGCGTGCTGGGCGCGCTCTCGTACGGGCACGAGGTGCGACACCAGGGGCTGCCGGCCTCCCAGGTGTCGTACCCGCGGCGGGTGCGGCTGCTGCTGGCCAAGCTGCTGGTGGTCGGTCCCGTCGCGGGGCTGTTGGCGCTGGCGACCCTGCTCCTCGACGCGGTGGCGGTGCAGTTGGCGCTGCCGGGCGGGGTGACGGTGGCCGCCTGGGCGGAGCCCTCGGCCTTGTCGGACCAGGTGTCGCGGGCGCTGGCCGCCACCGGGCTGTCCGGCCTGGCCGACCTGCCGGGCCTGACCGCCCTGCCGGGCGTGTTCGCCCCTGTGGCGCTGGCCGCCGGCCACGGGGCGCCGGCGGCCCTGCTGGCCTTCGTCCTGCTGACCGTCGTGGCGGGCTGGACCGGGGTGCTGACGGCGTCCCTGACCCGCAGCGCCGCGGTCGGGGTGCTGCTGTTGTGCGCGCTGCCGCCGCTGCTGGAGTCCGGTGTGGCACTGCTGCTGCGGGAGACCGGCAGGCCGTGGCCGACCCGTGCGGCCGAGCTGCTGCCGTTCCAGTCCGGCGTCGAATGGGCCTACGGCTGGGTTTACCGCGGGGGGCACGAGGCGGCGGCCGGGAGTGCGGCGCTGGCGGATCCGGCTCTGCTCGCAGCGGTGGCGGCGCCCGCGGCCGTCCTGCTGCTCGCGGCGCTCCTGGTGCAGGTCCGGCGGCGCGCGCTCTGACGCCGGGCGCGGAGGGGGTGGCCGCACCGAAGAATCAAGATCGACCAGCAGTGACCGTAATGCGCGGTTCTTCCTGATAAGAAGTCAATTATCCAGTCGCGGTCGATCACCCTTTCGTGTGCTTTTCACGAGAATTCTCAAGCTGCGCCTGCCGATCGCCGACAAAGGAGCTGTGAGTACCCTTGCGCACCCCACCATGACCCCCGCCCGTTCCGCCGACGGACCCATCCACGGCCCCGGCGATCTGGACCGCTTCTCGTACGCCGACCGGCCGACTCCGCCGGCGCCCCGCTGGGAGGGCGCCGAGTCCGATCTCGCCCGGGTCGGCCGCAAGACCACCAGCAGCCGCGGCCGCGGTCTGCACGGCCAGCTGGTCCAGCAGCTCGGCCAGATGATCGTCTCCGGCGACCTGGGCGCCGACCGCCCGCTCGTGCCCGAGGAGATCGGCCAGCGGTTCGAGGTGTCCCGCACAGTCGTCCGCGAGTCGCTGCGCGTCCTGGAGGCCAAGGGCCTGGTCAGCGCCCGGCCGAACGTCGGCACCCGGGTCCGCCCGGTCGCCGACTGGAACCTGCTGGACCCGGACATCATCGAGTGGCGCGCCTTCGGCCCGCAGCGGGACGAGCAGCGCCGGGAGCTGTTCGAGCTCCGCTGGGCGATCGAGCCGCTGGCCGCCCGGCTCGCCGCCGGCCACGGCCGGGAGGACGTCCAGCAGCGGCTGGTCGAGCTGGTCGAGATCATGGGCCACGCCGCCGCCCAGGCCGACCTCTCCACCTACGCCCGGGCCGACGCCGAGCTGCACGGCCTGATCCTCCAGATGGCCGGCAACCGGATGCTGGAGCACCTGTCCGGGATCGTCGCTGGCGCACTGCAGGTGTCGGGCGGCCCGGCGATCTCCTGCGAGCGCGCCTCCGAGTCCTCGGTCAGCCTGCACGCCCGGCTGGTGGACGCGCTGGGCACCGGCGACGGCACCGCGGGGGAGGCCGCGATGCGGGCGCTGCTCACGGTCCACCCCGAGATCGAGCCGTCCGTCCCCGCCCCTCGGGAGCACTGAGCGGGCCGTTCCGGTGAGCGGGCGCCCGTCCGTCCTCCGTTCCTCCAGGGCCCTCCGGCCGCACCCGTGCGGCGCAGCCGGAGGGCTTCTGCACGTCGGCGGTCCGACCCGGACATGTGATGCCCCGTCCATGACAACAGGTTTCGGCGCGAGTGCGCGATGATGGATTCCGGCCCCGTGGCCGCGGGCGCCGAGTGGTGTGACCCGCGACACGAAGGCCATGCGTAACACTTGACGAGTAGCAGCGATGTCTCCTGAGCGGGAGCAGCTCCGGAATACTTCAACATGTCACAATGCTGTGTTGGTCCGCGGCGCTGCTGCCGTCCTGCAAACCCAGTCCTCAAGCCCGAGTCGGTCGGAATCGACACCGCGCGCCCGACGCGCGATTTCCTTCCCCGCCCGCTCGGGCGGCCGGTACGGGTTCGAGTCCACTCATCGTCCGAGAGGTTGTTCGTGTCGGCCAGCACATCCCGTTCGCTTCCCCCCGAGATCGCCGAGTCCGCAGCTCTGCTGGCGCTCATCGAGCGGGGCAAGGCCCAGGGGCAGATCGCCGGTGACGACGTGCGCCAGGCGTTCGAGGCGGACCAGATCCCGGTCACCAAGTGGAAGAACGTCATGCGCAGCCTCAACCAGGTGTTGATTGAGGAGGGGGTGGATCTCATGGTCAGCGCGGCCGAACCGGCCGGCGCCAAGCGCAAGAGCGTTGCTGCCAAGAGCCCCACCAAGCGCACCGCCACCAAGGCTGTCACCACCCGGAGCCCGGCCGCCCCCACGGCCCCGACCAAGCCGCCCGTGCGGATCGCGCCCGGTGCGCCCGTCGCGGCCCCGGCCGTGGCGGCCGCCACGGCGTCCGCCCCCACGGTGTCCGCCGAGATCACCTCGGAGACGACCGGGGTCGCCGCCGAGCTGAAGGCGGCCGTGGCGAAGAAGGCCGCCCCGGCCAAGAAGGCCGCGGCCAAGAAGACCGCCGCGCCGGCCAAGAAGACCGCCGCCAAGAAGACCGCCGCCAAGGCGGGCAAGGGCGACGAGGAGCTCGTCGGCGAGGAGGAGCTGCTCGAGGACGTCGCGCTGCCCGGCGACAAGGCGGGCGAGGAGGCGGAGCCCGAGGAGGAGTCGCAGGGCTTCGTGCTCTCCGACGACGACGAGGACGACGCGCCGGCCCAGCAGGTCGCCGTCGCCGGCGCCACCGCCGACCCGGTCAAGGACTACCTGAAGCAGATCGGCAAGGTCCCGCTGCTCAACGCCGAGCAGGAGGTCGAGCTCGCCAAGCGCATCGAGGCCGGCCTGTTCGCCGAGGACAAGCTCTCGGCCGCCGACAAGCTCGCCCCCAAGCTCAAGCGCGAGCTGGAGATCATCGCCGAGGACGGCCGCCGCGCCAAGAACCACCTGCTGGAGGCCAACCTCCGCCTGGTGGTCTCGCTGGCCAAGCGCTACACCGGCCGCGGCATGCTCTTCCTGGACCTGATCCAGGAGGGCAACCTCGGTCTGATCCGTGCGGTCGAGAAGTTCGACTACACCAAGGGCTACAAGTTCTCCACCTACGCCACCTGGTGGATCCGCCAGGCGATCACCCGCGCCATGGCCGACCAGGCCCGCACCATCCGCATCCCGGTGCACATGGTCGAGGTCATCAACAAGCTGGCCCGCGTCCAGCGCCAGATGCTCCAGGACCTGGGCCGCGAGCCCACCCCGGAGGAGCTGGCCAAGGAACTCGACATGACCCCCGAGAAGGTCATCGAGGTCCAGAAGTACGGCCGTGAGCCGATCTCGCTGCACACCCCGCTCGGCGAGGACGGCGACAGCGAGTTCGGTGACCTGATCGAGGACTCCGAGGCGGTCGTCCCGGCCGACGCGGTCTCCTTCACCCTGCTCCAGGAGCAGCTGCACTCGGTGCTGGACACCCTCTCCGAGCGCGAGGCCGGCGTGGTCTCGATGCGCTTCGGCCTGACGGACGGTCAGCCGAAGACGCTCGACGAGATCGGCAAGGTGTACGGGGTCACCCGTGAGCGCATCCGCCAGATCGAGTCGAAGACCATGTCGAAGCTGCGCCACCCGTCGCGTTCCCAGGTGCTGCGCGACTACCTGGACTGATCCGGCCGGTACGGCCGCGAGCGTGTGACGAAGGTCCGGAGCCCCACGGCTCCGGGCCTTCGCCGCTGTCCGGGCCCGGGCGGGTCAGCGTCCGGGTGGCCGTTGTCCCTCGTCCGGGTGGCGTGCGGCGGGAAGCGGTCGCACCGCGTAGTCGATCACCTACGCTGTGGCGGTTGCCTGCTGCCGAGCCGACTGGAGTCACGGTGCTGCCCAACCCGGACCGAGCTGCCCTGCCGACCCCCGCCCCGCCCCCGGCGAGCCCGGCGGCCGCCCGTGCGGGCCGCCGCCGACGGGCCGCCGTGCTGGCGCTGCTGGCCGCCGTCCCCGTCCCGCTGGTCGCGCTCGGTGCGGCCGGTCCGGCCGGGGCGCAGCGCCGGGTGGTCGGCGGCACCGCCGAGACCACCGTCGACCACCCGTGGGTGGTGGCGCTGTCCAGCCGCCAGCAGTTCGGCAGCGGCCGCTCCGGCCAGTTCTGCGGGGGCGCGCTGGTCACGCCGACCAAGGTGGTGACGGCCGCGCACTGCTTCTACGACGAGTCCAGGGGTGCCAAGGTGGACCGGCCGGGCCTCAAGGCCGTCATCGGCCGGGACGACATGCGCAGCTCGGCCGGCCGCGAGGTGCCCGTCCGGTCGGTCTGGATCCACCCCGACTACTCCTTCACCGCCAACCTGAACGACGTCGCCGTGCTCACCCTCGCCGACCCCCAGGACTCCCGGCCGGTGATCGACCTGGTCGGCCAGGGCGAGACCGAGCCGTACGCGGCCGGGACCGCCGCGCGGGTCTACGGCTGGGGCGACACCACCGGGCGCGGTGACTACTCGCCCACGCTGCGCGGGGTGGATGTGCCGATCATCGCGGACCAGACCTGTGCGCAGGCCTACCCGGGCGGGCAGGACGGCAAGTTCGACGCCCGGGGCATGGTGTGCGCGGGCGAGGAGAAGGGCGGCAAGGACGCCTGCCAGGGCGACAGCGGCGGCCCGCTGGTCGTCGGCGGCCGACTGGTCGGCCTGGTCTCCTGGGGGACGGGTTGCGCCGAGGCGGCCCACCCGGGCGTCTACACCAGGGTGGCGTCCGTCGCGGACGCGGTGCGTTCGGTGCTGTGAGGGCCGCCAGGGCCGCTGCCGGTGACCAACTGGTCACGTTCTGAGGCAACATCGCTGCGGAGCGTGCCGGTCTCCGGGAACAGCAGAGCCGGGCGACCGGCCCCCGAGGGGACCTGTCGCCCGGCTCGCCGGTCGCACGGAGTGCGCGACCGGACACACAGCTCGACGCCGACTGCTGGTGTGGCGCCTTGGATCAGCGCTCTTCTTCGGCGGCCGGGGCGTTGGTGGTGCCGCTGAGACGGCCGCTCTCGTCCTGTATCTCCACGGCGATCTTCTTGAGCTCGGGCTCGAACTTCCGGCCGTGGTGGGCACAGAAGAGCAGCTCTCCGCCGCTGGCGAGTACGACGCGCAGGTAGGCCTGGGCGCCGCAGCGGTCGCAGCGGTCAGCCGCGGTGAGCGGGCTCGCAGGTGTCAGAACAGTAGTCACGTCGCCTCTTCTCTAGCTCGACGAGCTGTCGTACCAGGGTCAACATCCAACCAGGCCGAAAACGTTCCCGCTCGTGGCTTTTCTTCTCTGAGGATTCTGCTGTGTTGATGAGGACGTGCCCCGGGGGCCGGTGGTTCATGCGTACCGAATCCCAGGATCCGCCCGTCCCTCGAACGCCCGATCGGGACCGGGTTCGAGGTCCGCGTAGCATAATCCTCTGCCGGGTTGGAGCATAAGCCCCGCCCCGGGCCCCGGTAGCCTGCATAACGGCAGTTCCGGAGCCTGTGCCAGGCCCCACGATCCGCCAGGACCGGTGGTACCGGGAGGAGATGGCGCCCCGGGGTCCGGACACCGGAGCGGTCCTTGTTCGCGCAGCGCGTACAAGCTGCGCGGGAGCGGCCCGCCGTGCTGTGCACCCAGCGGAGGGGTGCGAGCACACCGGGCGACGGCTGTCGGTGCGGCGTGCTGCACTGGCGGATGGTCCGGATGCGTCCGGATGTGACCGATGAGACAGAACTTCACCGAGGAGAGTGCCGCGTGAGTGCCGAAACGACCGTGCCGTCCGCACTGCTGGCCGGCGACGACGGTTCCAACTACACCGCTCGGCACCTGCTCGTCCTGGAGGGCCTGGAGGCGGTCCGCAAGCGCCCCGGCATGTACATCGGCTCGACGGACAGTCGCGGCCTGATGCACTGCCTCTGGGAGATCATCGACAACTCCGTCGACGAGGCGCTGGGCGGTTACTGCGACCGCATCGAGGTCCTGCTGCACCCGGACTCCTCGGTCGAGGTCCGTGACAACGGGCGCGGCATCCCGGTCGACGTGGAGCCCAAGACCGGGCTGTCCGGCGTCGAGGTCGTGATGACCAAGCTGCACGCCGGCGGCAAGTTCGGCGGCGGCTCCTACGCGGCCTCCGGCGGCCTGCACGGCGTCGGCGCCTCGGTGGTCAACGCCCTCTCCGCCCGGCTGGACGTCGAGGTCGACCGCAGCGGACACACCCACGCGATCAGCTTCCGCCGCGGCACCCCCGGCATCTTCACCGAGGCCAGCCCGGACGCGCCCTTCGAGCCCGCCAACGGCCTGACCAAGGCCCGCAAGGTGCCCAAGGCCCGCACCGGCACCAGGATCCGCTACTGGGCCGACCGGCAGATCTTCCTCAAGGACGCCCGGCTCTCCCTGGAGCACCTGCACAGCCGCGCCCGGCAGACCGCCTTCCTCGTCCCCGGCCTGACCATCGTGGTGCGTGACGAGCGGCTCACCGAGAGCGAGCAGGTCGAGGAGTCGGTCTTCCGCTTCGACGGCGGCATCGCCGAGTTCTGCGAGTTCCTGGCGCCCGACAAGCCGGTCTGCGACGTGCTGCGGCTGCGCGGCGAGGGCACCTTCAAGGAGACCGTGCCCGTCCTGGACGAGCTCGGCCACATGACCCCCACCGAGGTCACCCGGCAGCTCGGCGTGGACATCGCGCTGCGCTGGGGCGCCGGTTACGACACCACCCTGCGCTCCTTCGTCAACATCATCGCCACCCCCAAGGGCGGCACCCACATGACCGGCTTCGAGCGTTCGCTGGCCAAGACCGTCAACGAGGCGCTGCGCGCGGCCAAGCTGCTGCGCGTCGCCGAGGACGACATCACCAAGGACGACGCCACCGAGGGCCTCACCGCGGTGGTCACCGTCCGGCTCGCCGAGCCGCAGTTCGAGGGCCAGACCAAGGAGGTGCTCGGCACCTCGGCGGCCAACCGGATCGTCGCCGCCGTCGTCGCCAAGGAGCTCAAGGCCTTCCTCACCTCGGCCAAGAAGGACCAGAAGCTCCAGGCCCGGGCCGTGCTGGACAAGGTCGTCGCGGCCGCCCGCACCCGGGTCGCGGCCCGCCAGCACAAGGAGGCCCAGCGCCGCAAGACCGCGCTGGAGACCAGTTCGCTGCCGGCCAAGCTGGCCGACTGCCGCAGTGACGACGTCGACCGCAGCGAGCTCTTCATCGTCGAGGGCGACTCCGCGCTCGGCACCGCCAAGCTCGCCCGCAACTCCGAGTTCCAGGCGCTGCTGCCGATCCGCGGCAAGATCCTCAACGTGCAGAAGGCCTCGGTGAGCGACATGCTCAAGAACACCGAGTGCGCCGCGATCATCCAGGTGATAGGGGCCGGTTCGGGCCGCACCTTCGACATCGACCAGGCCCGCTACGGCCGGGTCATCTTCATGGCCGACGCCGACGTCGACGGCTCGCACATCCGCACCCTGCTGCTGACGCTGTTCCACCGCTACATGCGGCCGATGGTCGAGCAGGGCCGGGTCTTCGCCGCTGTGCCGCCGCTGCACCGGATCGAGCTCACCAGCCCCAAGCGCGGCCAGGAGAAGTACCACTACACCTACTCCGACGCCGAACTGCGCTCCACCCTGCTGGAGTTCCAGCGCAAGGGGCAGCGCTGGAAGGAGCCGGTGCAGCGGTACAAGGGCCTGGGCGAGATGGACGCCGACCAGCTGGCCGAGACCACCATGGACCCGCGCCACCGCACGCTGCGCCGGATCAACCTGGGCGACCTGGAGCAGGCCGAGCGGATCTTCGACCTGCTGATGGGCAACGACGTCGCCCCGCGCAAGGAGTTCATCGTGGACTCGGCGGCCACCCTGGACCGCTCCCGCATCGACGCCTGAGGCCTTCGGACCCCTCCGGCACGAGGGCCCTCCACCCACGGGTGGAGGGCCCTCGTGCTGCCGGTTCCACCTGTGGTCCACCCCGGCGCCGATCAACCGGGGGCGCCGGATCCGTAGCGTCGGAGAGGTCAGTACAAGCCTCCTGTCGGGACGGAGAAGTCCGATGACCGCCCTCGTCAACATCGTCGTGATCATCGCGGTGATGGTCCTCGTGGTCCAGCGCCAGATGCGCGCCCAGCGCCTGGACACCGAGCGCCGCTTCTGGCTGCTGCCGCTGATCCTCGGCGTGCTCGCGCTGCGCGACCCGCAGCTCATCGACCACCAGCACACCGCGCTGTCCGCCACCCTGGTCGGGTGCGGCCTGGCGGCGGTGGTCGCGATGGGCTCCGTCTGGGGCTGGACCGTGCGGCTGTGGCGGGGCGGGGACGGCTCGGTCTGGGCCAAGGGCACCAAGGCCACGGTGGCCGCCTGGGTCGGCATGCTCGCCATCCGGCTCGCCCTGTACGGCATCGGCGCGGCACTGCACGTCCACCAGGCGGGCAGCGCGCTGCTGCTGGGACTGGCGGTCCTGCTGCTGACCCGCTCGTTCGTGGTGAACTGGCGGGCACGGGCCCTGGACCTGCCGCAACAGGCCGCCGTACCGCGCTGACCGCCCTGCCGGGGCCTGCCGGGCCCGCTGTCCGAGAACGTCGAGGAGGCTCCTGTGGCCGAGTGGTACTGGACCCGCTGGCCGTCCCGCGAGGGGCTGGCGCGTGAGGTCGGGAGATGGCCGCGGCGAGTCCTCTCCCTGCTCGGCCGCACCGTCCTGCTGGTCGTCGTCTGCTGGGGGACGTTCTCCGGCGGAAAGTACGCGGGCTGGGCGGTGGTGGTCGTGGCGGCCGGACTGCTCGGGGTCGCCGCCCTGGCCACCGGCTACTTCCGCGCCACCCGGGAACAGCGTCTGGCGCTCTCGCTGGGCCTGGCCGCCGCCCTGCTCGGCAGCGCCTGGCTGGCCAACTGGGGGCAGGCCTACCTGCTGGCCGACTTCGTCTGGTGCGGGCTGGCCGTGGTCGGGATGGTCCGGCTGCCGCCCGCGCCCGGTCTGCTCACCGCGGCGGCCGCGCTGGGCTCGTACACCGCCGCCAGCTGGGCGAGCTGGGTGAGCATCTTCGCCACCATCGGCGGGCTCGGCCTGCTCGGCTACCTGCTGCGGCTGGACGTCGAGGCCCGCGGCACCGCCCGCCAGCTGCTCATGCAGGAGCGCGCCGCCCGGGCCGCCGAGGCGGAGAGCGCGGCGCTCGCCGAACGGGCCAGGATCGCCCGGGAGATCCACGACGTGCTCGCGCACAGCCTCTCCGCGCAGCTCGTCCATCTGGAGGCGGCCCGGCTGATGCTGGACGCCGGCACCGACCGCGGGCAGATCCGCGAGCGGGTCGTCGCCGCCCGGCGGATGGCCCAGGACGGGCTGGTCGAGACCCGGCAGGCGCTGTCCGCGCTGCGCGGCGAGCTCACCCCGGTCGGCGAGTTCCTGGTGGAGCTGACCGGGCGGGAGCGGGCCTCGCTCACCGTCACCGGCACACCCCGACCGCTTCCGGCCGAGGCCGCCCTCGCGGTGCGGCGCACCGCGCAGGAGGCGGTGACCAACGTCCGCAAGCACGCGCCCGGCGCCCGGTGCACCGTCGAACTGCGCTACCTGGCGGAGGCGGTGGAACTGGAGGTGCGCAACTCCCGCCCTCCGCGCGGCGAACCCTCCGGTGAGCTGGCGGCCAGCGGCAGCGGGTACGGTCTGCTGGGGATGCGCGAACGCGCGGAACTGCTCGGCGGCACCCTGCTGGCGGGCCCCGAGGACGGAGGGTGGCGCGTGCTGCTGCAGGTGCCGGCATGAGCGAGCGCGGCGAGCTCATCATCAGCAGGTGCGGATCTCGCGGAGCGGCTGCCGAGCGAAGCGGGGCGGGCGCATGAGCGAGGCGGAAGTCACCAGGGTGCTGGTGGTGGACGACCAGACGGTGGTGCGCGAGGGCATCGTGATGCTGCTGGGGCTGCTGCCCGGCATCGAGGTGGTCGGCGCGGCGGCGGACGGGGAGGAGGCCGTCGCCCTGGTGGAGCGGCATCACCCGGACGTGGTGCTGATGGATCTGCGGATGCCGCGCGTCGACGGCGTCGAGGCGACCCGGCGGATCCGGGCCGCGCACCCGCAGACCGAGGTCGTGGTGCTCACCACCTACGCCGACGACGACTCGCTGTTCCCCGCCCTGCAGGCCGGGGCGCGCGGCTACCTCACCAAGGACGCCGGCGGCGAGGAGATCGCCCGGGCGATCGCGGACGTCCGCGCGGGGGCGGCCGGGCTCTCGCCGCAGATCCAACTCCGTTTGCTGGAAAGGCTTTCAGGGCCTGCGGCCGGACCCGCTCCGGGGGCCGGGAAGCCGGCCGGGCGGCCGGGGGAGCTCCCGGACGGGCTGACCGCCCGGGAGGCGGAGGTGCTGGCGCTGATCGCCGAGGGGCTCTCCAACGCCGAGATCGCCCAGCGGCTGTTCGTCAGCCAGGCCACCGTGAAGACGCACATCAACAACCTGTTCGCCAAGACCGCGGTACGGGACCGGGCGCAGGCGGTCTCGTACGCCTTTCGACACGGCATCACCGGTACGCAGCAGTAGTCGGATGAGTGTCTGTCGGATGATCGATCACCTCATCGAGTGAAGGTATCGGCAATGGTCAGAGGGGCTGTCCGGCGGCCGCCATCATGGTTGGGGTCAGAGTGCCCGCCGGTCCAGGAGCAGTTGTGCCACAGCAGCAGACGAGCAGTCCCGGACAGGGGCAGCGATTTGACTGGTGGGCCGCTCCGGCCGCCACCGCCGCCGACCGGCCGGACGTGCCAGGCCAACCGGCGGTACCGGCCCAGTCGGCCCCCGCCCGCGCGGTCCAGCCGGTACCGGCCGAGCGGGTGCCCGTCCGGCCCGCCGCCGCCCCCGCCGCCCAGCCCGCCGTCGAACCGGCGGCCGCCCCCCGGGCCCTGGTGCCCGCCACCGACAGCACCGAGGTGTACCGGGCCGTCCAGCGCAGCGACGCCTTCCAGGACATCCGCCGCAGCTACCGGTCGTTCGTCTTCCCGGTCAGCGGAGCCTTCCTCGGCTGGTTCCTGATGTACGTCGCCGCGCAGGCCGCCGCCCCCGGCCTGATGCGCAGCCAGGTGGCCGGCCCGCTCAACGTGGCCTGGCTGCTCGGCCTGCTGCAGTTCGCCTCCACCTTCCTGCTCACCTGGCTCTACGCCCGCAACGCCCGGACCAAGCGCGACCGCGCCGCCCTGGGCCTGCGCTGGGACACCCAGGACCAGCTGCGATGACGACCACGATCACGACCGTGGTGACGACCACGATGACGACCGCCACCCCGCCCCCCGTCGCCCCCACCGGCGACCACCACGACCTCGCGATCGCGCTGTTCGCCGTCGTCGTCCTGGTCACCCTGGCGATCACCCTCTGGGTCGGCCGCCGGGGCAGCGCCACCGAGGACTTCTACGCCGGCGGCCGCGACTTCACCCCGCTGCAGAACGGCTTCGCGCTCTCCGGCGACTACCTCTCCGCCGCCTCCTTCCTCGGCGTCGCCGGGCTGATCGCGCTGTACGGCTACGACGGGGTGCTCTACAGCATCGGCTTCCTGGTCGCCTGGCTGGTGGTGCTGATGCTGGTCGCCGAACTGGTCCGCAACGCCGGCCGGTACACCCTCGCCGACGTGCTCGCCCTGCGGCTGCGCCGCCGCAAGGTCCGGGCCGCGGCCGGTGGCGCCAGCGTCGTCGTCACCCTGCTCTACCTGGTCGCCCAGATGGTCGGCGCGGGCTCGCTGGTCGCCCTGCTGCTCGGCACCAACAGCGCCCAGGCCCGGACCTGGACCATCGTCGCCGTCGGCGGACTGATGATCGTCTACGTCACGATCGGCGGGATGCGGGCCACCACCTGGATCCAGATCGTCAAGGCCTTCCTGCTGATCGCCGGCTCGGTGCTGCTCACCGTGCTGCTGATGGTCCGTTTCCACGGCGACGTCGGCGAGCTGATGCGCCAGGCCGCCCAGCACAGCGGCGCCGGGCGGCGCTACCTCGAACCCGGCCTCAAGTACGGCGCCACCTTCACCAGCCGGCTCGACTTCTTCAGCCTGGGCCTCGCCCTGGTGCTCGGCACCGCCGGACTGCCGCACATCCTGTCCCGCTTCTACACCGTGCCCACCGCGCGGGCCGCCCGCCGCTCCACGATGTGGGCGATCGGCCTGGTCGGCGGCTTCTATCTGATGGCCATCGCGCTCGGCCTGGGCGCGACCGCGCTGGTCGGCTCGGCGGAGGTCCGGCACGCCAACTCGGCCGGGAACACCGCCGTCCCGCTGCTCGCCCTGGTGCTCGGCGGCGGCAACGGCAGCACCGGCGGGGTGGTGCTGTTCGCGCTGATCTCGGCGATCGCCTTCGCCACCATCCTCGCCGTGGTCGCCGGGCTCACCCTGGCCTCCTCGGCGGCCTTCGCCCACGACATCTGGGCCGGTGCCTGGCGCGGCCGGCCGCGCCGGCGCCCCTTCCGGCGGCGCGCCGCCGTCCCGGCCTCCCGGCCGGGGGAGGCGGGGGAGACGGGGGACGCGGCGGAGGCCGAGCCGACCGGCGAGGCCAGCGAGCGCCAGGAGGTCTGGGTGGCACGGTTCGCGGCCGTCGGGATCGGCGCGGCCGCGATCGCGATCAGCCTCTACGCCCAGCAGCTGAACGTCGCCTTCCTGGTCGGCCTGGCCTTCGCGGTGGCCGCCTCCAGCAACCTGCCCGTCCTGCTGTACAGCCTGTTCTGGTCGCGGTTCACCACCCGCGGCGCGGTCTGGTCGGTGTACGGCGGGCTGGTCCCGGCGATCGTGCTGGTCGTCTTCTCCCCGGTGGTCTCCGGCACCAAGGTGGCGCTCTTCCCCGGCGTCGACTTCCACTGGTTCCCGCTGGAGAACCCCGGCATCATCTCCATCCCGCTCGGCTTCCTGGCCGGCTGGATCGGGACGATCACCTCGCCCGAGCCGGCCGACGCGGACCGCTTCGCCGAGCTGGAGGTGCGCGCCCTCACCGGTGCGGGCGCGGCCTGAGCGCCGCGCCCCGGGGAACCCCGGCGGGCCTGGGGCCGCCGGGGTTCCCCCACGTCCGGGCGCGGTGTCAGGCCCGGACCGCCAGGCCGTAGCGGTGCTCGGGGCGGCCGGTGTCGCCGTAGCGCAGGGTCAGCCGCAGCCGGCTGTCCCGCTCCAACTGCTTGAGGTAGCGCTGCGCCGTCGAGCGGCTGAGCCCGGTGGCGTCCGCGACCTCCTGTGCGGACAGCGGGCGGCCCGCCTGGCGCAGCACCCCCAGCACCAGGTCGGTGGTGGGCGCCGAGTGCCCCTTCGGCAGCGGGCCGGCCGGGGCGGCGGCGCTGCGCAGGGTGGCGAACAGCCGGTCCACCTCGTCCTGGCCGGCCTCCCGGGCCGCCGGGCCGGCCAGCGCGTGCCGCAGCTGCGCGTACGCGACCAGCTTGTCCCGCAGGCCGGCGAAGGTGAACGGCTTGACCAGGTACTGCAGCGCGCCGTGCTGCATCGCGGCGTGCACCGTCGACACGTCCCGGGCGGCCGTCACCATCATCACGTCGCAGGCCACCTGCCGCTCCCGCAGCCGGCGCACCAGCGCCAGGCCGGTCTCGTCCGGCAGGTGGTGGTCGAGCAGCAGCAGGTCCACCGGGCGGCGCTCCAGCGCGGCCAGCGCCTCCCCGGCCGAGTGCGCGGTGCCGGTCACCCGGAAGCCCGGCACCTTGGCCACGTACGCGGCGTGCACGTCCGCGACCCGGAAGTCGTCGTCCACCACGAGTACGTCGATCATCAGGCCTCCACGAGCTGAGGGGTGAGCAGGGCCTCGGGCAGCTCGACCGTGAACCGGGCGCCGCCGAGCGGTCCCGCGTCGAGCACGATCCGGCCGCCGGTCCGTTCGACCAGCCGCCGCACCATCGCCAGCCCCAGCCCGCGCGGACGGTGCGCGGGCGCGTCCTTGCTGGTCCACCCCTCCTCGAAGACCTGCTCGCGCAGCTCCTCCGGCACGCCCGGGCCGCTGTCCGCGACCTGCAGCAGCAGCGTGGAGCCGGCCGCCGCCAGCGTCACCTCCAGCTGGCCGCCCCCACCCGCCGCGAGCGCGTCCACCGCGTTGTCGATCAGATTGCCGAGCACCGTCACCAGCGCCCGCGCGTCCACCACCGCGTCCGGCAGGTGCGCCGCCGGGGCCAGCGCCAGCCGCACCCCGCGTTCGCCCGCCACCGCCGTCTTGCCCGCCAGCAGCGCCGCGACGTGCGGATCCTGCACCTGCTCGGCGATCCGCGCCGCGACCACCGCGTGCGAACCGGACTGTTCCGAGATGAACGCCACCGCCTGCTCGTGGCGGCCCAGCTCCAGCAGGCCCAGCAGGGTGTGCATCCGGTTGGCGTGCTCGTGGTCCTGGGCGCGCAGGGCCTCGGTCAGGCTGCGGGTGGTGTCCAACTCGCGGACCAGCGACTCCAGTTCGGTCCGGTCGCGGAGTGTCACGACCGCGCCGCCCTCGGCCGTGCTCATCCGGTTGACCACCAGCACCCGGTCGTCCCGGACCGCCGGCAGGTCGGCGCCGGTGATCCGCCCGGTCAGCACGTCCGCCAGCCGGCCAGGCGGCAGCACCGCGTGGATCGGCCGCCCGGTGCAGTCCTCCGGCAGGCCGAGCAGCCGCACCGCCTCGTCGTTGGCCAGCCGGATCCGGCCGTGCTCGTCCAGCGCCACCATGCCCTCGCGGATGCCGTGCAGCATCGCCTCCCGCTCCACCAGCAGCGCCGAGATGTCGGCCAGCGCGATGTTGTGGGTGCGGCGCTTCAGCCGCCGGGCCAGCGCCAGCGTGGCGACCGTCCCCGCGGCCAGGCCCGCGCCCGCGCACAGCAGGATCCCGGTGAGCATCTTCAGCAGCCGGCGGCGGATCGAGTCGTCGCTGATGCCGACCGACACCTCGCCGACGATCCGGCCGTCCGCGACCCGCAGCGGCACCTTGCCGCGCGCGGTGCGGCCCAGCGTGCCCTGCTGCATCGCGGTGACGCTCAGCCCGCTGAGCGCCGGCTCCGGATCGGTGCTGACCCGGTGGCCGATCCGCTCCGGGTCGGTGTGCGAGAGCCGGATCCCGTCGAGGTCGGTGACCACCACGAAGCTCGCGCCGGTGGCCAGCCGGATCTGCTCGGCGTTGCGCTGCGCGGTCGCCGAGTCCCGGGCGTCGGCCGCTCGGGCGATCGCCTCGTCGGCGGCGGTGGCCTGGGCGATCGACAGCGCCCGCTGCATCGCGTCGTGGTCCAGTTCGCTGCTGACCGGGGCCAGGAACAGGCCGGCGGTCACGGTGGTGACACCGACGGTGACGACGGTCTGGCTCAGCAGCAGTTGCGCGAAGACCCGGCGGGGCCAGCGGGGCAGCTTCATCCGGGCCTCCTCTCGGCGGCTGTGGGGGCGGGTACGTCAGGGTCGGGACACCCTACGTTTCCGGCGTGTTTCTGTCAGCCGCGTCCCCGCAGTTGTAGCGGAAGCAAAAGGAGCAGAACACCCCTCAATGCGGAGAAACCGCAGTACGCCGAGAAGGCTCCCGCCCGGGCCCGGCCCGCTCCTACCTTTCCGGGGCAAGCACAGACCCGGGAGGATCGAATGAGCACAACCCCGGCGATCGAGCTGACTGGCGCGACGAAACGGTTCCGCACCCCGTCCGGGGCCCTGCACACCGCCGTCCGTGATCTCGATCTGACCGTCGCCCAAGGCGAGTTCGTCGCCGTCGTCGGGCCCACCGGCTGCGGCAAGTCCACCACGCTGACCCTGGTCAGCGGTCTGGAGGAGCCCACCGAGGGCGAGGTCCGGGTGGACGGCGAGCCCGTCCGCGGGATCCACCCCAAGGTCGGTTTCGTCTTCCAGCAGGACGCCGTCTTCCCCTGGCGCACCGTCCTGTCCAACGTGATGGCCGGGCCGCGCTTCCGCGGCGTGCCCACCGCCGAGGCCAGGGAACGGGCCCGGGACTGGCTGGGCCGCGTCGGCCTCGCCGCCTTCGAGGACCGCTACCCGCACCAGCTGTCCGGCGGCATGCGCAAGCGCGTCGCGCTCGCCCAGACCTTCGTCAACGACCCGGACATCCTGCTGATGGACGAGCCGTTCTCGGCGCTGGACGTGCAGACCCGCGCCCTGATGTCCGACCAGCTGCTGGAGCTGTGGGCCGGGACCAGGGCCTCCGGGAACGCCGCGTCGGTCGTCTTCGTCACCCACGACCTGGACGAGGCCATCGCCCTCGCCGACCGGGTCGTCGTCATGACGGCCGGACCGGCCACCGTCAAGGAGATCTTCACCGTCGACCTGCCACGACCGCGCACCGTGGAAGCCGTACGGCTGGAACCGAGGTTCGTCGAGCTGTACCGCGAGATCTGGGCCTCGCTCGGCGAAGAGGTACGCATCACCCGGGAGAGAGGAGCGGGTCGTGCCGCTTGAGACCGCGTCGGCCGTCACCGACAAGCCCCCGGCGGCCGCCCCCGCCAGCCGTACCGAGGCCCGCGAACGAGCCGCCCGCAACCGGAGGCTGACCGTCTACGGGGCCCGGGTCGCCGTCCTGGTCGCCTTCCTCGGACTGTGGGAGGTCTGCGCCCGCACCGACGTCATCGACCCGTTCAACTTCTCGCAGCCGTCGAGGATCTGGGACCAGATCTGGCAGTGGATCACCCACGGCACCGCGCAGGGCTCGCTCGGCGAACAGATCGGCTACACCCTCTACGAGGCCCTCACCGGCTGGGTGATCGGCGTCATCTGCGGTGTGCTGCTCGGCATCGCGCTCGGCCGGGTCCGCTTCCTGGCCGACGTGTTCGGGCCCTACATCAAGGTGCTCAACGCCATCCCGCGGATCGTGCTCGCCCCGATCTTCCTGATCTGGTTCGGCCTCGGCCCGGCCTCCAAGGTCGCCTCCGCCGTCGTCCTGGTGTTCTTCCCGGTGTTCTTCAACGCCTTCCAGGGCGCCCGCGAGGTGGACCGCAACCTCGTCTCCAACGCCCGCATCCTCGGCGCCGACGGCCGCAAGGTCACCCTCCAGGTGGTCATCCCCGCCGCCACCACCTGGATCTTCACCAGCCTGCACGTCAGCTTCGGCTTCGCCCTGATCGGGGCCATCGTCGGCGAGTACATCGGCGCCACCAAGGGCCTCGGCCTGCTCGTCGCCGCCGCCCAGGGCACCTTCAACGCGGCCGGCGTGTACGCCGCCATGACCATCCTCGCCGTCGTGGCGCTGCTCACCGAGGGGCTGCTGACCTTCGCCGAGACGAAGCTGTTCCGCTGGAAGCCCGCAGACACGGGCGACGGCCGCTGAACCCCCCTGCGTCGCTGCCCCTTGGCCGCTGAACCCCACCCCCTGCGTCGCGAACCCCCTGCGTCGCGAACCCCCCGCTTCGCTGACCCCCCTGCGCCGCTGATCCCCCTCGCAGAGAGAGGCACCCCCACCCATGCGCCCGAACCCGATCGGCAGACCCGCCGCGGCCGCCCTCGCCGCCGTCCTGCTCCTCCCGCTCTCCGCCTGCGCCAACGACGCCGCCACGACCACCCACGGCGCCGCCGCCCCGGCCGGCCGGCAGGTCGACGGACCCAAGGTCAAGATCATGGTCGGTGGCCTGGACAAGGTCATCTACCTGCCCGCGATGCTCACCCAGCGGCTCGGCTTCTTCGCCGACGCCGGCGTCAACGTCGAGCTGATGAGCGAGCCCGCCGGCGTCAACGCCACCACCGCGCTGCTCGCCGGCGACGTCCAGGGCGCCGTCGGCTTCTACGACCACACCATCGACCTCCAGGCCAAGGGCAAGATCGTCGAGTCCGTGGTGCAGTTCTCCCAGGCCCCCGGCGAGGTCGAACTCGTCTCCACCAAGCAGGCCGACGCCATCAAGTCCGGTGCCGACTTCAAGGGCAAGAAGCTCGGCGTCACCAGCATCGGTTCCTCCACCGACTTCCTCACCAAGTACCTCGCCGTCAAGAACGGCACGGCCGTCAGCGAGTTCAGCCCGATCGCGGTCGGCGCCGGCCAGACCTTCATCGCCGCGCTCCAACAGGGCAGCATCGACGGCGGGATGACCACCGACCCGACCGTCGCCAACGTCCTCGACAAGGGCCTCGGCAAGATCCTCTACGACATGCGCACCCCCGAGGGCTCCCGCGACGCCCTCGGCGGCCTCTACCCGTCGTCCTCGCTCTACATGAACACCGACTGGGTGGAGAAGAACAAGGACACCACCCAGAAGCTCGCCAACGCCTTCGTCAAGACCCTCAAGTGGATGTCCACGCACAGCCCCGAGGAGATCGCCGCGAAGATGCCCGCCGACTACGCGCAGGGCGGCGCCGAGCAGTACGCGGCCGCGATCAAGGCGACCCTGCCGATGTTCACCACCGACGGCGTGATGCCGGCCGACGGCCCCAAGACCGTCCTCGCCGTCCTCGCCGCCTTCCACCCGGACGTCAAGGGCAAGGAGGGCAGCATCGACCTCTCCCGCACCTACACCACCGAGTTCGTCGGCAAGGCCGTCACCGGCTGAGCCGACACCGACGTGACGGCCCCGCGCACCTCCGTGGACAGCAGGCGCGGGGCCGCCCGCGCGCTCCGGTCCCGCGCTCACCCCCACGGGCGCGGGGCCGCCCGCGTGCTCCCGACCTGCTGAAGGCCCTGCCGGCGCGCTTCCGTCCCGTTACTGGCCCCGCACCGAGAGCACGTCCATCCGCGACGGCGTCCCCGCCGCCTTGCCGCAGCTCTCCGGACGCGCCGGCTCGCTCACCGCCTCGATCACGTCCACCTCCCAGGCCCGGCCGTCCTCGTGCAGCACCGAGACCAGCCAGCGGCCCGCGCCGTCCGGCCGCTGGGTCAGCGTCAGCGCGCCCACGCCGGTCTCCCCGGTCGCCAGCCGCACCGCGTGCTCGGCCGCCTGGCCCGGACGCTCCCAGCCCGAACAGCCCCGCGACCAGGCCGGCACCATGTGCCCGGCCGCCGTCGCCGCCAGCACCTCCTTGGCCGCCTCCGCCGTCAGCCGCCCGTACGCGTAGCCGTACGGCAGCACCAGCATCGTGGGGGAGAAGCGGTGCCCGCCCAGATGCGTCACCTCCCACACCTCGCTGTGCCCGGCCGCCGCCAGCTCCGCCGCCAACGGGCGGCCCAGCAGCGCGCAACAGCGGTCCCGCCGCCCGTTGGTGCACACCAGCGCCAACGGGCCGCCGACGTGCTCCACCCCGAAACCGCCGTGGTCGCCGGCGCCCAGCGCCGCGAAGTCCAGCTCCAGCAGCTCCGCCGGATCGGCCACCTCCGCCCGGCGCACCCAGCCGCGACCCGGCACCGTGTGCGCCACGACCACCTCGTGCCGCGCCGTCGGCAGGCAGTCCGCGTGCCGACCCGGCCGCCGGATCAGCGCCACCCGCACCCCGGTGCCCGCCGCGGCCGCGTCCAGCGCCCGCCCCGTCGCCGGGTCCAGATGGCTCTCCCCGAGCGCCTTCGCGCCCCACGGCCCGTTCTGCTCCACCAGCAGCCACGTGGTCGCCACCGCGGCGGTGGCGGTCAGCGGCTCCGAAAGTTCACGCGACAGCGTCGCACAGGTGCTCACCCGGGCAAGGCTACCCTCGGCACCCGCCGCGCCCCGGAACGACGGAGGAGGGGCGCCGGACCGCTCCGGCACCCCTCCTCCACCACGCCCGCGCCCTACGCCGGGCCGGCCACCACCGCGATCGGAGCCGTCACCGGCGTGCCCGAACCGTCACGGCGCGGGTCGCGCTCCGGCAGGTCCACCGGCACGCCCTTGTCCGACGCCGCCCGGGCCGGGGCCACACCCGCCCAGGCGAACGTCAGACCGTCCTCACCACGCAGGAACCGCTGGCAGCGCACACCGCCCGTCGCCCGGCCCTTGCGCGGGTACTGCTCGAACGGCGTCACCTTCCACGACGACTGCTCCTCGCCGGTCAGCGTCCCCGACGCCCCCGCCACCGAGACCACCACCGCGTCCGACGCCGGATCCACCGCCGTGAACGACAGCACCCGCGCCCCGTCGGAGAGCTTGATCCCCGCCATGCCGCCCGCCGGACGGCCCTGCGGGCGCACCTGCCCCGCCGGATAGCGCAGCAGCTGCGCGTCCGAAGCGATGAAGACCAAGTCCTCCTCGCCGGTGCGCAGTTCGACCGCGCCCACCAGCTCGTCACCCTCCTTGAGGGCGATCACCTCGAACTCGTCCTTGTTCGCCGGCCACTCCGGCACCACCCGCTTCACCACGCCCTGCAGCGTGCCCAGCGCCAGCCCCGGCGAGGACTCGTCCAGCGTGGTCAGCGCCAGCGCCCGCTCCCCGGCCTCCAACCGCAGGAACTCGCCCACCGCAGCCCCGCCGGCCAGCGTCGGCGACGGCGTCGGCGGCAGCGCCGGCAGATCGATCACCGGCAGCCGCAGCACCCGGCCCGCCGACGTCACCACACCGACGTCCGCCCGCGCCGTCGCCGGCACCGCCGACACGATCACATCGTGCTTCGACCGCTTCTCCGACAGCTCGAACGGCTCCCCGTCCGCCGTCCGCGCCAGCAGGCCCGTCGACGACAGCAGCACCCGGCACGGGTCGTCCGCCACCTCCAGCGGCACCGACAGCGCCGCCGACGGCGCCGCCCCCGCCTCCAGCAGCACCGTCCGCCGCTCCGTCCCGAACTGCTTCGCCACCGCGCCGAGTTCGGACGACACCACGCTGCGCAGCCGGGAGTCCGAGTCCAGGATCTCGGTCAGCTCCGCGATCTCCGCGTTCAGCTTCGCCTTCTCCTGCTCCAGCTCCACCCGGTCGAACCGGGTCAGCCGCCGCAGCGGAGTGTCCAGGATGTACGCCGTCTGCGTCTCCGACAGCGAGAAGCGCTCCATCAGGCGCTCCTTCGCCTGCCCCGCGTTGTCACTCGACCGGATGATCGCGATGACCTCGTCGATGTCGAGCAGCGCGACCAGCAGACCGTCGACCAGGTGCAGCCGCTCCTCCCGCTTGCGCCGGCGGAAGTCGCTGCGCCGCCGCACCACGGTGAACCGGTGGTCGACGTAGACCTCCAGCAGCTCCTTCAGCCCCAGCGTCAGCGGCTGGCCGTCCACCAGCGCCACGTTGTTGATGCCGAAGGTCTCCTCCATCGGCGTCAGCTTGTACAGCTGCTCCAGCAGCGCCTCCGGCACGAAGCCGTTCTTCACCTCGATCACCAGCCGCAGCCCGTGCTCGCGGTCGGTCAGGTCCTTGACGTCCGCGATGCCCTGCAGCTTCTTCGCGTTGACCAGGTCCTTGATCTTCGAAATGACCTTCTCCGGGCCGACGTTGTACGGCAGCTCGGTCACCACGATGCCCTTGCGGCGCGCCGTCACCGCCTCCACCGTCGTCGTCGCCCGGATCTTGAACGTGCCGCGGCCCGACTCGTACGCGTCCCGGATCCCCGACAGGCCCACGATCCGCCCGCCCGTCGGCAGGTCCGGACCGGGCACGAACCGCATCAGCGTGTCCAGGTCCGCGGTCGGGTGCTTGATCAGGTGCCGGGCCGCCGCCACCACCTCGGACAGGTTGTGCGGCGGCATGTTCGTCGCCATGCCGACCGCGATGCCCGTCGCGCCGTTCACCAGCAGGTTCGGGAACGCCGCCGGCAGCGCCAACGGCTCCTGCTCGCTGCCGTCGTAGTTCGGACCGAAGTCGACGGTGTCCTCGTGGATCGACTCCACCATCGCCATCGACGCCGCCGTCAGCCGCGACTCCGTGTAGCGCATCGCCGCCGGCGGGTCGTCGTTGCCCAGCGAACCGAAGTTCCCGTGGCCGTCGATCAGCGGCAGCCGCATCGAGAACGGCTGCGCCATCCGGACGACCGAGTCGTAGATCGACGCGTCGCCGTGCGGGTGCAGCCGGCCCATCACCTCGCCCACCACACGGGCGCACTTCACGTGTGCGCGGTCCGGCCGCAGGCCCATCTCGTTGGCCTGGTACAGGATCCGGCGGTGCACCGGCTTCAGACCGTCCCGCGCGTCCGGAAGCGCACGCGAGTAGATCACCGAGTAGGCGTACTCCAGGAAGGAGCCCTGCATCTCGTCCACGACGTCGACATCGAGGATCCGCTCCTCGAAGTCTCCGGGCGGCGGGGTCTGCGAACTGCGGCGGGCCATCGCGGCGGGGCTCCCTTACGTCTCGCTTGCTGTGTCTCGGTCAGTCTCTGACGTCCATCCGCCGACCCCCGTCAACAGGGCTCGGCGCCCCCATTGTGGACCCTCGCGCCGACACTCCCGGCCAGCGCCCCTCTTCCGCCCCTGGCGAACGCCCCGTCTGCGCGGGACACGAACACGCCCCCCGCGCGTTGCACCACAATGGGGGACGCCACACGAACCCCGACATCGACGACGGGAAGGACCCGAGCGCATGGCCAACCCGGCCCCCGCATCCGCCTCCACCGGAGGACATGGCGCCGCCATCGCCATCACCGAGCACCGCCTGGCCAACGGCCTGCGCGTCGTCCTCTCCGAGGACCACCTCACCCCGGTCGCCGCGGTCTGCCTCTGGTACGACGTGGGCTCCCGCCACGAGGTCAAGGGCCGCACCGGCCTCGCCCACCTCTTCGAGCACCTCATGTTCCAGGGCTCCGCCAACGTCTCCAACAACGGGCACTTCGAGCTCGTCCAGGGCGCCGGCGGCTCGCTCAACGGCACCACCAGCTTCGAGCGCACCAACTACTTCGAGACCATGCCCGCCCACCAGCTGGAGCTCGCCCTCTGGCTGGAGGCCGACCGCATGGGCTCGCTGCTCGCCGCCCTCGACGAGACGTCCATGGAGAACCAGCGCGACGTCGTCAAGAACGAGCGCCGCCAGCGCTACGACAACGTCCCCTACGGCACCGCCTTCGAGAAGCTCACCGCGCTCTCGTTCCCCGACGGCCACCCGTACCACCACACCCCGATCGGCTCCATGGCCGACCTCGACGCCGCCACCCTCGACGACGCCCGCGCGTTCTTCCGCACCTACTACGCGCCCAACAACGCCGTCCTCACCGTCGTCGGCGACATCGACCCCGAGCAGACCATCGCCTGGGTCGAGAAGTACTTCGGCAGCATCCCCGCCCACGACGGCAAGCAGCCGCCGCGCTCCGGCGAACTCCCCGACACCATCGGCAGCGAACTGCGCGAGCACGTCCACGAGGACGTCCCCTCCCGCGCCCTGATGGCCGCCTACCGCCTCCCGCACGACGGCACCCGCGACGCCGACGCCGCCGACCTCGCCCTCACCATCCTCGGCAGCGGCGAGTCCAGCCGCCTCTACAACCGGCTCGTCCGCCGCGACCGCACCGCCGTCGCCGCCGGCTTCGGCCTGCTCCGCCTCGCCGGCGCCCCCAGCCTCGGCTGGCTCGACGTCAAGACCTCCGGCGACGCCACCATCGAGCAGATCGACGCCGCCGTCGACGAGGAACTCGCCCGCTTCGCCGCCGAAGGCCCCACCCCCGAGGAACTCGAACGGGCCCAGGCCCAGATCGAGCGCGAATGGCTCGACCGGCTCACCACCGTCGCCGGCCGCGCCGACGAACTCTGCCGCTACGCCGTCCTGTTCGGTGACCCGAAGCTCCTCAACGACGCCCTCCCCAAGGTCCTCGACATCACCGCCGAGGAGGTCCAGGCCGTCGCCAAGGCCCGGCTCCACCCCGACAACCGGGCCGTCCTCGTCTACGAGCCCACCACGGCCGACGACACCGACGCCCCCGCCGCCACCGATGAGGAGGGTGCCGCCGCATGAGCACCGACTACGTCCCCGCCATGACGTTCCACCCCCAGCCCGAGCCCGGCACCCCCAGCCCCTGGGCCTTCCCCGCCCCCGAGCGCGCCGCCCTCGGCAACGGCATCACCGTCCTGCACTGCCACCGGCCCGGCCAGCAGCTCGTCGCCGTCGAGGTCCTGCTCGACGCCCCGCTCGCCGCCGAACCCGAGGGCCTCGACGGCATCGCCGCCATCCTCGCCCGCGCCCTCAACGAGGGCACCGACACCCTCACCGCCGAGGAGTTCGCCGCCGAACTCGAACGCGCCGGGGCCACCCTCGACGCCCACGCCGACCACCCGTGCATCCGGGTCGCCCTGGAGGTCCCCGCCTCCCGGCTCCAGCGCGGCCTCACCCTGCTCGCCGACGCCCTGCGCGCCCCCGCCCTCCCCGCCGAGGAGATCGAGCGCCTGGTCGCCAACCGCCTGGACGAGATCGTCCACGAGCAGGCCAACCCCGCCCGGCGCGCCGCCAAGGCCCTCTACGCCGAGCTCTTCGACGGCGCCGACCGCCTCTCCCGGCCCCGCAGCGGCACCGCCGACACGGTCAAGTCGATCGACCGGGCCGCCGTCAAGGCCTTCTACGACGCCCACGTGCGCCCCGCCACCACCACCGTCGTGGTGGTCGGCGACCTCACCGGCGTCGAGCTGCCCGCCCTCCTGGAGAGCACCCTCGGCACCTGGACCGGCAACACCGCCGAAGCCTCCGCCCACGCCCCCGTCACCGCCGACGACCGCGGCCGCGTCGTCATCGTCGACCGGCCCGGCTCCGTCCAGACCCAACTCCTCATCGGCCGCATCGGCCCCGACCGCCACGACCCCGTCTGGGCCGCCCAGATCCTCGGCACCTACTGCCTCGGCGGCACCCTCACCTCCCGCCTCGACCGCGTCCTGCGCGAGGAGAAGGGCTACACCTACGGCGTCCGCTCCTTCGCCCAGCCGCTGCGCTCCGCCGCCGACGGCAGCGGCCGCTCGCTGCTCGCCATCAGCGGCTCGGTGGACACCGCCTCCACCGCCCCGGCGCTCGCCGACACCTGGACCATCCTGCGCACCCTCGCCGCCGAGGGCCTCACCGACGCCGAGCGCGACGAGGCCGTGCAGTTCCTGGTCGGCGTCGCCCCGCTGAAGTACGAGACCGCGGGCTCGGTCGCCGGCACCCTGGCCGACCAGGTCGAGCAGCACCTCGCGGACGACTACCAGGCCGAGGTCTACCGGCAGCTCGCCGAACTGCCCACCGCCGCCGCCACCGAGGCCGTCGTCGCCGCCTTCCCGCCGGACCGCCTGGTCACCGTGCTGGTCGGCGACGCCGCCGTCATCGCCGACGACGTGCGGGCCCTCGGCATCGGCGAGGTCACCGTCGTCAGCTGACCCGCCGTTTCCCGCGCGGCCCGGTGGAGCACCCGCTCCGCCGGGCCGTCGCGTTGTTAAATCCGTTGCGGGCCAGCGGCGTTCCGTGGATAGATATCCCCGGCACACACGGACGAACGACGACGAACGACGACGAACGAAGGGAGGCGGTCACCATGCGGGTCGAGCGAGCCATACGCCGACGCTCCCCGAGGCCGTCCTCCCCCTGTGCCCAGGGCGCCTGAGCCCCACCCCCTGAACTTCCCCGAGCCGCACCGGGCTTCTGCGCGCGGCACCCCCTTGCCCGAACCACCCGACCGCTGGAGGTCGTTCAACCATGACGTACACCGAGGTGCCCGGAATCCGGGTCCCGATCCGGATGTGGACCGACCCGGCCACCGTCGAGGGCCAGGCCCTGCAGCAGCTGCGCAACATCAGCTCCCTGCCCTGGCTGCACGGCCTCGCCGTGATGCCCGACGTCCACCTGGGCAAGGGCGCGACCGTCGGTTCCGTCATCGCCATGAAGGGCGCCGTCTGCCCGGCGGCGGTCGGCGTCGACATCGGCTGCGGAATGAGCGCGGTGAAGACCTCCCTCACCGCCGAGGACCTCCCCGACGACCTCTCCCGCCTCCGCTCCAAGATCGAGCAGGCCATCCCGGTCGGCCGCGGCCTCCACACCGACCCCGTCGACCCCACCAAGCTGCACGGCCTCCGGACGGCGGGCTGGGACGACTTCTGGCACCGCTTCGACGGCGTGGCCGGGGAGGTCAAGTGGCGCCGCGAGCGGGCGATGCAGCAGATGGGGACGCTCGGATCCGGCAACCACTTTTGCGAGGTTTGCGTCGATACATCCGGTTCTGTGTGGCTGATGCTGCACTCCGGCTCGCGCAACATCGGCAAGGAACTGGCTGAGCACCACATGGGTGTCGCCCGCTCGCTGCCGCACAATCAGGGCCTGATCGACCGGGACCTCGCGGTCTTCATCGCGGAGACCCCGCAGATGGCTGCCTACCGGCAGGACCTCTTCTGGGCCCAGGAGTACGCCAAGAACAACCGCGCGGTGATGACGGCGCTGTTCCAGGACGTCGTCCGCCGCGAGTTCACCAAGGCGAAGGTCACCTTCGACGAGGTCATCAGCTGCCACCACAACTACGTGGCGGAGGAGACGTACGACGGTGTCGACCTGCTCGTGACCCGCAAGGGCGCGATCAGGGCCGGTGCGGGCGACTACGGGATCATCCCCGGCTCGATGGGCACCGGCTCCTACATCGTCCGCGGTCTCGGCAACGAGGCGGCGTTCAACTCGGCCTCGCACGGCGCCGGCCGCAAGATGAGCCGGACTGCGGCGAAGAAGCGTTTCTCCACGCAGGACCTGGTGGAGCAGACCAAGGGTGTGGAGTGCCGCAAGGACAGTGGCGTCGTGGACGAGATCCCGGGCGCTTACAAGTCCATCGAGAAGGTCATCGAGCAGCAGAAGGACCTGGTCGAAGTGGTCGCCCACCTCAAGCAGGTCGTCTGCGTGAAGGGCTGATCAACGTCAACAGGGGTGCCGCCACGGTGTGGCGGCACCCCTGTCGGGTCGGTCGAGTTGGCTCAGGCCGCGGCCGGGAGCTCGTCGAGGCCTTCCTGGACGAGCTTGGCGAGGCGGTCGAGGGCGTCGTCGGCGTTCTCGGCGTCGGAGGCGAGGATGACCTCGTCGCCGCCCTGGGCGCCGAGGCCGAGCAGGCCGAGCATGGAGGCGGCGTTGACGGGGTTGCCGCCGGGCTTGGCGATGGTGATCGGCACGCCGGTGGCCGTGACGGCCCGGACGAAGACGGAGGCGGGACGGGCGTGCAGGCCCTCGGCCCAACCGATGGTGACGCGGCGCTCAGCCATGAGACGTGCCTTTCCGGTGAAGCTGGTTACGGCCGTGCTCGGGGAAGCGGCCATGTTGTCTAGACCAGTGTTGCACGCAGGCGGTCCCTGCGAGCCGCTGCGTTCAGGACTTGTGATTGTTTCTTTTCGGGGCATAAGGCGCGGCCGACAGCCCTGCCCACCCTGCAGCCAGTGTGCACCCGGCGCCATTCGGCCCACTGCCGGATAACCTGACGAATGTGGACGACTCCGCAGTGGCGCAGCCCGAGCAGGACCCCGGTGACCGGCGGGAATCCGGACCGGATTACCCCCAGCACTGGGAGGCCGACATCCTGCTGCGGGACGGCGGTACGGCCCGCATCCGGCCGATCACGCCGGAGGACGCGGAGCGTCTGGTGGAGTTCTACGCACAGGTGTCGGACCAGTCCAAGTACTTCCGTTTCTTCGCCCCCTATCCCCGGTTGTCGGAGAAGGACGTCCGCCGTTTCACCCACCACGACTTCGTGGACCGGGTGGCGCTGGCGGTGGTGGTCCGGGACCGTTTCATCGCGACCGTCCGCTACGACCGGATCGACGCGCAGGGCCGTCCGTCCGAGGCCGGGACGGACGCCGAGGTGGCGTTCCTGGTGCAGGACGCCCATCAGGGCCGCGGGGTGGCGTCGGCGCTGCTGGAGCACATCGCGGCGGTGGCGCAGGAGCGCGGGATCCGCCGGTTCCAGGCGGAGGTGCTGCCGGAGAACCGGAAGATGGTGAAGGTCTTCACCGATGCCGGCTACACGCAGCGCCGCAGTTTCGCCGACGGTGTGGTGCACCTGGAGTTCGATCTTGAGCAGACGGACCGTTCGCTCGCGGTGATGCGGGCGCGCGAGCACCGGGCGGAGGCGAAGTCGGTGCAGCGGCTGCTGACCCCGCGGTCGGTGGCGGTGATCGGGGTGTCGCGCAATCCGCAGACGGTGGGCCGGGCGATCCTGCGGGACCTGCTGGGCAGTGCCGACGACACGCGCCCGGTGTACGCGGTGAACCGCAACGCCCCGCCGGGCACCGAGCTGGACGGCGTCCCGGTGCACCGTTCGGTTCTGGACATTCCCGGGCCGGTGGATCTCGCGGTGATCACCGTCCCGGAGGGGGCCGTCCCGGCGGCGGTCGCCGAGTGCGGTGCGCACGGGGTGCAGGGCCTGGTGGTGGTGACCGCCGGGTACGCGGAGACCGGTCCGGAGGGCAGGGACCGCCAGCGCGCGCTGGTGCGCCAGGCGCGGGCGGCGGGGATGCGGGTGATCGGCCCGAACGCCTTCGGCCTGATCAACACCGATCCGGACCGCCCGTTGAACGCCTCGCTGGCTCCGCAGCTGCCGGGCCGGGGCGGGTTCGGGATCTTCTGCCAGTCCGGTGCGATCGGGGTGGCCCTGCTGGAGTCGGCGCACCGCCGGGGCCTGGGGGTGTCCTCCTTCGCCTCGGTGGGCAACCGGTCGGACGTCTCCGGGAACGACTTCCTGCAGTACTGGGCGGAGGACGAGGCCACCGAGGTGGTGCTGCTCTACCTGGAGTCCTTCGGCAACCCGCGCAAGTTCACCCGGATCGCGCGCCGGCTGGCCGCGGTGAAGCCGGTCGTGGTGGTGAAGGGCGCCCGGCACACCGGCAGCCTGCCGCCGGGCCACGCGGTGCCGGCGACCGCGACGGGGCTGCGCGACGCGACGGTGGGCGCGCTGTTCGAGCAGGCGGGCGTGATCAGGGTGGAGACGATCACCGAGCTGTACGACACCGGGGAGCTGCTGGCCCTGCAGCCGCTGCCGCCGGGGGACCGGGTCGCGGTGGTCGGCAACTCGGACTCGCTGGGCCTGCTGACCTACGACGCCTGCCTGAGCGCGGGCCTGCGGCCGCGCACCCCGGTCGACCTGACCACGGCCGCGACGGGCGAGAACTTCCGGATCGCGCTGGACGTGGCGCTGGCCGATCCGGCGGTGGACGCGGTGATCGCGGTGGCGATCCCGCCGATCGGCACGTCCGCGCACGCCTTCATGGGCGGCCGGCTGACCGGCCCGGACGATCCGGAGATGGGTTCGGACGATCCGGAGATCGCCGACGCGCTGCTCGAAGCCAGCCGAAGGGCAAGGGAGTTGGGCAAGCCGTTGGTGCTCGCCCATCTGGCGTTGACCGATCTGCCGGTCCGGCTGCGCCCCGGGGGCGTGCCGGCGTTCGCGGCGCCGGAGCGGGCGGTGCGGGCGCTGGCGCACGCGGTGCACTACGCGCAGTGGCGGCGCCGGACGGCCGTGGCGGAGGAGACGGCCCGGGTGCCCGAGCTGGACCGGATCGACGAGCCGGGTGCCCGCACGCTGGTCGAGGCGGCGTTGAGCACCCGGACGGCGGTCGCCGCGCGGACGCAGCCGGGCGGCGCCCGGATCACCCTGCCGGACGCCGGGGCCCGCGAGCTGCTGGCCCGCTACGGCATCGACGTCTTCCCGGCGCTGCCGGCCCCGGACGAGGAGGCGGCCGTGCGGGCCGCCGCGACGCTCGGCTACCCGGTGGCGTTGAAGGCCACCGCCCCGCACCTGCGCCACCGCCCGGACCTGGGCAGCGTGCGGCTGGACCTGACCGGTGAGCCCGGGCTGCGCCGGGCGCACCGCGAGCTGGACGCGCTGCTGGGCGGTGCGGCGCAGGCGGAGCTGGTGGTGCAGCGGATGGCGCCGCGCGGGGTGGACACCGTGATCGGTGCCACGGTGGATCCGGCGGTCGGCGCGATCCTGTCGTTCGGCCTGGCGGGGGCGCCCGCCGAGCTGCTGGGCGATGTGGCGCACCGCTTGGTCCCGGCGACCGACCAGGAGGTGGCCGGGCTGGTCCGGGAGGTGCGCGCGGCGCCCCTGCTGTTCGGTTGGCGGGGCGCGGAGGCGGTGGACACCGACGCGCTGGAGGAGTTGCTGCTGCGGGTGTCGCAGTTGGTGGACGACGTGCCGGAGATCGCGTCGGTGGATCTCGAACCGGTGGTCGTGGCTCCGTACGGGCTGGCGATCCTGGGGGCGCGGGTGCGGATCGCGCCGCTGCCCGTCCGCAGCGATCTGGGCCCGCGCGCGATGAGCAGCCTGTAACCTTCCTTGGTTGCGCCTGCCTGTGGGCGCTGTTGTCCGAAGCTCGGCGCCGTGCCGCCCGCTTCGTCGGCGGACCATGCCAGGATGGAGTTATGGCGAAGACCGGTACCACCAGCACTCAGGACCTGCGCTCGGCGATCGAGCGCAGCGGTTACTACCCGGCCCTGGTGTCCGAGGCGGTCGAGGCCGCGGTGGGCCCGGAGCCGATCAGCTCCTACCTGGTGCACCAGGAGACGACCTTCGACGCCAACGAGGTGCGTCGGCACGTGACGGTGCTGGTGCTGACCCCGACGCGGTTCGTGGTGAGCCACACCGACGAGCAGTCGGGGGACGCGGGCAGCCCGGCGGTGCCGTTCGCGACGACGTCGACGGAGAGTGTCCGGCTGGACCGGATCGGTTCGGTCGTGCTGAGCCGGATGGTCGCGAACCCGGAGACGTACACGCCGGGGACGCTGCCGCGCGAGGTGGTGCTGACGATCGGCTGGGGTGCGGTGCAGCGGCTGGACCTGGAGCCCGCGGGCTGTTCGGACCCGAACTGCGAGGCTGACCACGGCTACACCGGTTCGGCGACGGCTGACGATCTCTCACTGCGGGTGAGCGAGGCCGGTGACGGCCCGGAGACGGTGGCCCAGGCACTGGTGTTCGCCCGCGCGCTCTCCGACGCGACGATCAGCAACGGCCCGCGGGTCTGAGCGCCGCCGCCTTCGACTGCTACGAATCCGGTTTCATGTCCTTCGCACCCTCCGGCGGCTTCGACGCCTTCGAGATCCTCGACCCGGCCGCGGCTCCCGCGCCCCCGTACGGCAGCGGTTCGCTCT
Organism: Kitasatospora sp. NPDC057940; assembly: GCF_042887425.1. Taxonomy (NCBI): domain Bacteria; kingdom Bacillati; phylum Actinomycetota; class Actinomycetes; order Kitasatosporales; family Streptomycetaceae; genus Kitasatospora; species Kitasatospora sp. NPDC057940. Next base: position 129,020 of record NZ_JBHVPH010000022.1, read on the forward strand.
GCGACCTGTTGCCCTCGGTGGCGGCGGGCCTGGGCGTCCCGGGCTTCACCGCGACCCTGCCGATCGCCCCGGCCGACCGGGTGGTGGTGTTCCTGGTGGACGGCCTGGGCTGGGAGCTGCTGCTGCGGCACCCGGAGTACGCGCCGTTCCTGTCCTCGCTGGCCGGGAGCTCGATGGGCGGTTCGGGCCGCCCGCTGACCGCTGGTTTCCCGTCGACCACGGCGACTTCGCTGGCCTCGGTCGGCACCGGCACGCCGCCGGGGCTGCACGGCCTGGCCGGGTACACGGTCGCGGTGCCGGGCGCCGGCTATCTGATGAACCAGCTGCGTTGGCAGCCGCACACCGACCCGCACGTCTGGCAGCCGTACCCGACGGTCTTCGAGCGGACGGACGCCGCCGGGGTGGCGACCGCGCAGGTGTCCTCCCCGCTGTTCTCGCAGACGCCGCTGACCAGGGTGGCGCTGTCCGGCGGCACCTTCCTGGGCCGGACCACGGGCGAGGAGCGGATGGACCTGGCGGCCTCCTGGCTGGCCGAGCACGACCGGGCGCTGGTCTACACGTACGTCAGCGAGCTGGACGGTGCGGGCCACCGCTTCGGGGTGGACTCGGACGAGTGGCGGATGACCCTGGACGCGGTGGACCGGCTGGCCCGCCGGCTGGCCGAGCGGCTGCCGCCGCGTTCGGCGATGTACGTGACCGCGGACCACGGCATGATCGACATCGCGCCGGAGGACCGGATCGACTTCGACGAGGACTGGGAGCTTGGCGCCGGCGTGGCCCTGCTGGGCGGCGAGGGCCGGGCCCGGCACGTGTACGCGGTGCCCGGTGCGGCGGCCGACGTGTTCACGGTCTGGAGCGAGGTGCTGGGCGACCGGATGTGGGTGGCCACCCGGGACCAGGCGATCGCGGCGGGCTGGTTCGGTCCGGCCGTGGACGAGCGGGTGTACGGGCGGATCGGCGACGTGGTGGCCGCGGCGCGGGACGACATCGCGATCACCGCCTCCCGCAACGAGCCGGGCGAGTCCGCGATGATCGGTCTGCACGGTTCGATGACCCCGGTCGAGCAGTTCGTGCCGCTGCTCGAAGTTCGCGGCTGAGCCAGGTACTTGACTCTTCTGTGCCCGAACTCCCCTGATGTGAAAGGCCTTTGCTCCACCCATGGCTGAACTGGTGTTCTTCTCGGGCACGATGGACTGCGGCAAGTCGACGCTGGCGCTGCAGATGGACCACAACCACTCCGCCCGCGGCCGGCAGGGCCTCATCCTGACCCGCCACGACCGGGCCGGCGCGGCGACCATCTCCAGCCGGCTGGGCCTGCGGGCGGACGCGGTCGAGGTGACGGACGACTTCGACTTCCACGCGTACGTGGTGCACCGGCTCTCGGCGGGCGGCCGGGTGGACTACCTGATCTGCGACGAGGCGCAGTTCTTCGCCGCCGAGCAGGTCGACCAGTTGGCCCGGGTGGTGGACGAACTCGACATCGACGCCTACACGTTCGGGATCACCACGGACTTCCGCACCCGGCTGTTCCCCGGCTCCCAGCGGCTGATCGAGCTGGCGGACCGGGTGGAGGTGCTCCAGGTCGAGGCGCTGTGCTGGTGCGGTGCGCGGGCGACGCACAACGCCCGGACGGTGGGCGGGGTGATGGTGGTCGAGGGTGCCCAGGTGGTGGTCGGCGACATCTCGGTGAACGAGGACGAGGTCGGGTACGAGGTGCTCTGCCGCCGGCACCACCGCCGACGGCTGACCGCCGCGACGGCCCGGGCCTCGGTGCTCTCGCCGGACGTGCTGCCCTTCGAGCAGCAGGTCTGAGTCCTGTCCCGGGCGCGCTAGCGGAGTTCCAGCACCGAGAAGTGCCCGCCCTGCGGGTCGGACAGCCGGGCGGTGCGGCCGCGGGCGGTGTCGTGCGGTTCGACCAGGATGCGGCCGCCGAGTCCGACGGCGTGCCGGGCGGTGGCGTCGGCGTCGCGGACGGCGAAGTGGACCCGCCAGCGGGGCGGATGGCCGCGCAGTTCGGCGCGGTGCCGGATGCCGGCGACCGGCCGCCCGTGCACGAGTAGCGCGGACTCGTCGTCGGCGTGCCGGACGGGGCGGTCGAGTACCGCGGTGTAGAAGGCGACGGCGCCGTCGGTGTCGGGGGTGAGCAGTTCGGTCCAGGCCGGTCCGCCGGGTTCGGGCCCGGCCTCCCGGCCGGTGTGCTCCTCGCCCTGCCAGAGGCCGAAGACGGCGCCGGAGACGTCGGCGGCGATGGCCATCCGCCCGGCGCGTTCGGCCTGGAGCGGCCCGACGGCCACGGTTCCGCCGCAGGCGCGCACCAGTTGGGCGGTGTGGTCGGCGTCGTCGACGGCGAAGTAGCTGGTCCACTGCACCGGGAAGCCGGTGGCGGTGGAGACGCCGAGGCCGGCGACCGGTGCCCCGTCGAGTTCGGCGCGGACGTAGGCGCCGAGTTGGCCGGGGCCCGGGGTGTAGGTCCAGCCGAGCAGGTCGGCGTAGAACGCGCGGGCGCCGGCCAGGTCGTCGGTCAGCAGGCTGACCCAGCAGGGGGTGCCCTGGGCCAGTCGGAGTTCCACCGCGGGCAATGCGGGCCTCCTCATGGGTGGTTGGCGCAATGGGTGGTCGGCGCACGGAAATCCTCGCGCGCGAGGGTGATGCTTCCACTCTGGCGCGCGTCGAACCCTCGGGCCGCGCGGAAATTCCGGCAAAGACCGCACAAAGAGCAGCGGGGTGGCGGCGCTGCGCGACAATGGCCGCCATGACCACCTACAACGACGGTTCCCCGCTGATCTCCGCGGCCGGGCTGGCGCAGGCGCTCGCCTCCGCGCTCCCGCCGGTGCTGTTGGACGTGCGCTACCGGCTGGTCGGTGCCGCCCAGTCCGGCCCGACCGCCGTCGAGGAGTACCGGGCCGGGCACCTGCCCGGCGCCCGCTTCGTCGACCTGGACCGGGACCTCGCGGCCCCGCCGGGCGCCCCCGGCCGGGGCGGCCGCCACCCGCTGCCCGACCCGGAGGAGTTCGGCGCGGCGATGCGCCGCCTGGGGGTGGACTCCGGCCGCCCGGTGGTGGTGTACGACGGCGCGGCCTCGCTGGCGGCGGCCCGCGCCTGGTGGCTGCTGCGCTGGGCCGGACACCGGGACGTCCGGGTGCTGGACGGCGGGTACGCGGCCTGGACGGCGGCCGGACTGCCGGTGACGGCGGAGGTCCCGGCGCCGGCGGAGGGTGATTTCAAGCCGCTCCCGGGGCAGTTGCCCGTGGTGGACGCGGACGGTGCGGCGGCCTGGGCGCGCGGTGCGCTGCTGCTGGACGCCCGGGCGGGGGACCGCTACCGGGGCGAGAGCGAGCCGGTGGACCCGCGCGCCGGGCACATCCCGGGTGCGGTGTCGGCGCCGACGGCCGAGAACGTGGCGGCCGACGGGCGGTTCAGGCCGGCCGCGGAGCTGGCGGCGCGGTTCCGCGCGCTGGGCGCGGGTGAGCGGGAGACGGCGGTGTACTGCGGCTCGGGGGTGACGGCGGCGCACCAGATCCTGGCGCTGGAGGTGGCGGGCCTGCCGGCGACGCTGTACCCGGGGTCGTGGAGCGAGTGGTCGAGCGACGAGGCCCGCCCGGTGGCGGTGACCGACCAGCCGGGCTGAGCCGGGGCATACGTCAGGGGCGGGAGACCGGGCCTCCCGCCCCTGACGTAGGGGCTGCTATTCCTGCTTCTTGCGCCGGCTGCCGAAGACGATCTCGTCCCAGCTGGGCACGGTGGCCCGGCGGCCGGGCCGGACGCCGTCCGCCTCGGCCTGGCGGTCGGTGGTGCCGACCAGGCGCTCGCGGTGCGGTGCGACGGCCCGCGGCATCAGGATGTCGGCGTAGGCCGAGCCCGCGCCGACCGCCGGTGCGGCGGCCGCGGCCGCCTCCTCGCTCTCCTCGGCGACCTCTGCGGGCACCGGTTCGATCGGGGCGGGGCCGACGGCGAGGTCGCCGCGGAAGGCGGGGACCACGTCGAGCAGGCTGGTCAGGGAGTCCCTGGACTCGGCGGTGGCCTCACGGGACTCGCGGACCTCGCGGGCCGACATGATGCGGTCGGCGGAGGGCCGGTCGATCATCGGGCGGGGCGGCCGGTCCTGGGGGAGCCGGGCGATCCGCGGGATGAACGGGAAGACCGACTCCTCCTCGCGCTCGACGTTCTCGCCGATCAGCGCGCGGGCCTCGTCGTCGTTGGGCTGGACCAGGCGCCGGGGCGGGTCGTACGTCCAGGAGGCGCTGCGGCCCTCGCCGTCGGCACGGTAGGAGAGGATGACCTCCCAGGTGCCGTCGTCGCGCCGCCAGGAGTCCCAGCGTTCGGTGTCCTTCTCGGCGCCGCGCAGCGCGAGCCGCTCGGCGACGGCCTCGCCGAGCTGGGGCCCGGTGGATTCGCCGTTGCGGCGGATGGCGGTCTTGCGGGCGCGTTCGGCCATGAAGGCGCGCTCGGCGAGGACCGGACCCTCGAAGCGGCGGACCCGGTCGACGGAGATGCCGGCGGCCTGGGCGACCTCCTCGGCGGAGGCACCGGCTCGTATCCGGGCCTGGATGTCCCGGGGCCGCAGATGGCTCTCGACCTCGATCTCGATCTGGCCGAGGCGCGGACGATCCCCGCGGATGGCGGCGCGCAGCCGCTCGTCGATGGGAAGGGTGTACTCCGTGCTGTCGGCAGCCTTGAGCACCAGCCGTGTGCCGTCGTTGCTGACGGCCACAACCCGCAGTTCGGGCACGGTTACCTCCCGGGTGGTGCCTGCCGACGTCACCTGCGTCGCTGCTCCCGTACTGAGTGTGGCCTGCCCGCTCGCGACTGGCCACAACCTTGCTGAGTTCCCCGGCGTGTCGGGCATACGCCCGGTCACGCCGCTGTGGCACGGTTGCCTTTTTGCCACGCCATCCGTCGACGTCGCGCCTGGGTGCCCCGGCCGTCCTCGCACGCGGAGTGTTCGCGACGGTCCGGGACGGGCGTCGCCGTGCGTGCCTGTTCCGTGGCTCTTCGTCAAGCTGCCGGTGTGGGCGCAGTCGACAAGTCGACCCAAGGCTCAGGCTTTACGAACAGTACTCCATTCGTGGCATCCGAAGGGGCGGCTCGCCGCTCAAGTCTCCCGCGATTCACGGGAATCTCAAGAGCGCATGCCCCCAACGGCGGACCACCGGCGGGTGAACGGTGATCATCTTCACATATATCGGGGCCGGAGAACCGCATTTTCGTCCCTTGTGTCCTTCTTTGGGCAAGATGGAGTGACTTGTTCGAGGGACAGTCGTACGGACCGAGGGATGTTGATGCCGGAGCGGAGCCCCGCCGAGGAGGGCGGCAAGAAGGAGCGCAAGCGGATCGATCTGAGTGTGGCTCAGGTCGCGGCGAGTGCGCTGGCCACGGTGGTGGGGGCGCTGCTCGCCTCCGAACTCGGCGTGTACGGAACGATCCTGGGTGCGGCGGTGGTCAGTGTCGGGGCCACCACCGGCGGTGCGGTGTTCCAGCACATCTTCCGGCGCACCGGCGAGCAGCTGCGCGAGGCGGTGGTGGACCGGGGGCCCGGCCACGCCGTGAACGGGCTGCGCCAGGTGCCGGAGCGTCCGGTGGAGCCGGCGCCGTCGGCGATCTCCTCGGAGTGGAACGAGCCGCAGGTGGTCCGGGCGCGTCGGCGGTGGACCTGGAAGACCTACGCGGCGGTGTCGGGGCTGGTGTTCGTGGTGGCGATGACGCCGATCCTGGCGTTCGAACTGGCCACCGGTCAGCCGGTGTCGGCGACGGTGAAGGGCGAGTCGGGCAACGGCACCTCCTTCGGTGGCGTGGTGAGCCCGAAGTCCTCCTCCCCGCGGGAGACGCCGCCGGCGGAGCGGCCCTCCACCGGCGGCGGGCGCGGCTCGGAGCCCTCGCCGTCCGGCGGCGCCTCGGCCCCGCCGACGACGCGGCCGGGCCGGGAACCGAGCACCGGCCCGAGCGCGGGCCCGAGCGGTGGGGCCGGTGAGCACGGCGGCGGTTCGGCCTCGCCCTCGGCGGGCCCGAACACGACGCCGTCGGCCGGTTCGTCGCCGACCGCGGACGGCGGGAAGCCCCCCGGCACCTCCGGCGGGGCGAGCCCGCAGCCGCCGGTGCCGAGCAACGCCCCCGCCTCGGTGGCCCCGCCGCAGCCCGCGGCGCCGACCCAGGGCGCCACCCCGTGATCAGGCGCCGAGGACCCGGCGCAGGTAGTCGTTGCCGAACACGCGCTGCGGGTCGACCTCGTCGCGCAGGGCGGTGAAGTCGCCGAAGTGCGGGTAGGCGCCGGACAGGTACTCGGCGTCCCGGGTGTGCAGCTTGCCCCAGTGCGGGCGGCCCTGGTGGGCGCACATCAGCTGCTCGACGCCGGTGAAGTAGCCCTGGTCGGCGGTGCCCCGGTAGAGGTGGACGGCGATGTAGGCGCTGTCCCGGCCGGAGGCGGTGGAGAGCCAGAGGTCGTCGGCGGGGGCGAAGCGCACCTCCACCGGGAAGCCGACCTTCCAGTCGGAGCGCTCGACCAGGGCCTTCAGCTCGCGCAGCACTCCGGCGACGGCCGCGCGCGGCACCGCGTACTCCATCTCCACGAAGCGCACCTTGCGCGGGCTGGTGAACACCCGGTGCGCCGTGTCGGTGTAGCTGCGGTCGGACCAGGCGCGGCTGGCCAGCGAGGCGATGGCGGGGATGCTGGCGGGGAAGCGCCGGCCGACCCGGCAGGCGCCCTCCCAGACGGTGTTGGAGAGGAAGTCGTCCTCCAGCCACTCCTTGAACCGGGGCAGCGGGGCGGCCGGGCCCTGGCTGCGGTTGTTGCGCTTGGTGGCGCAGCGGTCGGTGTGCGGGAACCAGTAGAACTCGAAGTGCTCGTTGACCGCGGTGAGGTCGTCCAGCCGTTCCAGCACCTCGTCGAAGGCCATCGGCTGCTCGTGCGCGGTGAGCAGGAAGGCCGGCTCGACGGCGAAGGTCAGCGCGGTGATCACGCCGAGGGCGCCGAGGCCGAGCCGGGCGCCCTGGAAGAGCCGGGGGTGCTCGGTGGGGGAGCAGCGCCGGACGCTGCCGTCGGCGAGGACGATCTCCAGGGCGCGGATCTGGGCGGCGAGCGAGCCGGAGTCGCGGCCGGTGCCGTGGGTGCCGGTGCTGGTGGCGCCGGCCACGGTCTGCACCTCGATGTCGCCCATGTTGGTGAGGGAGAGGCCCTCGGCGGCGAGGATCCGGTTGAGCCGGGCGAGTGGGAGGCCGGACTCGACGGTGATGGTGCCGGCCTCGCGGTCGATCTCGCGGACGGCGGTGAGCGCGTGCGGGCGGAGCAGGACGCCGTCGCCGGCGGAGGCGATCGAGGTGAAGGAGTGGCCGGAGCCGACGGCCTTGACGGTGCGGCCCTGTTCGGCGGCGCGCAGGATCTCCTTGGCCAGCTCCTCCGCGGTGCCGGGGGTGGCGGCCCGGGCGGGCCGGGCGCTCTGGTTCCCGGCCCAGTTGGTCCACCGGGTGGGGGTCGCGGTAGTGGTCTGGGGCATGGCGCCGCCTCCTGCTCCGTGGCCGACCGGGGTCGGCGCGGTCCGGGGCGGTGGGGGCCGCCCTACCCGCGGGTAGGCCCGCGGGTAGGGAGAGATTAGTCAGTTCACCGTTCGAGGTCTACGGTCTGTTCGGCCGCTTCGACGGGCTCGTCGGCGGTCTGCTCGGAGGCGAGCCCGGCGCGCAGGCGGCCGAGTCCGGCGAGCGCGGTGACCACGCCGAAGACCCCGGCGGTCAGCGGCACCCAGTAGCCCGCGGCGGAGCCGGCGGCGTCCACCACCCAGCCGCCGGCGGAGGAGCCGACGGCGACGCCGAGGGCGAGCCCGGTGGTCGTCCAGGTCATGCCCTCGGTCAGCTGGGCGGCCGGGACGAGCCGTTCGACCAGGGCCATCGCGGTGATCAGCGTGGGGGAGATGGCGATGCCCGCGATCAGCAGCGCGCCGCCGACCGCGATCAGGCCGCCGACTCCGCGCACCGACTCGGCGACCAGCAGCAGCGGCGCCATGCTGAGCGCCATGAACAGGACGCCGACGAAGAAGCGGCCGGCCATCGAGCCGGTGAGCTTGAGGGTGCCGAACACCACGCCGGCCACGCAGGAGCCGAGCGCCCACAGCGCGAGGATCACGCTGGCGAGGGACTTGTGCCCCTGGGTCTCGGAGTAGGCGACGGTGACGACCTCGACCGAGCCGAAGATCGCGCCGGTGGCGACGAAGGTGAGGATCAGCACCTGGAGGCCGCGGTTGAGGATCACCGAGCCGCCGACGTGCCGGGCGCCCGGGTGGACCGGCGGTTCGGTGGCGCGCTGCCCGGCGAACAGCAGGACGCCGACGGCGAGGAAGACCCCGGCGAGCAGGACGCCGGCCTCGGGGAAGACGGAGGTGGCCAGGCCGATGGAGAGGATCGGTCCGACGATGAAGCAGACCTCGTCGACGACGGCCTCGAAGGAGTACGCGGTGTGCAGCTTGGGGGCGTCGTCGCGGTACAGGTGGGCCCAGCGGGCGCGGACCATCGCGCCGGTGCTCGGCATGACGCCCATCCCGGCCGCGAAGACGAAGAGCGTCCAGTCCGGCGCCTTGAGCCGGGCGCACAGCAGCAGTCCGACCACGGCGACGATGGTGAGTGCCATGGCCGGGACGATTATTCGGCGCTGTCCGTGCCGGTCCACCAGCCGGGAGACCTGCGGGCCGAGCAGTGCGGCGGAGATCGCCAGGGTCGCCGAGACCAGGCCCGCCACCCCGTAGGAGCCTCTGAGCTGGGAGAGCATGGTCACGATGCCGATGCCGGTCATGGAGATCGGCAGCCGGGAGACGAAGCCGGTGGAGGAGAAGGCCAGACTGCCGGGGGAGGCGAATATCTGGCGGTAGCTGGACAGCACGGGAGCTCCGCGGGGGTAAGGAACGAGGCTGGTCAACACAGCTTACGTACCTTGGCAAACAGTATTTTCCGGACACCATCGCGGCCCCGACGGGGCTCTCCGGCCCCGCAATGGCAGGATCGGTGCCATGTCCGACGCGCGCAAACCCTTCCCGTCCGGCGCCGCCCCGGCAGCGCCGCAGCCGTACGACGCCCTGCTGCTGCTCTCCTTCGGCGGGCCCGAGGCCCCCGAGGACGTCGTCCCGTTCCTGGAGAACGTGACCCGGGGCCGCGGCATCCCCAAGGAGCGGCTGAAGGAGGTCGGCAAGCACTACTTCCTGTTCGGCGGGGTCAGCCCGATCAACGAGCAGAACCGCGAACTGCTCGCCGCGCTGCGCAAGGACTTCGCCGAGCACGGTCTGGACCTGCCGGTCTACTGGGGCAACCGGAACTGGGCGCCCTACCTGGTGGACACCCTGCGCGAACTGGCCGCCGACGGCCACCGCCGCGTCGCCGTCCTCGCCACCAGCGCCTACGCCGGCTTCTCGGGCTGCCGCCAGTACCGGGAGAACCTGGCCGACGCGCTGGCCGCCCTCGCCGCCGAGGGCCTGCCCGAGCTGCGGGTCGACAAGCTGCGGCACTTCTACAACCACCCGGGCTTCGTCGAGCCGATGGTCGACGCCACCCTGGCCGCCCTGGCGCGGCTGCCCGAGGACGTCCGGGCCGGCGCCCGGCTGGCGTTCACCACCCACTCCATCCCGGACGCCATGGCCGAGACCTCCGGCGCCCCGGACGACCCGGCCCGCGGCCGCCCCGGCGGCGCGTACGTCGCCCAGCACCTGGACGTCGCCCGGCTGATCGCCGGGGCCGTCGCCGAGCGCACCGGCGTCGCGGACCGGCCCTGGGAGCTGGTGTTCCAGAGCCGCAGCGGCGCCCCGCACACGCCGTGGCTGGAACCGGACATCTGCGACCACCTGGAGGCCCAGCACGCCGACGGCGCGCCCGCCGTGGTGATGGTCCCGATCGGCTTCGTCTCCGACCACATGGAGGTCAAGTACGACCTCGACACCGAGGCCGTCGCCAAGGCCGCCGAACTCGGCCTGCCGGTGGCCCGCGCCGCCACCGTCGGCGCCGACCCGCGGTTCACCGCCGCGGTGCGCGAACTGGTCCTGGAGCGGGCCGCCGCCGAGCGCGGAGAGCCGGTGACCCGCTGCGCCCTCGGCGCGCTCGGCCCCAGCCACGACGTGTGCGCGGTGGCCTGCTGCCCCAACCCGCGAGCCCCCCGCCCGGCCGCCGCCGAGCGCTGACCGCCCGTCCCGCTTTCCCGGAGGAGAGACCCGTGCCCACTCCCGCCCTGCCCGACGACCGGCTCCTCGACGACCTGCTGGAGGTCGCCCTGGACGCGGCCCGGCAGGCCGGCGCCCTGCTGCGCGACGGCCGGCCCGCCGACCTCGGCGTGGCCGGCACCAAGAGCAGCCCGGTCGACGTGGTGACCGAGATGGACCTCGCCTCCGAGAAGCTCGTCCTGGAACTGATCACCGAGCGCCGCCCCGAGGACGGCTACCTCGGCGAGGAGGGCGCCGAGCGGCCCGGCACCAGCGGGGTGCGCTGGGTCGTCGACCCGCTCGACGGCACGGTCAACTACCTGTACGGGCTGCCCTCCTGGGCGGTCAGCGTGGCCGCCGAGCTGGACGGCCGGGCGGTCGTCGGCGTGGTGTACGCGCCGGCCCGCGGCGAGCTGTTCCACGCCGTCCTCGGGCGCGGCGCCCGGCTCGACGGCCGGCCGCTCGCCACCCGCCCGGCCCCGCCGTGGGGCCAGGCGCTGATCGGCACCGGCTTCAACTACGTCCAGTCGGTGCGGACCCGCCAGGCCGAGGTGCTGCTGTCCCTGATGCCCGAGGTGCGGGACATCCGCCGGGGCGGGGCCGCCGCGGTGGACCTGTGCGACGTCGCCGCCGGGCGGCTGGACGGCTACTACGAGCGCGGCCTCGCCCCCTGGGACCGCGCGGCCGGCTGCCTGATCGCCGCCGAGGCCGGGGCCCTGGTCGGCGGCCGCCCCGGCCACGGCCCGGACGGCGAGCTGACCGTGGCCGCCGCGCCGGGCGTGTACCAGCCGCTGCAGGAGCGGCTGGCCGCGCTGCGCGCCTGGGCGGACTGAGGGCGCGCCCCGGGGCCTCGGACGGTCCTGGACAGCGAAGAGCCCTGGCATACGGGGGATGCCAGGGCCTGGGATTTTCGCACGACCCCCGCAGGGCCGCTGGTGCCGGAGGTCCGGCGTCGGGTCGGAAGGTCGGGTGGATCAGGCGGCGGTGCGGTGGCGCTCCAGCACGGTGTCCACGCCGTGCTCGGCGGCGAGCCGGCGGAGGTCGTCCAGCTCGGACTGCTCCACCTCGGCGAGGAACTCGTCCCCGGCCTCGATCGCGCGGTGCAGATCCTGCTCGGCGTTGGCTATGCGCTGCAGGATTCCGGCCTTGAAGGCGTCCATACGGGCCCCCTTACTGTGTCGGACGTGCACGGTCGTACGTTCTCCGCCCCGAGGAGGTGTGGCCAGCGGCAGCGCCCCGTCCGGCAGGTCGTGGATCTCCGGTCGAGCGCGGAGACGGCCTTCGGCCGCTCCCGGTGACGTCCCAGCCCCAGGGCCGGCGCGGATGAACGCACGGCGGGTGGGTGCGATCGGCCAACAGCCAGATCGCGGGTGTGAACCTGTCCTCCCCGCCGGGGAGAGGGGGAAACCTTCCGGCCCGAGAAAGTTGCCTGTGTCACAGTCCAATCGGACTGGTCCCGACACGAACGGTCATCACCTGCCGCCAACGCTCCGTGCCTGAGCGGCAGCTTATCGCTGCTTTACCGGCGGACCAGGCAGGATGGAGGCACCGTCGGAGCCGCGCGTCCGCTTCCGGGGCCGGCCTGGAGAAGGGACAACGATCGTGCGGGTTCTCGTCGTCGAGGACGAGCAGTTGCTCGCCGAGGCTGTCGCCACCGGCCTGCGCCGCGAGGCGATGGCCGTCGACGTGGTGTACGACGGGGAGGCCGCGCTCCAGCGCATCGCGGTCAACGACTACGACGTCGTGGTCCTGGACCGCGACCTCCCGCTGGTCCACGGCGACGACGTCTGCCGCAAGGTGGTCGAACAGGGCCTGGCCACCCGGGTGATCATGCTGACCGCCTCCGGCGACATCAGCGACCGGGTCGAGGGCCTGGAGATCGGCGCGGACGACTACCTTCCGAAGCCGTTCGCCTTCAGCGAACTCGTCGCCCGGGTAAGGGCGCTGGGCCGCCGCGCGACCGTTCCGCTGCCCCCGGTGCTGGAGCGGGCCGGCATCTCGCTCGACCCGGGCCGCCGCGAGGTGATCCGTGAGGGCCGCACTGTCCAGCTCGCCCCCAAGGAGTTCGCCGTCCTGGAGGTGCTGATGCGGGCCGGCGGCGCCGTCGTCTCCGCCGAGCAGCTCCTGGAGAAGGCCTGGGACGAGCACACCGACCCGTTCACCAACGTCGTGCGCGTCACCGTGATGACGCTGCGCCGCAAGCTCGGCGACCCGCCGGTGATCGTCACCGTCCCGGGCTCCGGCTACCGGATCTGACCGGATCCGACCGGACGCGCCGGACCACCTGACCGGATCCGAGCGGACCGGATCCGTTCGCCGGACCCGGTCGGGCTCCCCCCACCCCGCGCCCGCCCCCGGCGGACGCCCCGAGAGGACCATCATGACCACCCCGCCCCCGGCCGGCGGGCCCTCCGGCGCGCCCGCCGGCGGCCCGCGCGCCGTACCGCCCAAGCCCCAGCACCCCCCGCGCGCGCCCCAGTCCGGACGCTACGCACCCGGCGACGGCATGCTCGCCTGGCTGCCCTTCCGGCCGACCATCCGGATGCGGCTCACCCTGCTCTACGGCGGCATGTTCCTGATGGCCGGCGTGGTCCTGCTGCTGCTGATGTACGTGTTCTTCCAGGACGCCGTGAACAACCTGGCGCCGCGCACGTTCCAGTTCGACGGCAGCCTGCGGGTCAACGGCGTCCCGATGAACAGCGCGCAGTTCAACCAGGAGCAGGCCGGCGACTACCTGCTGCGCTCCAACTCGGCGCTCAACACCCTGCTGCGCAAGTCGCTCACGATGCTGGTCTGCCTCGCCGTGATCGCCTTCGCGGCCGGCTACGCGCTGGCCGGCCGGGTGCTGCGCCCGCTCGGCCGGATCACCCGCACCGCCCGCGACGTCGCCTCCTCCGACCTGCACCGGCGGATCGAGCTGGACGGGCCGGACGACGAGCTCAAGGAACTCGCCGACACCTTCGACGACATGCTGGACCGGCTGGACCGGTCCTTCGACTCCCAGCGCCGCTTCGTCGCCAACGCCTCGCACGAACTGCGCACCCCGCTGGCGATCAACCGCACCCTGCTGGAGGTCCAGCTCTCCGACCCGGCCGCCTCGCCCGACCTCCAGCAGCTCGGCAAGACCCTGCTGGCCACCAACGAGCGCAGCGAACAGCTGGTGGAGGGCCTGCTGCTGCTCGCCCGCAGCGAGAACGAGCTGACCGACCGCCGCCCGGTGGAGCTCTCCGAGGTGGCCACCCGCGCCCTGGAGCAGACCAGGGCCGAGGCGGACCGGCGCGAGGTCGAGCTGCGCTCCAAGCTCGCTCCGGCCGTGGTCGCGGGCAACGGCGTGCTGCTGGAGCGGCTGGCGCTCAACCTGCTGCAGAACGCCGTCCGGTACAACACCCCCGGCGGCTGGGTCGAGCTGGCCACCGCCGAGGTGCCCGGCGGCGGCGAGCTGGTGGTGTCCAACACCGGCCCGGTGGTGCCCGGCTACGAGCTGGAGCACATCTTCGAACCGTTCCGCCGGGTCAAGGGCGCCGACCGCACCCGCAGCGACAAGGGGGTCGGGCTCGGCCTGTCCATCGTCCGCTCGGTGGTGCGCGCCCACGGTGGCACCATCGAGGCCACTGCGCGCGCCGGTGGCGGCCTCACCATGCGGGTCCGGATCCCCAACCCCTGACCCCGCCCGCCGGGCCCCTCCCGGGCCCGCCGCGCCCTCCCCGCCGCCGCGCTCCGTAAGCGACCGTTCACCGCCGCCCCCGTCAGGCCCGTCAAGACGACATAAGGCCTGGCGGGGGCGGCTTGTCATTTCCTGCCCGGGCAACTTACGGTGTCGTAACCTACGGAACCGTAAGTGCGTCGCAGACGTGCCCGCCCAACGCGCCCGTCCCGCGCGTGCCGTCCCCCAGGAGCAAGACCGTGACCATCGCCCCTGTGCAGAGCAGCGCCTCCCTCGGATCGACCGGCTGGACCGACGCCCGGCTGATCCTGGCCCTCGAAGAGGTCGTGGAGAAGGAGCTCAACCGCCACCTCACCGTGGCCAAGGAGTGGATGCCGCACGAGTTCGTGCCGTGGAGCCAGGGCCGTGACTTCGACGGCGTGATGGGCGGCGACGCCTGGGCCGTCGAGCAGTCCCAGGTGACGCCGCTCGGCCGGGTGTCGCTGGTGGTGAACCTGCTGACCGAGGACAACCTCCCCAGCTACCACCACGAGATCGCCAGCATGTTCGGCCGCGAGGGCGCCTGGGGCACCTGGGTGCACCGCTGGACCGCCGAGGAGGGCCGGCACGGGATAGCGATTCGCGACTTCCTGCTCGCCACCCGGGCCGTCGACCCGGTGGAGCTGGAGCGGGCCCGGATGAGCCACATGTCCGAGGGCTTCGAGTCCGACAACGCGCACAGCATGCTGCAGTCGGTCGCGTACGTGGCCTTCCAGGAGCTCGCCACCCGCATCTCGCACCGCAACACCGGCAAGTACGCCGGCGACCCGCTCTGCGACCAGCTGCTGGCGAAGATCGCCAACGACGAGAACCTCCACATGGTCTTCTACCGGAACCTGCTGAAGGCCGCCCTGGAGATCGCCCCCGACCAGGCCATGCGGGCCGTGGCCGACGTGGTCACCAACTTCCGGATGCCCGGCCACGGCATCCCCGGCTTCGAGCGGGCCGCCGCGCAGATCGCCCTCGGCGGGGTCTACAACCTGCGCATCCACCACGACGACGTGCTGCAGCCGGTGCTGCGCCACCTGCGCGTGATGGAGATCGGCGGCCTCGGCCCGGAAGGCCTGCTGGCGCAGAACGAGCTCGGCGTCTTCCTGGACGGGCTGGACGGCCAGGCACGCAAGTTCGAGGAGCGCCAGGCCGCGATCCTGGCCCGTCGGGCCGCGCGCCGCAGTGCCGACTAGGGTGTTCGGCGGAGCAGCCGAAGTGGGTGGATTTTCCGTGGTTTGCCCTGGAAGATTCTGAACGTGACCAAGCTCACATCGTGTCGCTCCGCGGCTTCGCCCGACCTCGGAGAGTGATCACCCGAACTGGGGTACCGATCGCAGTCCGTGACCGGATTTCGGGTCCGCACCCGGCCGGATGATTGGCCGGTACCCCAGGTGGGCAAGGGAACGGACGAGCATCAGTGCGGCCCGTGCTCACTGTGAGTGGCCGCCGAGCGGATGCTGGAGGAGGCTGGCGATGGCCCAGCGTGAGGCCTCCCGCAGCCTGGTGGATCACCCCAACGGACCCCTGGCTGAGTGTCGATTGAGTAACAGGGCTTGAAGTAAGGCAAAATCTCCGCCTCGGGTCGGGCACAAGACCGACCCCCCATGCGTTACGTGCGCTGGAGATACCGCACACACCGCACAAACCCGGAGGGGGAGAGCGAACAATGGCAACGGACTACGACACCCCACGCAAGACCGACGACGAGCTCAACGAAGACAGCATCGAGGAACTCAAGGCTCGGCGGAACGACAAGGGCGGCGGCTCTGTCGACGTCGACGAGTTCGACGCGGCCGAGGGCATGGAGCTCCCGGGCGCGGACCTCTCGAACGAGGAGCTCGCGGTCCGGGTGCTGCCGAAGCAGGCCGACGAGTTCACCTGCATGAGCTGCTTCCTGGTGCACCACCGCAGTCAGCTGTACAGCGAGAAGAACGGCAACCCGATCTGCCGGGACTGCGGCGCCTGAGCACCGCGGCGGACAGGGCCCGGCACCCGCGGCTTCCGCGGGGCCGGCACAGCGCCCCTTCCGGCCCCGGGCAGCGGGGCCGGACGGCAGGTCCGGGAGCCGTCCTGACGGACGGCACCGGGAGGACGGGGTCGGCCATGAGCACGTCGGCCGGCACAAAGTCGTAGGGACGGTCCCGCATCAGCGGAACCGTCCCTCTCCGTTTTTTCGGGCCTGTGCGCGCTCCGGGGCTGCCCCGGGCGCGTGCGGGCCCCTCCGCCAGGTGCTGTCCGGCAGGATCGGCCGGACACGTCCTAGGTGCGGGCGCCGCGACGGGCCTCCTCCAGCGCCTCCGCCAGCTTCATCGGCGAGCGGGTCGACAGGTAGAGATAGGGCGTCGGGTCGGACGGGTCGGTCACCTCGATCCGCAGCGCCGTCGGGACGTAGCTGCGCAGCAGCATGAAGGCGCGCGGGTTGGCCTTCGGCCCGCGCCAGGCCACCGCCTCGGCGGGGCTCAGCGGGTGCGCGGTGCCCAGGGCGTCCACCGGGATCCGGGCCGGCCCGGCCACCAGCGAGCCCTGCACCACGCGGATCCGGACCGAGCCGTAGCTGCTGATCGCGACCGCGCCGGCGGCGATGCCGACCACCAGCCCGACCAGCGCGGCCAGACCGCTGACCCGCAGCAGGATCAGGGCGAGCGTGAGCCCGGTCGCGACCGGGAGCAGCCACCAGGAGCGCGGCACCGTGAGGCGTTCGTCGTACATGCCCCCATTGTGGGCGCCCTGACGCCGGCACCGGGACGCCACCCCCACCGGCCGCGCGGCTACCCCTGGGTAGGCTGGGGCCCCGTGACCGGTTCGACCACCCCCACTGCCCCCGCCGACCGGCCGGCGCCCGCGCTGCCGCCGTCCCCGACCACCCCGCCGCCGGACGCCGTACTGCCGCCGCGCGCCCCCGAGGCGCCCGCCCCCGGCACCCGGCTCGGCTCCCACTACGAGCACTGCTTCGGCTGCGGCCCGCAGCACCCCGGCGGGCTGCGGATCGACGCGGTCGCCGGTGAGGGACTCGACGTCACCGCCGAGTTCGCCGTCCGGGACGTCCACCAGGGCGGCCCCGGCCTGGCCCACGGCGGAGTGCTGACCACCGCCATGGACGAGACCCTCGGCACGCTCAACTGGCTGCTGCACGCCCCCGCCGTCACCGGCCGGCTGGAGACCGACTTCCTCTGCCCCGTCCCGGTCGACTCGGTGCTGCACCTGCGCGCCTGGGTCACCGGCGTCCACGGCCGCAAGATCTACAGCGCCGCCGAGGCACGCGTCGGCGGCCCCGACGGACCGATCGCGGTGCGTGCGCAGGCGCTCTTCGTCCAGGTGAAGCTGGAACACTTCACCACGCACGGTCGTCCCGAGGACATCGAGAAGGTCCTCGACGACCCGGATCTGATGAAGCGCGCACGAGCCTTTGAGGTGAACCCTTGAGCAACACCCCCCGCCCGCCGCTGGACGTCCTGATCAGGCGCATCGACCCCGAGTTGCCGCTGCCCGCCTACGCGCAGCCCGGCGACGCGGGAGCCGATCTGCGCACCACCGTGGACGCCGAGCTGGCCCCCGGTGAGCGGGCCGTCCTGCCCACCGGCATCGCGATCGCCCTCCCGGACGGCTACGCGGCCTTCGTCCACCCCCGGTCCGGGCTGGCAGCTCGTTGCGGAGTTGCTCTCGTGAACGCCCCGGGGACGGTCGATGCCGGGTACCGTGGAGAGATCAAGGTGATCGTCGTCAATCTGGACCCGCGCGAGGGGGTCAGCTTCCGCCGAGGGGACCGGATCGCCCAGCTGGTGATCCAGCAGGTCGAGAAGGCCCGCTTCCACGAGGTGGCCGAGCTGCCTGGGTCGGCACGTGCCGAGGGCGGGTTCGGGTCGACCGGCGGCCACGCCGCGGTCTAGCATTCCCGCGGCCTCGCAGGAAGCCGAGCAGGTATTCGCATCGGTCTTGGACCGGGAAGGACAGTGACCGTGTTCCGTCGTCGCCAGAAGAGCGAGGACGCTGTCGAGCAGCTCGCCGACGACGCCATCAGCGCCGACGAGACGGCCGATGACGTCGAAGGTTCCGCCGAGAGCGAGAACGTGACCGAGCTGGACCCGTCCGACAAGGTCGGCCTGCCGCCGGCCCCGCGGCCGGACGGTCCGTGGGACCACTCCGAGCTGGAGAACCCCGAGGAGGGGCGGGTGGACCTCGGGGGTCTGCTGGTCCCCGGTGTCGAGGGCATGGAGCTGCGGGTGGAGGTCGCCGGTGACGCGATCGTCGCCGCGACCCTCGTCCTCGGCAACAGCGCCATCCAGCTGCAGGCCTTCGCCGCTCCCAAGTCGGAGGGCATCTGGGGGGAGGTCCGGGAGGAGATCGCCAACGGCATCACCGCGCAGGGCGGCCTCATCGAGGAGGAGGAGGGCCCGCTCGGCTGGCACCTCCGCGCGCAGGTCCCGGTGCAGCTGCCGGACGGCACCCAGGGCGTACAGCTGGTGCGCTTCGTCGGTTGCGACGGCCCGCGCTGGTTCCTGCGCGGCGTGATCTCGGGCCAGGCCGCCGTGCAGCCGGAAATGGCCGGGATCCTGGAGCAGGTCTTCCAGCAGACGGTCGTCGTCCGGGGCGAGAGCCCGATGGCGCCCCGCGACCCGATCGTGCTGAAGCTCCCCGAGGACGCCCAGATGGTCGCCGACGGCGGCGGTGCGGCTGCGGCGGCCGGCGAGGGCGACAACCGTTTCGGCAGCGCGGCCCTTGACCCGTTCGCCCGCGGTCCGGAGATCACCGAGGTCCGCTGACCTGGTCCGCGTCGCACTGATCGCCCCTGCCCGGGACCCCGGGCAGGGGCGATTTGCATGTGGCGGTCCTGTCCCCGTACAGTTCCGGAGTCGCCGCGAGAGAGCGGGGGCAAGTGGAAAGCGAATTCCGAT